>CAYSPF010000001.1:0-4372 GCA_964432775.1 uncultured Geobacter sp.
ATGGTGACGTTCTCCCCTACCCGGGAGATGGACTTGGGATACCGTGTGGGTGTAACGACGATGTCGTCCTCGTCGTAGAACATCTTCAGGGTGGTCATCTCCCGCTCCGGCTGGGCATGGGCCGGGATTTTGCATAACAAAACAAATAGCATCGGCAGAAAGAAGACTATTGTTTTAGCAAAATATTTATGCATAATCTGCGGAAGCCCTCAATAAAGGTGTTTTAAGGAAGCGGGTCTAGCGTTTAGTGAATAGTGTAAAGGAAAAAAAATCGAATTCAATTTATTGGAAACTTTCGGCAACCTAACAAAAACCATACCATTTGTCCACATTCCTTTTCATGAGACCTTCCTGGATACCCATCACGGTTTTTCTCCTGCTCCTGTCGGCTCCGTCGGCCTTCGCCTGGGACGTCCTCGTGGTTCAGAAATACCATGCAAAACCCTACGTCGAGGTGGTGCGCGGCTTTCGGGACACCACAAACGCCAGGGTCTCCGAATTGATCCTGTCGGAGGCGAACGGAGAAGACTCCGTCAGGGAGATTCGCCGACGGGGACCCGATCTGATCCTTGCCATCGGAATTGACGCCCTGGCACGGGTAAAAAAGATCCGCGACATCCCCATCATCTACTGCATGGTGCTGAATCCCGACTCCGTGCTCGACAACGAGAGCAACATCACCGGCATCAGCATGAACATCGCGCCGGAGAAACAGCTCGGCGTCCTGCTGAAGGTCCTCCCCACCGTAAAAAAAATCGGTCTCGTTTACAACCCGAAGCAGACGGGCACTATCGCTGCAAAGGTACATGCGGCCGCTGAAAAAGCGGGACTCCGACTGATAGCGCGGCGCGCGGAGCGGGCAAAGGACCTTCCCCGCCAACTGGAAAATCTGCCGCAGGATCTGGATCTCTACTGGATGCTCCCCGACAGTACCTTCACGACCCCCGAGGCGGTGGAATCGCTGTTCCTTTTCTCCATCCGCTCCCGGATACCTGTTTTGACCTTCTCCGACAGGTATCTGCGGATGGGCGCGTTCATCTCCCTCGGACTGGATACAACCGGAATGGGGAAACAGGCAGGAGAGATGGCCGAGAGAATCCGTTCCGGAGCAAAGGCCGGGGACATTCCCAAAGCCGATGCCGAACGGCTGAGTCCCGTTATCAACCGCGCGGTTGCCGCGAAATTGGGGATCATCCCGGAGAGTAAGGCCCTTAAGACATTCCGAGTTATGGACGAAGAGGGACCATGATGCTATCGCAATGGCTGAAAAACCTGCCGAAGAAAGCACCGGGAAGCTTCGCGACCAAGATCTTTCTCGCCCAGGCCCTTTCCATCATCATCATAACACTGGCGTTTACCGGTTATTTCATTCATCGGGAGCGCTCCTCCATTCGGGAAATCCTCATGAACAAGGGCAGCCTGTTGACGCAGCAGCTTGCCGACAGCTGCCGAATAGGCGTGTTTGCCGAGAACACCGAACTACTCACCGAACCGATGAATTCAGTGCTGGCACAAAAGGAGACGATCTCCGTCAGGGTCTACACCGCGGAGGGGAAGCTGCTGAGCGAACGACGCTCTACCGAAGACGCAGTCAAAGGGAGAACTGATGCGGATTCCGGAAAACCGCCGTTCGATGTCACGGCAGTTCAAAAAAGCGTTGCGCCGCTTTCCCTGATCAAGGAATCCACCATCGAATTCTGGACCGCTATCCGGTCTTCTCCCGGCTATTCTCCCGATGAAGCGCTTCTGTTCACCGACGGCCCCGTGCAACGGAGCCAGTCAATCATCGGTTTCGTCGGAGTCTCGCTGGACACGAAGAGTCTGAACGAGGCCTTCCGCGGCCTTGTCCTGAAAAGTGTATTCATCTGCCTCACCTTTCTCGTGTGTGCCCTCGTTATTGCCTACTACATGGCCAGGGGGATTTCAAAACCGCTCAACAGCCTCAAAAAGCAGGTCAATGCGTTGGGATCAGGAATAGCGGTGGAAAGAATGCCGGTGAAAACCGGAGACGAGATAGGAGAGCTGTCCGCCGCCTTCAATGCCATGGCGGAATCTTTGCGGATTCGGGAGGAGGAAAAGGAGCACCTCGCAGCGCAACTGCTTCATGCCCAGAAAATGGAGGCGGTCGGCCAACTCGCCGGAGGGGTCGCCCACGATTTCAACAATATCCTCTGCGCCATCATCGGCTTCGGAACCCTGCTGGAGATGGGCATGAATAAGGACGACCCCGCGCGCGGCCATCTCAAACAGATACTGTCGGCGGCAGACCGGGCAACGAAACTCACCCAGGGCCTCCTCGCCTTTGGCAGAAAACAGATTATCAACCTCTGTCCGGCCGACCTGAACGAGATCGTGACAAACATCGAGAAGATGCTCACACGACTGATCACCGAGGACATCGAGCTTCGACTGTTCCTTTCGAATCGGAAACTGAACGTCCTGGCCGATTCGGGACAGATTGATCAGGTGCTGATAAATCTCGCCACCAACGCTCGCGACGCCATGCCCGGGGGGGGCATCCTGACCATCGAGACGGGAGAGGAGCAGCCACCCGATGACTTCCTTGCTGATGCCGGAGCACTCCCCTTAACCCGCTTCGCCGTCCTCATCGTAACCGACAGCGGAACCGGTATGGAACGTGACCTCCGGGAAAGAATCTTCGAACCTTTCTTTACCACAAAGGAAGTGGGAAAAGGGACCGGCCTGGGCCTTTCCATGGTGTATGGTATTATCAAGCAACACAATGGGCACATCACCGTCGGCAGCGAACCGGGAAAAGGGACTTCTTTCCGCATCTATCTCCCCTTGACCCCGAAAGAATCCCTCCCGGGAATCCTTGACGAAGAAATACCCGCGCTTCCCCTGGCCGGCACGGAAACCATCCTTGTCGTGGAGGACAACCCCGAGGTGAGGAATCTCAACCGGACGGTCCTGGAAACCTTCGGCTACCGGATCGTCGAAGCAAATGACGGTGAGGAAGCCGTGACACAGTTTCTTCGCTACCGCGACGAGATCGATCTGGTGGTGATGGATGTGGTGATGCCGAAACTGAACGGCAGAGAGGCCTATGCCAAGATCAGCGACATCCGTCCGGACGTCAAGATCCTCTTCACAAGCGGTTATACGGCGGACATCGTCCAGCAGAAGGGGATTATCACGGAAGGGTTTAATTTTCTCAGCAAACCGATGACGCCCGCGACATTGCTGAAAAAGGTCCGGGAGCTTCTGGATGCTGAGGTGACTCGATCTCCTCGATAGAGAGCATCGGTTTTTTTCCCTTCCGAGGCGCGCGAAGGTATGGTATATACTTCCACTTCTCACCCGACACCCGCTGCCATACAATCATGAGGAGGGGGATCCCGAAGGAGGTTCCATGGAGGGAAGCACTGAAACGACGGTCCATTTTGCGGTAACCATCATCGGAAAGGACAGGCCCGGCATCGTTGCCGGCGTGGCGGAGGTGCTGTTCCGTCTCGGATGCAATATCGAGGACTCCAGCAGCACCATGCTGGGCGGTGAGTTCGCCATGATACTGATTGTTTCACACGCCAAACCCTTCAGCAAGACGCGACTCCAGGAAGACTTCAAGGCATTCGGGGAAACGATGCAGCTCTCCGTCTTTGTCAGGACCCTTTCCAGTGACGAGATGCGATACGAGACACCCACCGGTGAACTGTGCATGGTTTCCGTCTACGGTTCGGATCAACCTGGTATCGTCTTCCGCGTGACTCGGGAGCTTGCGGATCGGGGTATCACTATCAGCGATATGAACACCAAGCTTATCGGAACACCGGAGGAGCCGGTCTACGTGCTGATGCTGGAAGCGGTGCTTCCTGACGGGATCGGGGTAGAAGACGTCAGCGGACTGCTGGAGAAACTGAAAAAGGAGCTCAATGTGGAAATAGGGGTCCGTTCCGTGACGCCGGTTTCCCTGTAACCCCATGCCTGCCCGCGTCGTTATTTCCTATCCCCACCCGATACTCAAACAGGCCTGTCTGCCCGTTGCCGCCATTGACGATGAAATTGCGTGTCTGATTCAGGACCTCGTCGACACCATGAGCGCCGGTCCCGGGTCGGTGGGTGTTGCCGCACCGCAGATCGGCGTTTCCCTGAAAGTCTGCGTTGTTGATGTCTCGGCGAACAGGCACGGCAGGGACAACAATCACGGCCTGCTGGTCATGGTGAACCCCGAGATAACCCGGCGGGAAGGGGCGGCTGTCATGCGCGAAGGATGCATGAGCGTCCCGGATTACACGGGAGATGTGGAGCGGTCAGTGGAAATCACCGTCCGTTTTCTGGATAAGGAGGGAATACTCCGCGAGATCGAGGCGAGCGGCTTCGAGGCGGTTGCCATCCAGCACGAGATGGACCA
>CAYSPF010000001.1:4472-20731 GCA_964432775.1 uncultured Geobacter sp.
TCACCTCCCCAGAAGATATTTCACCCCCTGCTCCGCCGCCCGTGCGGCGGCAGCCACGCAATCGTTCAGCCCGATGCCGCGATAGGAATTCCCCGTCAGCAGCAGGCCCGGATGGGACTCCAGCCTCTCATCCAACAGGCGCAGCCTCTCTCCGTGCCCGACGGTGTACTGGGGAATCGCCTTCTCATGGCGGAAGATGCGGACGAACGCCGGCGGTTCCTTGATCCCCATGGTGGTTTTCAGATCACTCCTCACCCGCCTGACAACCTCGTCATCCGGCAACTCCAGATACTCGGGGAAACAGGCGCCCCCCAGCATGCTGCGCAGAAGCACATACCCTTCCGGCGCCCGATCGGAAAAAATACTGGAGTCCCAGAGAGTTCCCAGGGTACCCATACCCTCCTCCTTGGGAATCAGGTATCCGAACCCGTTCAGGTCGTGTTCAATCTTCTCCCTTTCATATCCGAAGCAGACCACGGTCATGGACGCATAGGGAATCTCCCTGAGTAGATTCGCCATCCCTCCGTCAAGCTCATCCAGTAGTCCGGCAGCCGCAAAAGAAGGGGCCGCGACAATCACCAGATCGGCGTCACTATCCCCTGTTTCAGTTATAACCCTGTACGGGAGGGATTCTCCGGTACGGATCTTCACTGCCCCCTGCCCGGTGCTCACCGTACTGTTGTCCAGACGCCCGACGAGCACGTCCGTCAGCTCCTGAATACCGTTACGGAACGAGGTGAGGACGCCGCCCGGTCCTGCCGCGCTCGACACAACCTTTCCCTCCGCCCTCTCGCGACGCTTCTTCCTTGCAAGCCGCAGCATGGCCATGATCAGTCCGCCGTAGTCTCTTTCCAGCTCGGCGATACGCGGAAAGCATGATTTCAGCGACATTGTCTCCGGATCACCGGCAAAAATTCCGGACACCATGGGGGCGATGAGTTTCTGCAAGGCCTCTTTCCCGAGTCTTCTCCGCCCAAAGGCGGCCAGCGTCTCATCAAGCCCGGCAGGGGGACCGGGCGCGAAGGGTTCCAGGGCGAGGCGAAGTTTGCCCGGCCAGGAAATCAGTTTCGAAGCAAAGAAGGAAGTCCCGTTCTCCGGAAGACGGTGGAGCATTCCGCGGGAAAATATGTATCTTTTCCGGGCATCGTCGTTGCTCCGCAGCAACAGATTGCGGATGCCAAGGGTATCGCATAGCTCAAGGGTCTGGGGTTTGCTGTCCAGAAAACCGTTGGGCCCCCATTCGCAGAGATACCCGTCGGCCTTGATGCTCCGGATCTTTCCGCCCGGCCTGTTCTCCTTTTCCAGAACGGTAATCTCCAGGTTCTCGCCTTCTTCCCCGGCCCTGTTCCGCAGAAGAAATGCCGCGGCAAGTCCGGAAATACCCCCTCCGATAATAACGGCCCTTTTCATCGATTCTCCCTCCGGTCACTGCTTCCGGCGCCAGCGGAAGCCTCTGCCGCACGTACGGCTGGCAGCAAATATCCTTGCGTCACCATAGTAAACGTGGCGGTGCTTCTGTCAAGGAGAAAAGGCCTGCGCAGTTGACATGAACGGAAACAGGGATTACATTCGGGATACGTCACCACGAGAAAGGATTGCAGCCCCATGACAGCGAAAGATTATTATCAGACTCTCGGCGTGAAAAAAGGCGCCCCCCCGGAGGATGTTAAAAAGGCGTACCGCAAGCTGGCCGTAAAATATCACCCCGACAAAAATCCCGGCAATAAAGAGGCGGAAGAAAGGTTCAAGGAGATAAGCGAAGCTTACGCAGTGCTGTCCGATCCTCAGAAGAAGGAGCAGTATGACCAGTTCGGCTCGACAGGATTCCACCAGCGATTTTCCCAGGAGGACATCTTTCGCAACGCTGACTTCGGCGACATTTTCCAGGGCACGGGAGTCGGCGCGGAAGACATCTTTTCCCGTATCTTCGGCGGTGGTTTTCAAGGAGGAGGCCGGTATCGTCCGCGAAAGCAGAAGGGTAACGATTATGCCATGGAATTCCCCATTACCTTCCGGGAGTCCGCGGAGGGAGGGGAAAAAAGGGTTTCGTTCCTGCGTGACGGAGAGAGAGAAGAACTGTCGGTAAAAATTCCACCGGGAATTGAAAATGACGCAAAACTGCGGGTTCAGGGTAAGGGAGAGAAGGGTAGCCAGGGTGGCCCGGCAGGAGACCTGTACCTTACGATCAAGGTAGGAACCGATCCGGTCTTCTGCAGGGAAGGTGATGATATCGTGGTGGAGCGGGAAATCCGATTCAGCGAAGCAGCGCTGGGCGCCTCACTGGAGGTGCCGACCCTGGAGGGAAACAAGCGGGTAAAGGTTCCCGCGGGGATTCAGCCCGGCACCAAGATTCGGCTGAAGGGATTCGGCTTCCCCCATATGGGAAAGGCATCCAAGGGTGACCTGTACGTGAAGATAACCGTCAAGGTCCCAAGTCACCTGTCCGCGCCGCAGAAGAAGCTGATCGAGGAACTGGCGGAAACGGGGATCTGAGGAGGGTCGGTTTTTCTACCGGTTGCCGGTTTCTATCTGATTTCTATTGCCGCATTCTTGCGGAGTTCGTCAAGCCACTGGGTGAAACGCTCTTCGGATTTCTTCTTGTAGAGTCGTTCCTCGATTTCCGTCTTTACCGACTCAAAGGTCTGACGTTTTCCCTGGCGGTATTCTTCCAGCTTCATAATATGGATCCCGACCGGAGTCCTGATCAATCCACTGACATCCCCCGGTTTCAGGCTCACCAGTGAATTCTCGATTTCCGGGAGGATGTCTCCCTTTTTCAGATACCCGAGGTCTCCCCCTTCCTTGGCGGATGGGTCCTGGGAATATTTCTTCGCCAAGGCTGCGAAATCAGCCCCTCCACGCGCCTCCGCAAGAACCTTCTCGGCGGTCGAGACAACCCGCTTCCGCTCATCTTCCGTTGCCTGGGGAGTCAACGTGAAGAACACCTGGCGTACACGGAACGCCTCGTCAACCTGGAATGCTTCGGGGTGCGCCGCGTAGTAATCCTGCGCATCCTTCTCGCCGATCTGGATCTTGGAGCGCACCTCAAGACTGATCAGGCGAAGCCTCTCCAGTTGTTCCTTCAACTGGGCCTTATAATCGTCAAAGGATATCCCGCGGGATGCCAGCGCCGCCGTAAGGTTCTCCTGGGTGATGTTGTTCGTCTTCTTCACATCCTCAATTGCCTGACGCACCTCCTCATCGGAAACCTTCACGTCCAGTTCCTTGATCTTCTGCTGGATGAGTTTCTTGTTGATGAGAGCATCGAGGGCCGCCTGCCGCAACTGGGCCTTGGCGGCAGCATCAAGGGGTTTCTTGTCATCCAGACCTTTTTCAATGCCCTCTCGCTCCTTGTCAACATCGTAGGTGGTAATCGGTTCATCGTTGACAAGTGCGGCGATGCCGCTAATGAGTTCAGCGGAGACACGTGACGGAAGCGCTAGGAAGAGAGCTGCAAGAATGATAAATAATAGTTTCATCATGGTTTCATTTCTTATTGAGTAAGGTGCGGATACACGGAAGGCAAGGATTTCTCCTTGCCTTCCCGTTTTTACGTTTCCGGCTATTTCGTTGGAGCAACCGCCCCGCCTTTGTTATCGGGTGTCTTGGTGTCTAGGCTCTTCAGCACATCTTCCTTTATGGAAACCTTTGCGCTTTTCTTCAGTTCGTCTTTCATCTTCACAAATATTTCCTGTTGTTTGGTGGGAAGGAGGTTGGCCTTGATCTGCTCCTTCACCTCTTCAAAGGGAGTGATACCGGCAGGCCGTTTCCCGGTTACCTTGATAATATGGAAGCCGAACTGGGTCTTCACGATCCCCGACATTTCCCCTTCCTTCAGGCCGAATGCAACCTTGTCAAACTCGGGTACCATGGCGCCCTTGGGAAACCATCCGAGATCTCCCCCCTTCGCCGCTGTCGAATCGGTGGAAAACTTCTTCGCAAGCTCATCAAACTTCGCGCCGCCTTTCAACTGGGCAAGGATATCCTCGGCCTCTTTTTCCGATTTCACCAGGATATGGCTCGCTTTCACCTGATCACCGGCCTTGAACTTTTCCTTGTTTTCATCATAGAACTTCTTCATCTCCGCGTCGGAAATCTGGGCCTCTTTCTCCACCTTCTTTTTCAGATAGGTTTCGACGATCAGCCGCTTGCGCAGGTCTTCCAGCCTGGCGGCCACATCCTTGTCCTTATCGATACCGTCCTTCTTGGCCTGCTCCAGGATGATCTCCCGGACAACCATGCTGTCCAGCAGCTCTTTCTTTCCTTCATCAGACTGGACCATCGGCTTCAGGTAGGGAGGAAGCCTGTCAATTTCAGTCTTGAAATCCTCGGTGGTAATGATATTCCCGTTCACTTCGGCCAGCGTTTTCCCTTCTTTCTTCGCCTGTTCGGTAGTGGCAGGCTTGCAGGCGCAAAGGCTGAGTGCAAGAACCATCGGCGCGAGAACCCTGACAGCGCTCATGTAATTCACAGATTTTCTCCTTTATCCGGGTAGTTGTTGTTATCTCAATAGCTTGCGAACGTAGCATATCAAATCAGCCTTTTCAAGAGTTTTCTGGCTTCAGAGAGGATACCCTCGAATGAGGTATCGGTGATACCGGCAGAAAGAACAAAATCAGGACTGAAGCGGTACACATCAGGCGAACGGCGGATCAAACCGATAAGAATGTCGGGAGAAACGGGGGTCTTTTCATGAAAGGTAACTACCAGACGCTTCCCGTCGAATTCCAGTCTCCTGACCAGGAGAGTTCGCAGATGAACTCGCAGTTTCATGCTCTCCAGGAGGTAGGAAACGGGTAACGGATGCTTGCCGAACCGATCCAGCAACTCGTCTCCGACAGCGGCCACATCCTCCTCGGCCGATGACTGGGCGAACCTCTTGTAGATGATGAGACGCTGGTTCGGATCCGGGACGTAGTCTTCCGGAATGAAAGCGGGAACCTTCAGGTTTATTTCCGGCTCAACTCGTTCCGGCATGGCTTCTCCCTTCAGCCTGCTCACTGCCTCGTCGAGCAGTTCGGAATAAAGCTCAAAGCCGATCGCCGCGATGTTCCCCGACTGTCGTGACCCCAGAAAGTCACCGGTGCCCCGTATCTCCAGGTCGTGCATCGCAATGCGGAATCCGGCGCCGAGCTCGGTGAGCTCCTGAATGACCCTTAGCCGTTCACGGGCATCAGAGTTCACAGCCCCCTCGCCGGGGATCAATAAATAGGCATACGCTCGCTGGCTGGAACGACCGACCCGGCCGCGCAACTGGTAGAGTTGGGCCAGGCCGAATGTATCTGCCCGGTTGACGATCATGGTGTTGGCCGAGGGGATATCAAGCCCCGACTCGATAATCGTGGTACAGAGGAACAGATTGAACTCCCCGTGCAGAAATCCGAGCATTACCTTTTCCAGTTCACGCTCCGGCATCTGTCCGTGACCGACAGCCAGCTTCGCCTCGGGGATGAGCTTTCGGAGATAGTCGGCCATGACGCCGATAGACTGGACACGGTTGTGGACGAAAAAGACCTGCCCGCCCCGTCGCAGTTCCCTGAGCACCGCTTCCCGGATCAGTTCGTCGGAAAAGCGCGCGACAAAGGTTTTGATGGCAAGTCGGTCGACCGGCGGGGTATCGATAATGGAAAGATCGCGGATTCCGGACAGGGACAGGTTCAGGGTCCGGGGGATTGGCGTGGCGGTGAGCGTCAGGACATCCACAACGGCCCGGTACTGTTTCAGCTTCTCCTTGTGGGAAACCCCGAAACGGTGTTCTTCATCGATGATCAGAAGCCCCAGGTCCTTGAAGAGCACATCCTTTTGCAGAAGGCGATGGGTACCGATGATGATATCGATCTTCCCCGTCTTCACTCCTTCCAGGATCTCTTTCTGTTCCCGGGGAGTACGGAAACGGGACAACATCTCCACCGTCACGGGATATGCCGCGAACCGGGACCGGAATGTCTCCAGGTGCTGCGCCGCCAGCACCGTGGTCGGCACCAGCACGGCAACCTGCTTGCCGTCCATGGCCGCCTTGAACGCCCCGCGCATGGCCACTTCTGTCTTGCCGTACCCCACGTCTCCGCAGACGAGACGATCCATCGGCCGAGCACGTTCCATATCCAGCAGCACATCCTGAATAGCGCCAAGTTGGTCCGGGGTCTCCTCGAAGGAGAACGATCCCTCGAACTCCCGGTACAGATCATCGGGAGGGGCGAAGGAAAAGCCCTCATGGACCTGCCGCGCCGCATAGATGCGGAGCAGTTCCTCGGCCATCTCCTCGATTGCTTCGCGGGCCTTTGCTTTCTTTCTGTCCCAGCCTGCGCCCCCAAGCCTGTCCAGAGACGGCTCGCTCCCTTCGCCCCCCACGTAGCGCTGTACCAGATTGATCCTGTCAACCGGCAGATAGAGTTTGTCTTTGCCGGCATATTCAAGCAGGAGGAAGTCACCGCCGACACCGTCGAATGCCAGGTGTTGGAGTCCCCGGTAGAGTCCGAGGCCGAAGTCAAGATGGACCATGAAATCGCCCGGCTTCAGTTCCGCCAGTGAAACCAGGATCTGTTTTTTGCGGATCTCGGACAGATCACGGCGTTTGACCCTGCGGCCGAATATCTCCTCTTCCGCGATAACCGCGAGCCCTTCCCCGGGCAATCGGAAGCCGCGGGAAAGCTCTCCCATAAGGATCCGCACCGCGGACCCGTCATGATCACCCTCTCCGAAGCGTCCTTCTGAAACGGTGATTGGTACTCCGTAATGGCCGAGAAGCTCCTGGATGCGCTGTATCTGACTCCATTGATGACAGATGACGCTCACCTGATATTTTTCCTCCAGCCACCTGGAAATACGGTCAACAAGTGGCCGGAGCACACCTTCGCTGTCGGGAGACAGCGCCAGTCTCAGGTCGCTGTTATCCTCCCCCGCAAAACGGAACAGGATACCGGTGTCATTCGCTTCAGCCAGTTCCAGACGAGGTACGGCAATCATCCTGCATGCCTGCTTCAGCTCCCGCAAACGCTCCGTTCCAAGGAAGAGGTCATTCCCTGCACAGACGATAGAGAGAGTCTCCGCTGCCTTCAACTCCGCGACGAGCAGTTCCTCCGCAAAGTGCTCCTCCGCCTCCTGAACGCCTAGAGGATCGATTTCCACGAAGATCGTCCCGGCGCCGGCGTAGTCGAAAAATGTCTCAAGTCCGGGATGCAGCAGCGGGTGCAGGTATTCCAAACCCGGAGGGTAGATGGCATGTTGGAGTTGCTCCACAAGATCCCGCCGACGGGTTGCCGGGATGCCCAGTTGGTCGCACCGCCCCTTCAGCCGGGGAGAGAACTCCCGTACAACGTCTTCGGAAAGGATGATCTCCCGGGAAGGGAGTATCACCAGCTCATCTATCGGGTTCAGAGATCGCTGGGTTACCGGGTCAAAGGAACGGATTGATTCGATGAAGTCTCCAAAAAATTCAATCCTCACCGGGACCGGGAGATCGGGCGGGAAAATATCAACAATTCCGCCACGCACCGAGGCGCTTCCCCGATCCTCGACGAGGGGAACCATGGAATAACCGAGATCCACCAGTGTTCGGAGGAGGGTATCACGCTCTACCTCCTCGCCGACCACCAGGTACTGGGAATACTCTCCCAGAAGCCTTCGCGGCATAACCCTCTGCATCAGCGCGGAAACAGGTGTCACAACCGCCAAGGCCCTTCCGTCCTGAAGGGCGGCAAGAGTGTGGAGACGCTCTCCGCTGATATCAGGATGGGGAGATGACTGTTCGAAGGGGGCGGTATCCCAGGGTGGGAAGAAAAAAACGGCCCCGGGGCTATCCGCATAGAAACGAAGCTCGTGGAAAAACTCTTCCGCCGTCTCCGTGTTAGACGTCACGATGATACATGGCGCCGACAAGCCGGAAAGGAGCCGGGCCAGGAGAAAAGCCGGGGCGGAGCCCTTCAGCTCCGCAAGGGTAACCCTGGAAAACTCAGGAAAGATTGCGTTTGAGAGCCGCAGAAGCTTTTCGGAAAGGCTTGGGTTCATGAGAATCTGTCCGGAACGGTACGTTTTCCCGCGCGGCTATTTCCGGATCAGGAGCGACACCACGGAAGCACTGCGGGGTGGAAAGAGAAAGGAGTAAGAACGGTGGAGCTTTCTGGTACGGACTGACGGATGACGGCGGGTAGAAAGAACGGCGTCGCGCAACGCCATGTGCGGTAAGGATGCTATTTGCCTTTTTTCAAATCGATGAGTATCAGTTTCGCCACGGCCTTCAGTGTCTCGAAGACACCCTCTCCCGTAGTGGCGCAGGCTTCGAAATCCGGAACCTTCATCACGTTCAGTTCCCGACGCATCTCCTCCACGGGAATGACATACGGAAGATCCCGCTTGTTATACTGAATCACAAAGGGAAGCTTGTGCAATTCATACCCCTGCTCCTTCAGGTTGATCTGCAGGTTTTCGATTGATTCAAAATTGGCATCCATCCGCTCTTCCTGGGAATCGGCGACAAAGACTACTCCGTCCACTCCTTTCAGAATAAGCTTTCGGGATGCGTCGTAAAAAACCTGACCCGGCACGGTGTAGAGATGGAACCTGGTTTTGAAACCCTTTATCTCGCCCAGGGCCAGCGGAAGAAAGTCGAAAAAGAGAGTACGTTCCGTTTCCGTGGCCAGACTTATCATCTTCCCCTTGGCTTCGGGAGCAGTTTTCGAGTAAATAAACTGAAGATTGGTCGTCTTGCCGCAAAGTCCTGGACCGTAGTATACGATCTTGCAGTTGATCTCACGGGAGGCGTAATTGATGAAGGACATCTGGCATCACCTCGGATGGTGGATTGATCTTGTGAAACCGCCGCAAAGAGCGGCTTCTATCCGACAACGGGATAGTCGGCCATATCGATTAGCTGAACAGATTATCGATGTCGTCATCGGTAATCTCCGCAAAGGGGAAGTCGCCGTCACCGCTTTTTTCCCGTTCTTCGGCCCGCTGCGCAAGCCTTTCGAAAACCAGGGCAAGTTCCTCCGAAGCCTTTTTGACCCTCAGGCGGACAAGCCCGAGAGACGAGCGACTGTCGAACAGCACCACCAGGATGACACGACCCCCGACGATGGAAATATGCAGGTTGTCCTTTTCACCTTCATGAAAGAGGATGGAAAACTCTTTTTCACCGATAAGTTTTGCCAAGCCGCCGGTGGCTGCGATATTACCCGCCGTAAGGGAGGCGAGAGACGTGGTATCGAAACGTTCCGTTTCTCCTACTCCGGAGATCAACTGACCGTTTTTGTCCACGAGAAATATCACCTTTGCATTGGCTTCCCTGAGCAGTTTCTCTAAAACAGTATTCAACTGCTTGAAGTCGTCTTCATACATGACCATCTGCGGAGTCGCCATTGCACATACCCCTCAAGCTGTACGAAATTTTTTTACAGCGGCTCATTTTATAACAAAAGCGTCCCCACAAGGCAAGGTATTAAATCACCTTTAACGATTCAGGATCGACCGGGGTGACGAAAAACACCTCTTTATTTCTATATAATTTTCATGAATCACCACAAACGAAAGCCCCGGCGCGTGTCGTACACGTCGGGGCTTTCGTTTATCCGAGGCTGAAACAACTATGCTTCTTCTATTTCTTTTCCTTGCCTGTGTCGTACGACATACCTGCCATCTGTAGATAGAGGGCGTACCTGCGGGCCGTCCACTCGTTCGCCTGCTTGATGAACTTTTCAGAGTCCTGCGGATTGATCTTTTTCAAAACCCGGTAGCGGTTCTCGCCGAGGGCATATTCCTCAAAGGAGATAGACGGCGCCTTGCTGTCCAACTGAAGAGGATTTTTCCCTTCAGCCGCCAGGGCCGGGTTGTAGCGGAACAGGGGCCAGTGACCGCATTCGACCGCCCTCCTCTGCTCGTCAATGCCGCGCGTCATATCGATTCCGTGTGCGATGCAGTGGGAGTAAGCAAGGATGAGCGACGGGCCATCGAATTGTTCCGCCTCGATGAAGGCCTTCACGGCCTGCCCCGGATTGGCCAGGGAGATTGAAGCCACATAGGCCGTGCCGTAGGTCATGGCTATCAGGCCCAGGTCTTTCTTCGGCATGACCTTGCCTCCGGCCGCGAACTGGGCCACGGCGCCGAGCGGCGTTGATTTGGAGGCCTGCCCGCCGGTGTTGGAATAGACTTCCGTGTCGAGGACCAGGAGATTGATGTTCTTGCCGGACGCAATGACATGGTCCAGTCCGCCGAAGCCTATGTCGTATGCCCAGCCGTCACCGCCGACACCCCAGACGGATTTTCTCACCAGATAATCCGCAACGGAGAGGAACCTCTTGGCGATGGGACCATTGCAGGAAGCGAGCTTCTCTTTCAATGCAGCAACCCGTCCCCGCTGGGCCTCGATACCGGATTGTGTTGACTGGTCCGCATCCTTGATGGCCGTGAGTATGTCCTTGATCTCGGCCGCTCCTGAGCAGTCGGATTCCATAACCTGAATCAGATATTCGTTGGCTGACTCGGTGAGTTTATCAACGGTGAGACGCATTCCGAGACCGAACTCGGCGTTGTCTTCGAAAAGTGAGTTGGACCATGCAGGCCCACGTCCATCACTACGTTTCGCCCACGGTGTGGTTGGCAGATTTCCTCCGTAGATGGAAGAACAACCGGTAGCGTTGGCAATGAGCGCCCGGTCCCCGAACAGTTGGGAAAGAAGTTTCAGGTAGGGAGTTTCTCCGCAACCGGCGCAGGCGCCGGAAAACTCGAACAGCGGCGTTATCAGCTGGCTGCCCTTCAAGGTTTCCCGTTTCGTCAGGTTTGGATTGGTGTCGGGGATAGTGAGGAAAAACTCCCAGTTTGCAACTTCTTTCTCCCGGATGGGAACCTTGAAGGTCATGTTGATGGCCTTGTGATCAGGATTCTCCTTGCTCTTGGCCGGACAATTGTGAACGCAGACCCCGCAGCCGGTGCAGTCCTCGGGAGTGACCTGTACGGTGCACGATAGCCCCGCGAATTCCGTTCCGCGGGCATCGGCGGAGAGGAAGCTGTCAGGCGCCCCCTTCAGAAGCGAGGGTTCATACACCTTCATCCGGATGGCGGCATGGGGACAGACAAAGGAACAGATACCGCACTGAATGCAAAGTTGCTTGTCCCACACAGGGATATCAACCGCGATGTTGCGCTTTTCGTATCTGGATGATGCGGTAGGAAAGGTACCGTCCGCCGGCATTGCGGAAACCGGAATCCCGTCGCCGCGGCCGGCGATTATTTCGGCGGTGACATTCTGCATGAATTCCGGAGCAGCCGTGCTTATGGGCGGTTTGATGGTGATAGCGCTGGTTGCTTTTTCCGGCACTTTCACCTCGAAGAGGTTCTCCAGAGCGGCATCCACCGCCTTATTGTTCATCTCTACGACCCGTTCGCCCGCCTTGCCGTAGCTCTTCTTTATGGCGTCCTTTATTGCCTTCACGGCGATTTCAAGGGGAATGATGTTGGATATTTTGAAGAATGCGGTCTGCATGATAACGTTAATGCGCGCACCGAGCCCAAGTTCCTCGGCAAGTTTTACCGCATTAATCACGTAGAACTTCAGCTTCTTGTCGATGATCTGCTGCTGGACCTCCCGCGGCATCTTGTCCCAGACCTCGTCCTTGTCATAGAGGGAACAGATCAGGAAAGTAGCCCCCTCCTTGGCCTTTGAAAGCATATCGTACTTTTCAAGAAAGGTGTAATTGTGGCAGGCAACGAAATCCGGCCGATTGATAAGATAGGGCGCACGGATGGGATTCTTGCCGAAACGGAGATGGGAGATGGTCACGGATCCGGCCTTCTTTGAGTCGTAGACGAAATAGGCCTGCACGTTGTTGTCGGTCTTCTCGCCGATAATCTTGATGGAGTTTTTATTGGCGCCGACCGTCCCGTCCGATCCGAGCCCGTAGAACACGGCGGAGTAGATGCCGGAAGCGATGTTGGTGAAGGATGGGTCATACTCAATGCTCGTGTCGCAGACATCATCCTCGATACCAACGACGAAGTGATTCTTCGGTGTTTCCTTCGCCAAATTATCAAAAATCCCCTTCACCATGGGGGGGGTGAACTCTTTGGAGCCCAGTCCGTAGCGTCCGCCGACGATGATCGGATAACGGTCGAAACCGGCAGTCTTCGCCTCCATCATTTCACCGATGGCCGTTCTGACATCCAGGTAGAGAGGCTCCCCGAGGGATCCCGGCTCCTTGGTTCTGTCCATAACGGCTATCTTCCTGACGGTCGGCGGCAGGGCCGCGACAAAGGCATCTGCGGGAAAGGGCCGATAGAGGCGGATTTTCACCACACCCACCTTCTCGCCTCGGGCGACGAGGGTTTCCACCGTTTTATGAACGGCATCAGCGCCGGAACCCATGACTACTATCACCCGATCCGCATCCGGAACGCCCACGTAGTCGACCAGGTTGTACTGGCGGCCCGTGAGCGAGGCGAACTTGTCCATTTCATTCTGAACAATCTGCGGCGCTTCCAGGTAGTATTTGTTCACCGTCTCGCGGCCCTGGAAATAGACGTCAGGATTCTGGGAGGAGCCCCTCAGGACCGGATGATCGGGAGAGAGCGCCCTGGCACGGTGCGCAAAGATTAGCTCGTCGTCAATCATTGCCCGCATATCATCGAAGGTGAGTTCTTCCACCTTCTGGATCTCATGGGAGGTTCGGAAGCCGTCGAAGAAGTGGAGGAACGGGACGCGGGAACTGAGCGTGGCGGCTTGAGAGATAAGCGCGAAGTCCATGACCTCCTGCACGTTGTTGGAGCAGAGCATCGCCCACCCGGTTGAGCGGCAGGCCATGACATCGGAATGGTCGCCGAAAATGGACAGGGCCTGGGCGGCAATGGCGCGAGCCGAGACATGGAAGACAGTCGAGGTCAGTTCCCCCGCTATCTTGAACATGTTCGGGATCATGAGAAGAAGTCCCTGGCTCGCGGTAAAGGTGGTCGTAAGCGCGCCCGCCTGCAGTGCCCCGTGGACAGCTCCGGCCGCCCCCCCTTCGGATTGCATTTCCGTAACCAGAGGAACGGTGCCCCAGATATTCTTTTCTCCTTTGGCACTCTTGTCATCGGAGATTTCACCCATTACCGATGAAGGTGTAATGGGATAAATCGCGATTACTTCGTTGGTGGCATGGGCTACATGGGCTGCAGCGGTGTTACCATCGATCGTAACCATTTTGCGCTTCATGCAAGAACTCCTCCTTGAGTTGCTGTTATGACCGCGACGCGGTCATTTTCGGTTTCTACGGCCTATGCAGCCGTTAGAACCTGAATCAGGGGTCGATTAAAGCTCATTTCGCCCTTCAAGCGCCCTCTGCACCGTGGCAACGTCCACATACTCCAGGTCGCCGCCGATGGGCATGCCATGGGCAAGTCGGGTAACCTTGATACCGAGAGGTTTAATGAGACTGCTCAGGTAGAGCGCCGTCGCTTCTCCCTCAACGGTAAAATTGGTAGCCAGAACTATCTCCCGGACTCCGGATACTTCCAGCCGCCGCAGCAGATCCGCAATTCTGAGATCCGAGGGCATGATGCCGTTTAGCGGGGACAGTGCGCCGTGCAAGACATGATACCTTCCCCGGAAAGCCCCGCTCCGTTCTATGGCCAGAAGATCCTGGGGCTCCTCCACGACACAGATAATGCCATCATCTCTTTCGCTGCGGCAGATGCAGCAAGGATCATCCTCGGTAATACCGAAACATACCGAGCAGAACCTGACACTGCCGTTCACTTCCAGGAGACTTTCGGCTAGCTCCCTTCCCATCCGTGGCGATTTCAGGATATGGAAAGCGAGTCGCAGCGCCGTCCTCTCTCCAATACCGGGAAGTTTTTTCAATTCTCCTACGAGTTTGGTCAGGGATGACGAAAAATGTATCATATTTATAAAAAAAATATAACCTCTTTTTTTATGATAAATAAAAGAGTACGTATTTATTTTAGATTAACTAAAACATCCTTGTTTTTGTGATGAATTTTGGAATATAACAGTTTTCTACAAAGAGTAAAAGCATTAACTGCACGACACCGAATACTCTCTTTAATATCAACAGAATTTTCGGTATTCGCAGATAACAAAGGCCCGCCAGGACATAGAACCTGCGCGGGCCGTTCAGTATTTGAGAGAGAGATAGCCTTTGCCCAAAAGGGCGGGACAAAAGGTTCTCAGAAAAGGCCGGGAATACTCAGGCCGCCGGTGATTTTGCCCATCTCAGCCGCAACGTCTTCCTGAACCTTTTTGAGGGCTTCATTGACGGCTGCCATGACCAGATCCTGCAACATCTCCACATCCTCCGGATCAACGGCCTCCTTGCGGATGGCCAGTGAAAGGATCTGGTTCTTTCCATTCACCACCGCCGTCACCGCTCCGCCGCCCGCGGTTGCTTCCGCGGTTCGTTGAGCGGCTTCTTCCTGGAGCCGCGCCATTTTCTGCTGCATCATCTGGGCCTGTTTCATTATCTGCGCTAAACCCTTTGACATCAGTCTCTATCCTCCTTTGTATCCGTATGTTTCTTTATCTCCACAACTTCACCGATCTCGCCGCCGAATATCTCCAGTGCAGCGGATACTATGGTATTCTTTCTGGCGCTTTCCTCCAACTCCCGCTGCCGGCCTGCCCTATCACGATTTTTTTTTTCTCGTACGGTGGAGGGCAGGTCACGCGCCTCTCCCGTGAGAGGTATCACCCTGACGGCAGGCGAAGATTTCCAGTACCGACCCGCCATCTCCACAAGAGAGGCCATGGTCTCATCGTCCTGCAGACAGGCAAGATGCAAAGAACCCTCCGGAAACCCAATCTCCACGCATTCGGGCGAAAAACGGAGCGGCCGACCGTGCTCAAGAACCGGGCCGAGCCTTTTTTTCTCCTTGGTAACAAAAGAGACAAACCCCGTCCACCCCTCTTCCACAGGGCTCGGATCGACCGAAACGCGGGGAGAGGTATAGGCGGGGGCTCGGGGTGCTTCACACGTGACCGGAGCCCCACTCCCCGACATGCGCGGCACGGCGGCGGGGGCTGCCTTCCCGACGCCCTTCTCAAGAGCCTTCAGTCGCTCAAGGATCTCCCCCACGGGGACAACGGGAAGAAGCGTGCACATCTTCAGGAGGGCCAGTTCCAGAATAAGCCTGGTGAACCCCGACAGGGCCATCTCGGCTTCAGCCTTCAGCAGAATTGCGAGGTGCCTGCGGATTTCGTCCAGCGTCACGGAAGCTGTCTGCTCCCGAGTCTCTCCCAGCTCCGCTTCCGCGACATCGAGAAGCTCCGAAGGGTTCTCCGTCACCTTGAGCACTGCCAGGTTTCTGAAGTGATCCACAAGCTCCTGGCAGAAATGACGCATATTATACCCGCAGGAATCTACACGTCCAACGATGTCGAGCGCATTGCGGCAGTCCCGTGCAAAGACCGTGCGAGAGGTTTCCATCAATAGCCGCCGGTCAACGACACCGAGAAGACCGATTACCTCTTCATCACCAACCTCATCACCACAAAACGCCAAGACCTGATCGAGGGTGGAGAGGGAATCACGCATACTGCCGTCACCCTTGCGGGCAATAACCGTCAGGGACGCATCGCTGACATTGACCTTCTCCTCGCCAACAATATGGCGCAGGCGAGCGACTATCTTCGGGAGGAGAATACGCTTGAAATCGAAACGCTGGCAGCGGGAAAGAATGGTGACGGGTACCTTGTGGGGTTCGGTCGTGGCGAAGATGAACTTCACATGGGGAGGCGGTTCCTCGAGCGTCTTGAGGAGCGCGTTGAAAGCGCTTGTGGAGAGCATGTGCACTTCGTCAATAATGAATATCTTGAAGCGGCAACGGGATGGAAGATACTTGATGTTCTCCCTCAGTTCCCTGATATCCTCCACACCGGTATTCGAGGCGCCGTCGATTTCAAAGACGTCGACGGAGTTGCCCGCAGTTATTTCTTCGCAGGCCGGGCAGACATTACAGGGTTCGGCCGCCGGCCCCTGTTCGCACTGGAGGGCCTTGGCGAGAATGCGAGCCGCACTGGTCTTGCCGACGCCCCGGGCGCCGGTGAACAGAAATGCATGGGCAACCCTGCCGGATTCGATGGCATTCTGCAGTGTCCGGCACACATGTTCCTGACCGATGAGGTCACCGAACGTCTGCGGCCGCCATTTTCTCGCTAACACAAGGTACGACAAAGGTTGTAACGCCTCATCACTATGTTGTCTACGGCTATTGATACGGAGTTCGGCGGGACGGGAAAGTAATACTCATCCTTTACAGGCATGGCTGATAGCTGG
>CAYSPF010000001.1:20741-84477 GCA_964432775.1 uncultured Geobacter sp.
TGCCCCGCGGCACACGGAGGGAGTTACTGCCGCTGCTTCCTTCCGGACCTGACGGGATTCATAACCTTCCGTTGCGCGGGACCCAGCTATCAGCCATGCCCGTAAAACACGAAACAGGCACTACCCGGTTCCCGGCACCGATACTCGGTCGACCGACGGCGCCACTCTCCGGGATACTGCCTGCCTATCTGAAGCAGTGTTTCTGTGGTAAATAAATGGCGGAGAGAGAGGGATTTGAACCCTCGGTACGCTATTAACGCACACACGATTTCCAGTCGTGCTCCTTCAGCCGCTCGGACATCTCTCCGTGAACGGGAAATATATATGAACCATCGCCGGCTTGTAAAGATTTTTTTTCATTTATCAGATTTCCCCGATTCGGCGATATCGGCGGATAGGCATACCGTCTTCCCTTTTCTTTATTTGCCTAATACCCGGAAAAGTTTTATTCTGTTGCCTGTCTGCACCAATTACCAAGCGGAGCGGGTTGCACCGACCCACTCCCGGAAAGAAGGTACTACCATGATAAAATGCATTACCACACTGATGATCATCGCCCTTGCAGCGCTTCCGTCGTTTTCGGCACGTGCGGAGGAACCGGCTGCCGTCATCGAGACAAAGGCCGCCGCCCCGCAAAATACGTCAGCCGGCGAGACCAAGCCGACAGCGATCTCACCCGCGGCGCCTGTGACTGCCCTTCCCCAAAAGGTGGAACAGGCCGTCAGAGTAGGGCTCGTAGACATGGCAAAAATAGCCAGTGATTCGGTACCGGGTAAGGCCGTTTACAGCGAAATCAAGGCAAAAACGGAAAAGTACCGGTCACAGATTACGGCTAAAGAGAGGCAGCTGGAAAAACAGAAGAAGACTATTGAAGCACAGATAGCGACACTATCACCCCAACAAAGGGAGGCCAAGGCAAAGGACTTCCAGAAAAAGATGGAAGAATACCGGAAGCTGGTCACAAGGGCTGACAAGGACGTTCGAGACCGGCAGGAGAAGCTTCTGAACAACCTCTACAAATCCATCGAAAAGGCCTCCGGAGACTACGGAGAAGCCAACGGCTTCGCGGCTGTGGTGATGAAAAAAGATCTTCTGTTTTCCGGCGATAACGTTGAAGTCAAAGATCTCACCGAAGAAATCATCAAGCTGGTTGATGGCAAACAGGTGAAAAAACAGGGACAGTAGAAAGTTTCCGCTTCGTTCACCTCCTAAAATACCACTCCCTTCACGAACCTGACGGCTTTACCCGGCAGACTTCCGACCCGCCCCCCATTGACAAGAAGACAGAACAAATTACCCTTGTCATAAAGGAGGAGACGGGTCGGAAGCTTCCGGGAAAGGTCGATTACCTACCCAAGACAGATTCCTTCATTAGTCATGTTTTTGCGGATTGCATTTCCGAAACAAACCTGACAACAAGGAAAAACTCAGTATCTTCTCGGAAATTTCAAGCCGTGGTATTCAGGACAAAAGGGGTCATGCATGGCACTCATGGATTTTTTTCGTCGGATGGAATCCTGGACAGCAGAGGAAGTCAGGGCATTTATCGACGCACGGAAACCAGAAGAGTACATCATTGTAGACGTGCGACAACCTGGTGAATATCGGCTCGGTCATGTTCCGGGAGCGAAGCTGATACCTGTTGATACGTTGCCAGAACGACTAACCGAACTGGATCCACATATACCGACCATTGTTTACTGCGCTGCAGGGGTGCGGAGCCAGGCCGCGGCATCCATCCTGAAGAGAGCGGGTTTCGTGGACGTCTACAGCCTGAAAGGGGGTATTCGTGCCTGGAGCGGCGGCATTGCCGAAGGGTATCCCGAGGCGGGGATGACCTGGTTTCCGGCCGACCTGGATGCAGAAGAAGTCATCGCACTTGCCTGGCTCCTGGAAGACGGAACTCGTCTCTTTTTCCAGGAGATTGCGGCAAGGCGCGACGGGGATGAAGCGTCGTTGCTCTTCTTACACCTCGCAGCGGCGGAACAGCACCATGGCAAGGCGCTTCTCAAGCTCTACCGGGAGTTAACGGGAAAGGAACCGGGGGCGGATTTTCCCGCCGGGGTAGTGCACGTCCCTGTGGAAGAAAAGCTCATGGAAGGGGGAATGCTCCTCGCCGAGGCTCTTTCCTGGGCTCGGGAAAGGGATACAGGGGAAATCCTTGAACTGGCCATGTCCCTGGAGATCAGTGCCTACGACCGTTTCATCTACCTGCGGGAAAGGTTCAACAACGAGAACGTGCGTACGATCTTCAACCTCCTTGCGGCTGAAGAAAAGGCTCACCTTGAGAGCCTGACCAGGCTTTTCGAGCAACACATTGGCGGACTTTCCGGCTAATTCTCCCGCAATGGTTCCCCTGCATTTCCGGAGACAGGAGTAAATACCCTTTCACACGAGGCTGGATTTCCGCGAAGCCCCACCGAGAAATGCGCCATGACTACGAATCCGGTTGCCGCGGGTGCAAAACCGACTGGAGGACCTCGGCAAGCTCCTTCACGGTGAAGGGTTTCGCAACAACTCCTGAGAATCCGTGGTCCCGGTACGATGCCAGTATCGGATCGTTATTGTAGCCACTTGAGACGATTCCCCGCGCATCCGGGTCAATTTCCAGCAGGTGGCCCATCGCTTCCCTTCCCCCCATTGCCCCCGGAATGGTCAGGTCCATGATCACGGCGGCAAAAGCATCTCCCTTTTCCTTCGCCTCGCGATACTCGTTCAACATCTGCAGCCCGTCGCAACATACGGTAACCGAGTATCCAAGGGCGGACAATAATTCAGCCGCAACTTCACGGACAAGCTCATCATCATCCATTACCAGCACTCTGCCGCTCCCTGAGACGAGAGCAGTATCACGAATTTCTTCCGCTGGACGGGATGTCTCGGATGCGGGGAGATAGAGATGGAAGGTCGTCCCTTCTCCCACCTTCGATTCCACAGCAATAAACCCACCGTGATTTCTGATGACGGAGTAGACAGTCGCAAGCCCAAGGCCGCTCCCCTTCGGCTTGGTAGTGAAGTACGGGTCGAAGATACTTTGCAGGTGCTCTTCCGGTATCCCGGTTCCCTGATCCGCCAGCGATATCTTTAGCCAACGGCCTTCCAGCAGCATGCCCGCCGGGCCGACAGTAACGTTCTCAGCGGAGACGCGTATATCTCCCCCCTCCGGCATTGCCTGCACCGCATTGATAATCAGGTTGTGTATCACCTGACTTATCTGCCCCCCATCCACTTCAACGGCCTGGATATCGTCGGGAATAGCGTAGGTGCAACGCACATTTGAACCCGTCAAGGCAAAGGTGGACGAATCCGTTACGATCTGCCGGATGGAGCACGTCTTCTTGATTGGCGTTCCCCCTTTGGAAAAGGTAAGGAGCTGGAAGGTGAGATCCCGTGCCCGCTCAGTTGCCTTCTCGGCTTCATCGAGCCTCTTCGCTGTCTTGCTCTCCGGTTCCGAATACATCTTTGCCAGCGATATATTTCCCAGGATCCCGGTCAGCAGATTATTGAAATCGTGTGCGATTCCTCCGGCAAGCACGCCGAGAGACTCCAGCTTCCGGCTCTTCAGGACCTCTTCCTCCAGCTTTTTCCTTTCTGTAACGTCTTCCATCATGGGAAGAAAGTAGAGCGGCCGGCCGGAACCGTCTTTTATCAGGCACACGGACAGCCGCGCCCAGATAATACGCCCGTCCTTACGAACATATCTCTTGTCCATCTGGAAGGTGTCGATTTCGCCGGCGAGGAGCCGGTTCTTCATCATGAGATCATTTCCCAGGTCCTCCGGATGGGAGATATCCGGCAGGTAAAGAGCCAGAAGCTCCTGTTCCGAATATCCGGTGACCCGGCACCATTCTGCATTCACTCGGAGGAAGCGGTACTCGGGAGAAACAATGGCGGCGCCGATGGGCGACTGGTCGAAAGTTCTTCGGAATCGATCCTCGCTTTCCCGCAGTGCATTCTCAATCCGCTTCCGCTCGGTAATGTCCAGTATCACACCCACAATCCCGCCCGGTGTCCCGTCTTTTCTGGTAAACACCGCTTTGTTGAAAAGGACGTCCTGTCGGATACCGTCCGTATCCTGAACGAAAGATTCATATACCTGGATACCCCCTGATTCCAAAAGCTGCAAATCGGAAACATGGTAGATATCCGCCAACTCCTTGGGACTGATGTCATGCGTCGTCTTGCCGATGATTTCGTGCTTTTTCAACCCGAGGAAGCTCTCAAACGCCTTGTTGCACCCCAGGTACATAGATGACGTGTTTTTATAAAAAATAGGACTCGGAATGGCGTCGATAAGCTCCTGAAGAAAGTGCAGCTGCTCCTGCAGATCATCCTCTGCCTGTCTGCGGTCGGAAATGTCGTTGATGATGCCGATGGCATGCCAGCGACCCTGGAGACACAGGGAAGACAACGCCAGCTCGATGGGAAACTCCTCCTTGTCTCTCCGTAGCGCCATCAATTCCAGGTTTCTTCCTATGACCGCACCGGACCCGGTTTCACGGAATCGAGGAAAAGTCGCCTCAAAAATTTCCCGATAGCATTGCGGCGCCAGCAACTCGTGGACGTCCTTACCGAGAGCCTCGGATGCCGACCAGCCGAAGATTCGTTCAGCCGCATCGTTCCAGAAGGTAATCCTTCCCTCATGGTCGATCATTATGATGCCGCTCATGGCGGAAGCCGTCATGGACCTGAACCTTTCCTCGCTCTGGCGCAACGCCTCCTCCGCATTCTTCCTCGCGGTGATATCCTCCAGCGTCTCCACTGCGCCGACGACTTCATTCCCGGCATTGCGAACCAGAGTTGCCGTGGCGTACAACCATCTTCCCCCCTCACCGAGCACAGGGAAAAAGTCCGTCACTTCATAGGCCCCATCCAGGAGCTTTGACCGGCTGTGCTTGCCCGGATACCATGCGTCGAGATCTCCTACATTCCCGTCCACCAGCAGGTCAGCGAGGCAGGGATGGTCTGTTGGGTAGAAGGCCTTCCAGTGGTCGGCTGTCCCAACCATCTCCCGGGCGCTCAGGCCGGTGCATTTCTCCAGAGCCTCGTTCCAGTAAATAACCCGATGATTCTCATCGATGACGAATTGCGGTATCGGAGACCCGTACAGGATGGACTTCAACCGTTGTTCGCTCTCCAGCAAAGCGGACTCCGCTTTCCTGCGCATTCGAATCAAAAAGAAGGTCAGTACTGCAAAAAATACTATCAGCACAACGGCCATGAGGATCTGGTTTACCCTCAACTGGTCGTAGGTGGCAAAAAAATCGCTCTTCTTCACTCCCACATACAGGACGCCGATGACTTCGCCCGCGGCATTCCTGATCGGGTCATAGGCGGTGAAATAGGGAACTCCCAAAATCAGGGCCTCACCCCGGTATGATTTTCCGCTCCCGAAGACTGCATCATATGCAGGCCCTTCCAGACTGGTTCCGACCGCCCGGTTGCCGTCATCCTTCAGAACGTTCGTGGAAACGCGGACTCTGCCCATAAAAATGGTCGCAGTACCGCCGAAAATCTCCTTGACCTTGTCCGGCAATTCATAGTTGCCGTTGATGACGTAGTTTCCCGCCAGCAGCTTTCCATCCACGACACGAAAATCACGCCCCTTCGCCCGAAGAAGCTCCCAAAAGGTTTTTATGTGGCTTTCCTGCATCAGGGAGGCCCGCAGGAGAGCCTCCGATCTCATCTGGCTGACAGAAAAGAGCGTGGCGCTGATTATCGCCGCTGTCAGAAAGACAACGGTGAGATATAAAAACCCGGATGGAATTTTCATCTATATATTCTCGCTATTTTTTTACTTTCGACAACTCTATCATCGAAAAAGATAGCCGTCAAAGATAGGTGTGACGTCGACGGTTTCATGCGGAACCTCGTCACAGACGCTTGTGAAGGGCCGACGTGAACGGCCGGGGTTATCCCGGCGCGTTTCGATTCTCGTTCAGCCCGCATGGAATGATGTAAGAAGGAATTAACGGATCCGGAAGAGTGAAGTGAAGTGGCGCCCTTCCCTATCGCCGAAGGGGGTGGGGAAAGTCTACGTGATCTTTCTCCCGGCAATGCTTCCATTCCCCAGCGGAAGCGACTCATCCGCTGGAGGGGGGATTTCAGGAGGGAGAGGAAACCGGAACAGCGGAAAGAGCATCATGCAGTTCCGGGGGCAGGCTGTACCGTATCATGCCCCTTTCGATGGCTACCGAGGCAAAGAAGGGGAAAAAGTAGAGGTACTCCCCCTTCTTCAGCTCAACCCTGCATTGGAGGATGTCTCTGATTGATTGAGCTACCGCTTCGGCGTTTTCCACAGCACACGTTTCGAGGATTTCAGCAAGTGGCGCTTCGTAGATCGGCTGGGGTCCATCCAGAAGAATCCTTTCACGGGCATTTCCGATCAGCTCGTTAAAGCATGCAAAGGCAGAGGGAGAAAGTTTGCTCTCAAATGATGAGAAATCCGCTTTTGTCGTTTTGCTCATGGTTACCTCCCGGGAAAAATGTTGGCAAGTATAGCACGGCAGAGGATAAAGGCAACTGTTTCCTAACGCGTAACGCGGACGTGGCGGCAGGTTATGAGGTTTCAACGAAATTCCGCGAAGGATGGACGAACCCTGGATTACGTCTCCCCACAGCGAGAAACATCGGTCTGCAAATCAACGAGAATACGCAAAAAATTCCTTGCCAGAACGGGATGAAAATATGTCCCGGCATTATCCGCTACCAGTGCGCCAACCGCGGTTGCATCCATGGCGTCGCGATACACGCGTTTTGTACGGAGAGCATCGAAATAGTCCGATAAAGCCGTCATTTGACTGCACACATTCTGCCGCCACCCCTGCCTCACACCCGGATATCCCGTACCGTCATATTTCATGTGATGTTCGTAGGAGCATACAACGGCCAGTTTCGGAACTCCGGGCATATCAAGGAGATAATACGCTCCCCGAACCGGGTGCTGTTTGATGAGCTCCTTTTCCGCCTCGCTTAACCTGCCGGGTTTAGTAAGAACTTCTTCGGGAACGAACAACTTTCCGATATCGTGCAACATTCCCGCCACCCCTATTTCGTGAAGAAGACGCCCCTCTATCCCCATTGCCATTGCCTGTGACAGGTTGAGGATACAGACATTCGTGGAATGGGTGAAGGTGTATGTGTCAAGGGCGCGCAACGGAGCGACCGCAAGTAGGGAGGAAGAAACCTGCCCGAAGGCCTGGATACATGACCGCACTACCCTGTTTACACCTGCCATGCCGAGTTTTCTGCTCTCACGAACGCTTTCACAGATTTCCATGAAGGTCTCTCGTTCATAGCTTGAGAGCTCCCCCAACTCAAGTCCTTCGGGAACTTCGTCGGCATTTCCTTCACCGGCATCCGCTGAGCAGGCATAGATTCCCAGCGTTCCCAGGTGAATGTTCTCCGATGAGCGGATTTCCTCCCCTGCCTCGCCGTGCCGTGCCAGTCCGCGTATCAGGGCCTGCAACTCAAGGAACTCAACCTGTCGTGCTATCTGCACGTGACCGATACCCTTCGCCGCCAGCGCACGGATGAATTTGCCTACATACATGCTCCCTTCAAGGGGGATCTTGTTGCACACCAGTTCATCATCAATCGCCAACAAGACCAACTCATCCTGCCCGGCGAGGGCCTTTTGCAGATTGGCAAAGGCGTCCTCCGTCAGACGGCGTACCTGGCGGTGTTCCGGTGAATATAATGAGGAACCGGAAACAGCGGACACCAGGTGGCGGATGAAGTTCCGGACATCATTCATGTGCTCGACCGACATTCCTCATCCCTCCCCGGGCTCCGGCACTGCCCCGATGCCAGTGCCGATAACTCCAGGTTCCTTGATTCAGCCATCCTGCTCAACAGTGCGGCCGCGGACGGCGCCCGGTACCTGGCGAGCGTCTGCACGATTTCCTTTTTCAACGACAGATGGAGCGAAGAGCGGAAAAAAGACCATTTAGTAAGAAATTTCTCCAGAACTGGTATGGCGCACGGATCGCCGATCTCGGACAGAGCGCGTATCGCTGCCTTTTTCTCCGCAAAGGACTCCGGAGAGGCCCCTTTTCGTTGCAGAATCTCCAGCAGGGCGGCAACGACGTCCGGGTGAACGCTCTTTTCAGCCTGCTGAACCGCCTGCAGCCGCAGCACAGGGTTATCACTTGCCAAATCAACCAAAAGGAGCCGGTCTCCTTCGGGGTCCCGCAACTGCAGATACATCTCAATCACTATTTGTCGAACCTTCGGATGCGGATGATCGGCAACTCGGCTCAGATGTGAGGCCACGTCAGGCGCCCCCGAATGCCGCAGAATAATCAGCAGGTTCCTGACGACATACCACCGCGTATCTTCCAGCCTTGCAAGAACTGATTCTCCGGCGAGGTCAGCCAGCTTCAGCAGATGATCGAGGCAGTATCTCCGGATAGTCCGGTTTTCCTCTTCCGCGAGCCTCTCCAGCAGGGGTTCGACGAAAGGTCTACCGACCTTATGGATCAGGGACCCGATTTCGTGGAATTTCTCCCTGCCCCAGACATCAAGGCCGTTCAGCACTTCGCCGATAAAATCAGTGTCCTCGAAAGTCTCCAGCATCTCGTGTTTCAACGAATTCACCGCCTGCCCTGTTTCGAAACTGGTTTTTTGGAGGCGGTCATACATATTCTCAAGGGAGCGAAAGTCTCCGACTTCAAGAAAATAACGGGAAAGATCCAGCAAGTTGCGCTTAAGCATCACCAACTGCCCTTCGGTGGCATGCTGGAGACTGTCGAGAATGATGCCGCTTACCGCTACTTCGACACTGTCACTGGTGAGCGTCTGTTTCAACTCCGCGAGATCTCCCTCGTCGGGAGCCGGGATATCCCGGGAAGCAATCAGTGTTTTGAGTGTTTTCAGGTAGTCGAGGGGAATGAACTCTTCGCCGGTTGTTTCCCGGAATAAGGCATCAAGTTTCCGGTCCTGCCCTTCAACCGCATGAATCTCTTTTTCCTCCGAGCGTCGGTCGCCCCCCGGAGCGGATAGTGAATTTTCGGACAGCTTTTCCAGTACACTCAGCAACAAAGGAGGAGGAGCGTCTTTTTTTTCACTGCACAGTTGAACTGCTTCCAGAATGACTTCACGGGGAAGATGGGATAGTATTTCCAGTGCAGGGTCTGCATCTCCCTCCAGTGTGTTCAGGACACTGTCGAGGAAATGTATTCGAAGCACCGGCGTCAAACCGGTAATGAAATCAATTATTTTCCCGAAAGACTCCATTTCCCGATTCGTCAGCGCTTGCGCGCGTGCTTCCTTTTGCAGAAAATACGCAAGTCGTTGCATACCACGAAGTTGATCGTGAGGAAGCTGACCGTGCAAGATTGCAAGAAGAGACTCCGGACCCAGTACCGCATACGAAGAAGGAGCTGTCAGGGATGAGGGATGAGTATCACGCAAGAGCTCCTGTACAAAAGTCTCCCAGAGCGAAGAGGGGGCGCTTCCATCCCTTTCGCCGCCGTCCGAGATATCCCCCGCGGCATGGAAAGCGTCATAGCTGATTTCCATGATCCGCGGATTCAACAACCCGGCTTCGCGAAAAGCCGCCTCGATTCCTCCCTGGGCGGCAATCTGCTCCCGTTTTGCCGTCAGGATATCGTTGAACCTCTCAACCTCTCCAGCCGTCAAACCCTTTTGGAAAGTGACGAGAGCAACGTGGTGGTAATAAAGGGATCGGGCAAAATGGCGCGCAAACGGCGTGATACGATCGAGTGAACAGCCGTCGATAACAAGGGAATCCTTTGCGATGCCCATGGTCAGTTCGTCGCGTGAATCAAACAGCTGGTGAAACAGCCCGGCCACCCTCTCACAGGAGCCCGTAACGACCGGGTGCCCTTTCGGGTAGGAGGAGACATATCTGCGCGCAATATTGAATTCGTGAATGATTTTAGAAAGTAGTCCGGTATCCAGAGAGGTGAGAGGGCTTTCCGGGGTACTGGCATCCATAGGAACTCCCGACAAAGGAACTGGCGTTACTTGCTGCAGGGAGACTCGAAAATCGTGACAACGTGGGTTTTGTATGTGATGTATACCAGCAGAATGGCTGTAAAGTAAACAGAAAGTATTCGGAACAACGACGCGAAAGGGCAGGGAGAGCGAGCAGCGACGACGTGCGGGGGAGGTTGATGCCTCGGCATGTCCGACCACCCGGCGGCGGCAGCCAGGATCATCCTCTGGTAAAGCGCCTCATGCGTTGCAGGGTAAACACCTCAACAGACTCGCAGTGTTCACTGATCTGGGTCATATAGGCGCCGAACTCCGGGTCCGAACGCCAGGCCTCAATACTTTCCTCATCCTCCCAGCGGAAGATCGTGAAGAAACCTCGCCTTCGAGAGGAATCCCTGAGCAGGATTATTTCCCGGACCGACGGGAAATTCACCATTGTCCAGTCGGCGACAGCCTCCACGGCCGAGATGAAGGAGGCCTCCTCTCCCGGCTTCACGGAAAAGCGGCCGGATGTATACGGCGCAGGTTCGCAGTTCATTTGTCATCTCCTTTGGTACTCCATAACCGGATACCATGATAGAAATCTGATTCCCATGGAGGCAAACGTAACCGGCAGGTTCAGCTCTTCAATCGGGTTTATCATCCTGTTACGGTACTGCGCTATCGCCGAAGCCATCGTCAGTTGCCACGGAATCGGTCGGAAGTATACTACGAAGAAGGATAATGGCAACACCCTCCGACTGACTCATGCGCCGACAGTTTCTCGCTGCTTTCCGCTTTCCTTCATCCTTAACCAGTCCCCTGCGCGTTGGCCCAGAATACCTGCCTGACTTTATCCGCATCCACATGGAAAGGCAGACGTTCCGTCCGCGGGTGAAATTGCGGGTTCCCATGGCGAATCACAATGCGCGAGTTCTGGCAGAGAGGATATGTGGTGAGCATTGGCTTGATGGTGGAGAACATGGTCTCGGCATTTGGACCATACAGATAGACGGCAGTTTCCGAGCGACCGACCCACGAACCCCGAATTTCTCCGTCAACCGAGGACAGCGCACCGGCAATGAGAAAAGCAAGACCATCACACGAACACTTCTCATACACCTCATCCGGCAACCCGATCCCATCCAGATAGATTGCGAGACCTTCCTTTCTGCCGAAAGGCAGAATCTCCAGGCCTTCTTCACGCTCTATACGTATCTCTGAACCGGCCGGAGCGCCTGCTTCCTCGAGCACGAGCTTCACCAGTTCGAGAGCCTTGTCGAGATCGACCAGGATCAGTTCGATCTCAAAATACTCAATCTCCAATTCGCTGCTCATCACGACGCTTGAACCGGCAAGTTCGCCCAATCGGTGAGACAGCAGAGCCGACGCCAGAGGCGCCTCATACATGCTGGCCCGGATTGCCCGCTGTACCGACTCCCATATTCTGACATGTGCAAAATAGCTCATTTCGACACCTCCCCATCTTTCCCCGACAAGAACGAACCAGAAATTGCCCGAAGTTACCTGTTTGAGAGTGTGAGGATATCACGATAGGAGACAGATAACGTCAGGCGGTGACACTACCTTTTAAGATATAGTGTACGTATTTTTGATAACACAACAAGCACTGTATTTATAATATCAATTCAGATTGAATCTATTACTATTCGGAGTAATAATAAACGTTAATTCGTAAGGTTCCAGGTTGTTGCAGTACATTGTTTTAACAATGCTATTACCAGTCGTTATTATTTTTTTATATTACGATTGGAGTATCATAGTGATCGTATGATATGAAATAAATAATTCTATCAGCACTATGTAGTACATACGGAAGACAGATTAACACCACTGTGTGTCGAGCGGAACCGGATTCGTCTTCCATCGACCGGAGACCCCATGAAATGCGAGCAGTAGTCAGGAGATACGGATGTTGATGCAACGGAGGGGTGGTACAACCGCGGAAGCCGTCGGAAAGATCGTGGATTTGAGGAGGAACGGGAATGGATGGTTACAATGCGGAGAGAAAAGGCTCCCGATACAGGGAAAAGAACCGTCTACGGGACCGGTCTTCACCCTCGGGAGGGTAGTTGGGGAAGTCTCTTGAGCAGGGCGAGGAAACTCTCTTCTTTGAAGGGTCTGCCTTCGGATACAACGGAACGCATTTCTGCGGCAAGTGCCGAACCGATGAGATGTTTTGAGTCTTCCCCACCGAATCCAAGTCCTGCCAGCCGCTGCAGTGTCTCCCTCGTCTGGGGTGGTGTATTCGTCTCCAGTTGCCTCTCCACCACATCCAGAATAAATCTGCTTACCCGGGGCACTTGTTCACTCATGGAAGGTACTTCCCCTTTCATCTTCTTGCAGCTAAAGCACAGCGCCCTGTCCCGGCAGGGAAACCTCCGTGCCGTACTGCCATTTCTCTGGCCGCGTTCCGGACCGCCACCTCAGGTGAGGAGGCAGTCCGGTTTTCGTTAATCAAGATTCGGGAGATTTTCGATAACCTGGGTGGTAAGAAAATGCTTGATGGAATGGTAAGCCGGCTCAGGAGAAATGAAACCGATGACGTAATACTGCGAATTCTGCTGAGGGGTGACGAAGCCGACAACTCTTCTCTTGTCGAAATCCAAATCCACCCAGAGAAGCTTCCCCGCATCGGGAGCAATTCTTTCCAACTGATCCACCGAACAGACCATTTCGGCCCCGGTTCCTTCGAATCCATACCCGGGCACCCTCCCCCTGGACGCGATAATGAAACCCTGGGAGTCGACGACAAAAGCCGCTTCAGCACGCGTCAGCCCGATACACCAGCCCAGACACCCTTCCCAACTGGTAAATTTCTGCGGTTGCATATCAATCGGAGGCCCGGCAGTATCCTTCGGCGCATCAGCGGGGAGTACGGTCACCGTCGCGGCCTTCTGCGGCAGAGACTCTTTCGATAACCGCAGGTAGACAGGGGTCTCTTGCGAAACCTCCGTTCCAGGTGAAGATGTCGGTATGGGGGCAAGGCTGCTGAGAATCTGCTGCGCCTGTTTCAGATCATATGAGTTCACGCTGCGGTCTTTCATCAACTTCTCCTGTCGCACCACCCATACCCTGGATGATGCCTTTGATTTCCGTGGCCAGCAACTCGAATCTGATGGCCTCAGGAGGATATTTACCCGGCAGGAAGGCAACGGGCAGACCCTTTTCACTGGCGCTACCGAAGACATCGGCACGAGGAATATAGGTTTCCAACACTCGGCTCAGGGATGCCCAGACGGTATTCATAATATTAAAGGAAACATCTTTGTTCAACTGGACCATAGTGGCCAGGATGCCGAGAAGCTCCAGATGACCGTTTTCGTTTTCCTTGACGTGTTTGAGTACCCGAAGGGTTTGCGAAATTGCACGCAACGCCAGCGGTTCCGCCTGCAGCGGAATCAGGACGAAGTCGCTTACCGACAGGGCCGCGCGGGTAATCATACCGAGTCCGGAGGGGGTGTCGATGATAATGTACCGGAATTTCCCTCCTACTGCGTCAAGTATCTCCCGCAGAGCCGGCGAAGAATGGAGAAATTCCTCGTAGATGCAAACATCCAGGGGATCCAGGCGACCCCGAGCCAGTATGGACAGGCAGGGGAGTTTTGTCTGCATGATGATTTCATCAATCGTACCCTGCTTCATCATGTACTCCGCCAGGCCCTTCCATTCCGTGTCGCTCCGCGCGAGGGAAAAACCGATTGCCCCGAGGGGGTCCACGTCAATCAGCAGGGTGGGATCTCCTCCCTCCGCAAGAGCGACAGCAAGGTTCAGAGCTACCGTGGTTTTCCCGGTCCCACCTTTTGAACTAACTATGGAAAGAATATTCGCCATTTTGTCTCCCCAATCCGTATAGCAGGGTACATGCTTTCAGCAACACACCGTCAGAGTCCTTCCGTAATCCTTCGAACGGTCGGCACTATCTCGGTTATCTTATGCATGACAACCCCCATCCTGGCGTTGTTATCACACGCGACGGCAACAAAATGCCGGTTACCCTCATCCATCATCTGAACAAATAACGAGCCTGTTTCACACGTGAGGAACGTAAACCGGACTCTCCCCATCTTCATCTCGGGGGAATTCTGGCATGAAGCGCTTAGCCAGGCGAGAATCGCCGGGACGACTTGATCCGTTTCCACCTGAACCTCGTCCGATTGATGAAGCGAAAAAATCCTACCGGTCATGTCGGCAACAAAGGAATACAGATATCCCTGCAGCGAAGCAAGCTCCTGCAGGACTGCCGGCTCCACCTTGCAGGGTGCTTCTTCCCCGGATTCCCCGTTCGCCTCCGGCTCAGCGACAACAGCTTCCCGGGGGACGAATTCCTCTCCGGACTCAGGCATCACCTCGCCCAGCAGGAAAATCAGGCTCGCATCAATGACCATCTCTCCGTGCCGAGCCTCAAGGAGTATCTCCGGGTCATCCAACATGGATGAAATGGCCGCACTGACATGTGCCTTAAGGCATTCCCGCAAAGTGGCATGGGAGATTAAACCGCCCTCTTCCAGCAATGCGCCGAGCTTTTTCGTTTTGCCCAGCGACCGGTACTTCTGCACTACCTCATTAAGCTTCTCCTTGGGAAGCATACCGATTCGTTCCAGAAAAGACCCGAAGTTCTCGGTCTGGCTGTTACTCACCGCCCAAGCGATATGTCCGTCGCGCATGACGACCACGCCGACCTGCTCTGAATCCTTCACGGCACGAAGAATGCCGCTCCATCGTATTTCGACGGCGTTCTTCAGAGCATCGCGAAAAGGATGCCCATCGATGAATTCAAGTACATCGTCGCCCACGAGTGACTCCATAGTGCTGTTCAGGAGGAAAAGGGGATGACCGAGGCAAGCGCCTCCCTGTCACATCCGTCATTTTTTCGTAACAATGAATTCTCCGTACGGGTCGCCGACCTCGATCCCCTTCGTCTGATGGCAGACATACGTATCCATACCGTCCGGGTACGAGTCCGCATAGGCCAGATCAAAAAAGGCCTGACTCAGTCCACGGAGCATGTATCCCCGAAGCCCCTCTCCGCCGCTGTCCGCCTCGTAGTAGTCAAAGGCGCGGATTACCATCTTTTCGCCCTCTTTTAACTGCACGATTCCGGATTTTGCCCAACCCCAGGCGGTAAAAGCGGCATACGCGCCGCGCAAGACATCCTTTTCCCCTTCCGTAACCATCGGGAGAACCACTTCATTGAAAATATCGGAAGTGATGATGCCGCATCCGGTATGGTATCCGCATTCATAGGCGGCTCTCACCAGACCCTCTTCCACGATGGCTTTCTTCTCGGGAGGGGCAGCCGCCATGATCCTTTCGGAGAAGGTGTTCAGAAGTTTTACGGGCAGCAGATTCACCAGTACTTCATATTCCGGTATCAAACCATTTTCATCACCCTGGACGGTAATCTTGGCCAGGGATTTCACTACGGTATCACGCATGACGGTCATGAATAAACTCCTCCTCTCTCAGGACGACTTTACAATAAACTTGCCTTCCGTATCACCGACGGCAATACTGGCAGCCTCGGTAACCGTATAACTCTTCAGCGGTTTGTTAAAAGCCGCGCCGAACATTGCCGCAACATACCCGCAGGTGAAATGGTTGACGGGGTTGTCGGTGGTTCCCCACTTCATTACCCATCCCTCGTCCAGGTGGGAACGAACCAAGCGAACCTCTCCCCCGTGTTCGTCACCGGTAATTACCATTTTTCCGAGGCCGAATACCGAATAGTACTCTCTTCCCACATTGCACTTGTCCTGGGCCGACGTCAGCCCGTTCTTCTGGATATAATCGTCAAAGACGGCACGCATCGTCTCTTCCACGACATCCCGGAGGATCCCGGCGCCGCCGATGTCGCCAAGGTCCTCCGCCATTTTTGTGATCAGTGCAAGATAATGATGGGAATGCATCACCACGGGGTGACCGTTCAAATACTGGCGGTTCGTATCGGCATCCATCGTAAAATCTAGTCTCAACGCCATATGAAAACCCTCCTAGAATGAGTGGGCAAGTTCTTCAAAGAGCTTTTTGGTCTTGTGCCGGATGATACCCAGCTTGGAGGCATCCGGAGTGACGACCGCAGCTACCGCATCTCCAACCGGTTTACACAAGATTACCGCACGACCGTACTCGATGAACATGTCCTGAAACATGTTGACATTCAATTCGGCGCCCATCTCCTCGATCCCGTTGATGGCATGGGCAAGCGAGGCGCCGAGTTCATCGATATTCACCCTGGCGCTGCTGCCGGCCGACTCTATTACGAAGCCGTCCCTGCCGACAACAACGACTGCGTCTATGCCCGAAATTTCCAGCAAATCATTCAAAACCTCTGTTGAGCCCCTTCCTTCCTGTTGCATGTGAAGACTCCTTTCTTCGACTTCTCGTATGGGGTTAGCGGCGTTTTCCTTTGCCTGCTTGTCAAGCAACAAAACAGCTTCCATGATGGCGTGCTGGACTGAAAGCCCGATAGTAGACTTTGCAGACGCGACGCCGGGCAGAAAGTGAAATGTCCCCTGCTCCCAGGCAAGGAGGTCGGCAAGCCCGTCCAGACCCGACTTCTCCCCGGAATCCGCTGAAACAAGTTCACCCGCGACAAAAAATATCTTGCCCTCCGTTCCTTCCGGATGCCGCACAAGTTGAATCATGCCGCTTTTCGCGCTGGAAGAGAGGAATTGCAGAAGATCCGTAATGTTGGTCAGGGAAAGATTGCCTTTCAGACCCGTATCGCCTTTCCCTGGTACGATGCTTTCTTCAAGTTGAACAGGCATTACAGTACCCTCACGAAAAACAAACAGAGAAACTCCCGCACGGCATCAAATCATTACGGCTGGAACCGACAGGCGGTACCGGGCGGCTCCACTTCCCGATGTCAACTCTATGATAGCGCATTTCGTGGAAAAGCACGGAGCGCACAAACTACGTATCCGCACCGCCTTCATCAGTGTGCTACTTGAAGGCCAGCATGGTGGCAGTCTGGTTGATATGGCCGATGTACTGCTCACCATAGGTACTGAAACCGATGGCCTGGACTCCGGAGAATAGTTCGCCGTATTCCTTGGTAAGGTTCTTCTGCTTGAGCTCCAGCGTCCTGAGGATGCAGTTGAAATTGATGATTGCCGATAACCCTCCCATCTCTTCACGGGCTTGGGCAATCGCCTGTTTGGTATCACCGATAATGTCGGTTGATTCGAGAAGAGACAGCTCCATCCCCTCCATCACCCCACAGTAGAATACCATGCCGTCACCCTTGAACTGCTGGGGGCTGCGTACATACGGCTCATCTTCGATTACCAGACCGACGGGATTGTGCATGAAATACTTCGGCGCTTCCTCGACAGTTGTTCCGACCGCCTCGGCATACGCCACTGCCGCGGGCTTTCCGTTGAACTCGAGAACTTCGCGCTTTTCTTCATTTGCCTTGGTGACCTCCAGGGTCTTCTCCAGGCTGCGGAAGCTCTGGGTCTTGATGAAAGTAAAATCCACCCCCGGCTGCAACAGCGCCAGGATTACCCCGTTCTTGTAACTTTTCCCGTTTGCGTAGAGATGGGTAGCGGCAAATTTCAGATCATCACCCGCCGAACCGCCGATGAAGGTAACATTGGTCATATCACCAATCGTTTCCATCATACCTTCTTCAGCCCCGCTCAAGCCGTCCACCAGGATAATCCCCACATATTTCGACGGGTCCATCTCTGACATCGGCACTTTATAGTAGGACTCGAACGCGGCAAACGCGGCACGGAGCGCGTTTTCGTCCCTGGGGTCCGCCACGACTTCTATCTTTGCGTCTTTCACGGCCTGGCCGGTGAATGCCATTGCCACGGCCGAACCGTCCAGCATCTTCCCGCAGCCTATTTCACCTGCCGTGGTACAGCCGAAAACCTGGGCCATGGGGAAACAGTCCTGCATCTTCTTGCTGACACTCTCCGGGTCATAACTACTGGAAACGAAAAACAGCACCATCTCCGCATCAAAGAACTCAAGCTGCCCGGCTATATCATTAACCATTTCATCAACGGTCTCTTTCGTGGATAAAGCAGTTTTTATATTCATTCTCATCCTCCTCTTGTCTACAGCACTCCTACTGATTTATTTGAGTTCCCGTATCATCTTTTCCAGTTTACCGATCACAACGGGGTCATCATCGGACTGGAGCGTGAATTTCGCCGGATTGATTCCCTTGAGAATCAACTTTGTCTTGATGACCCGCTCCAACATGGGGTTGTCTTTTGCTCTCTGGTTAATGATGGAATCTATCATCTGCCGAATCTTTCCCGCCATGCCGCCCACCTCCTGATTTTAATTATGTCGCCTCACGCATACCCCGAAAAAAGGAACCAACAAGTACCGCCATCGGAAGAGTTTCTGCCCAGCCCATTGTATGTGTTCATAGAACAATGTCACGAACGGCATTTGACGCAAAAAATTTAGGCACATTATAGTATCTTTGCCGTTTAATTGCCTACTATATACATCTCTATGCGATTATATGTCAACAAATTAAAATGCTGTTTTCCTGTCTCGGATTAGTTACTTTTCGCGAGAATTCGAAGTGAACGGGTTGCCCTGCAAGGGGCGTAGCTATCGATTTTATCAGTGCAGAGGTGATAGGCGGGTATCGAGGAAGGACTGTCGCAAAAAAACAGTATTTTCATTAAACATCACATAGAAAGGCTTTGATTGGGGATGAAAGAACCACGACGGGAAGGAAGCCGACTCTCAGGAGTAGTTCGGGCGGGATGCAACGGGCCACCTGTGGAGAAACCTACATTTTTTTGCCGGCAGTACGCGCTTTTTGCTCGGCCCAGTGACGCACTCCGCTTTCACGCAGCTTTTCAAAACGCATTACGGGCACACTCAATCCGCAGCTGTTTTCGACAGCCCGGATGGATAGCCGGAAAACCTGCCGGACAATCGCCGGATTTCCGTCCGGAAAGAGTCGCACCATTTCGTCAAACTCCGGATGACTTTTTTCGAACGCCTGACCCGTACAGAACAGACGAAGAACCCTCGGCTCATCATCAAAAGAGCAGAACATGATGGTGACATCACCCCCTTCAGCGATATCCCGGCCGGTCCGGTTGCTGCTCCCCGGATAATCCATGAGCAGAAGGGTTTTTTCATCAAGAAAGAGGATACTGTCTTCTCCTTTAGGGGCCAGACTCACCTCATGACCGCTTGCGCTGGCAATAAAAAACAGACGTTGCCTGGCCGCGAATTCACGGTCGGAGTCCGTCAGTGATTGATACTGCTTGCCCATAGTTCCTCCATTGAGGTAATGCTGCGCCGGGGTCTCGACACAATCCGGATCACAGGATGCCGGGACGCGACTTCACGGCCAGGGAGGTCAGCCGTGACGAATAGGATACCCCCTTGCCCGTCCCATCCTGGCGGGTTACCAGGATGCCGAGTTCATCCTCATCCACCCAGCGACGGCCCCTTTTGTTCGAGTCCTCGAAGTCAATCACCTTGCAGTGTATCCTGCGGTCGCCCACGCGAACGTCCTCTTCCCGCACCCAGCGGTATTTTCTCGTGACAATCTCAAGGTTTTCCAAATCGAGAATACGCAGCGTCTTTTCCCGCTCCTCCGATCCAAGAGCGGTTTCGGGACAATCAAGACTCGTATAGTCGTATTTTCGCCTCGGAATCACGAGAGTTCGCTTTTCACCGTTCTCGGTAATATGAAACCGGAAGACGCCGTCTTCCATTCTGCCGGCTACCAGGATATTCTTTCCATTCTCATGGGAAGTCCGTCGGTAGGAGAGCGTCCCTTCGCTTCCGACCATGGCCTCCTCCTTCTTGTCAAGAGTGTAGGATAAAAAAACAAATCGGGCATCGATATGCATCGATGACTCGAATCGAAAGGCCTTGCCCCGTTCGCGCGCCACCGGTCCGCACACGGTTTTTACCTCCCCGATTCTCAGCCCGTGACTGAATATCTCATAGGAGGATTCCCGGGTATCAAGGAGGACAGAGGAGAAAACGTCCGCCACGCTGAAAGATAACAGGAAAATAAGAACGGGAAGGAATGCGGCAGCCCATTTTCCGAAGAGGGTCTTGTTGAAACGTGATATGGCCTGTACCGATTTTTTCATAGGATAAACTATATAGTTCTACAGCGATTGCGTCAAGCAGGCTAACGATGGTCAAAATAATATATTTGCTTGCCTCACGGGATATGCTACATTTTTTCTGATAAGCACGCGGTTTCCATTCCCCCCGCTCCGGCTCAGAACCCCGTTGCCTCCAGCCGGCCTCGGAAAATCACCCCGAAAAAACCAGCAGGGTACATGATGAAAAAGTTCGTTTCCAAGGCACTGGAAGTCAATCTGGCCGCAACCCGCGGCAAAATAGAGATCCCTCCCGAACACCAGTGGTTTTTCTCCCTGTCGAGCACCCACTTCGGAATCCACAAACGGACCGAGGAACTGCTGACGGAATACCACCACCCTTACACCAACCCGGAACTGGTGGTGGACTTGCTGCGCAAGCTGGCACTGGATGATCTCTGGTTTTACCTCTCCCTTCCGGACCATGAAAAGGCGCTGGGGATGATCCTGGAGATGTTCGTCTCGCTGCTGCGGCGCCCTCTTCCGGACCAGCAGCAGGAACGCGCCTTCCAGACCCTTCTTGAATTCGCCGACTCCCTGCACCGACAGAAAAAGGTATCCCGGCACTTCATGGATACGGTGATCGCCCTTCTACGCGAAGTACTTCCCCTCAGTAGCCACGTCATGGTCCGTTCCTCCGGTTTCATGAAAGAACGGATCCGGCACCTGACCGAGGATGCCCGCTATGCAGCGGGCGCCCTCGGCATGCTCCGGCTGGCGCTGGAGAGCAATATCAATTTCTGGGAAAAGAGCAGCTCCATCGAATCATGGCTGGTGAACAAGAAATCGCTGTTTCGCTCCGACATGAGCGGGAGAATAGCCCATATCGGCAAACCCTATTTCGCCGAGCTGAAAAAGCAACTCGCGGAGTCGAAAACGTGGGAGGAACTCCGGCTGATTCCCGACTTCGCGGCCATTGCCAATCGTTTCCGCAGCTGCATGGATGAGGAAGAACCCGCTCTCGACCGCATCTATTACCTCTTCTACCTCCTCAGCCTCCCCGGTATGGCCCACCTGAAGGACCACCTCCTCTGGGATCTGAACAGGATGCTGCGTATCGTGAAGACCGCCTGCGGCGAAAAGGAAATGAACACCTTTCTGGAGCGGATCTTCCACCTCTTCGAATCCCAGAAGGCCGGGCACATGGGTACCCTTCTGGATTGCATCCTCACCCTCGGCAAGGAAGTGATAGATCTGGGAAACCCGGTCATCATCAACGGTTTCATCGACCGGTTGATCCTCTTCGGTTTCGTGCCGGGAAATGTCTTCGGCATCAACGAGGACTGGCAGGTCTGCATCGACAAGAACCACGTCAAGAACATCCGGGTCTGGATGGAGCTCATCGAATGCAGTCCCCACAGAATGTTGAAGCTCCACTCGGCCCTGATTGTCAACCTCCGGGTCCGCGGCATCTTCATCTCGGACACCGATCTGTTCCAGCGGGACATCACCAGGCTTCTCAATTCAGACATCGCTCTCAGCTACAAGATGGTCAAGCAATTGGCCCGCATCTTCCCCGTCTACTTCAACGAGATAGGCGCCGAGGGAGAACTGCGGGACATCACCACGAAGATGGACGAGGTTTCCTTCCGCCAGGACAGGCTGATTCACTTTCTACGCAAGCAGGTGCACACGGAGAGCAACAATACCCACATCGAACTGGCCAGGAGGATTATCCGCTTCTGGTACGACGGCAACACGGCGCCACTCACGGACATCATTCCCCAGGACGTGTTCCTTTCCCTCCGGAATTCCGGTGAATGGTTCGATCCTGTTCACGGGATCGTCACATCACTGTGCGCCGCATACAAGGTGGAGCCGGAAGAACTGCTGGACAGGGACAACCTGAATCCGGCGAAATACCTGAAGGGACAGCCGAAGCGGGACCAGGTCCGTTTCAAAGGGCTTGTGGACATCTACAAGCTCCTGAAAACGAAATACACACTGGATTACCACAACATCATCCCGGTAATGAACCAGCTCCACCTCTTCCCCGACGAGGAAATCAAAGAATTCGGCAAGCAGCTTGAAGAAAACAACTCCGAGGCTGCCCTCCGCCGGGTGTACTATTTCATGGAGCAGCTGCGGGAGATTATTCTTAATCCGGAAAAGACCGAGGCCTGCGAGGATATCTACCACAAGCGGCACATCGCAGCGGGGATCCCCTCCATGTACGGCAAGTACCACGAGCCCAAGTTCGAGGCTCTGGGACTGACCTTCCGCCTCGAACGGCTGGCGGTGGCCCTGATGACGCAGCTCATCGGCCAGATCAACATGAACTACATCACCGCCAAATCCCTGCGCAGGATCGCCCGCATCATCGAACTGTTCCGCCATGGTCTCCTGCTGGACGGCATCTCCAACCAGGGGTTCGACTCGAACCTGAAGATGTTCCAGTACAGCCTCACCTCAGCCAGCTTTACCCTGGATCAGTTCGTCAATCTGTTCCAGTTCATGGCCCAGAATATCGGGGAGATTATCCATGAATATTTCCTGCGGAACTTCGATAATCCGCTGAAGATCGTGGCGCAGCAGCAGAGCCGGCACACCCGGACTGCCGGAGAAATGGACCTTCAGGAGGCACACAGGATATCGGAAAAGTTCTACCGGGAGGTTTTATCCTCGGCATTCCTCGTCCAGCAGATGGACAATTTCATTTCCGACGTGCTCAATACCCTGCGCACCATGGTGGAGGGCCTGACACCCGAAGACCTGCGCAATATCATGAGCTTTGACCCCGACCTGATCATCAGCCCCATTTACCGGATGACACCGGAGATGGACAACCAGATCTTTCTCGGGGCCAAGGCGTATTTTCTGAAGCAACTCTATGCGGAGCAGTTCCCCATTCCCCCCGGTTTCGTTCTTACGACCGAGTTGTTCCGTCACCGTCGGGCAATCCTGCGGCATCCGGAACTGACGGCCGAGATTGAAGAACTCGTCCGGCAGAAGCTTGCCGAATTAGAGGAAATTACCGGCAAAAAACTGGGGAACCCGGAGAACCCCCTTCTCTTTTCCGTCCGTTCCGGTACGGCCATTTCCATGCCGGGCGCCATGGACACCTATCTCAACGTCGGAATGAATGATCGGGTAGCCGAAGGGTTGAGCCGCAAACCGGAGATGGGATGGACGGCCTGGGACTGCTACCGACGGTTTCTCCAGGGATGGGGAATGGCCCACGGCATCCCCCGTGACGAGTTCGACCGGCGCATGTCCCATTTCAAGCATCTCTACCAAGTGGCCCGCAAGGTACAGTTTACGGAAACACAGATGAGGGATTTGACTTTTTCCTACCGGGACCTCCTCAAGGAACATAAGGTCCATGTGGAGCAGGACCCGTTCCGCCAGATCATGCAGGCTATCCTTTCCACCATGGATTCCTGGTATACCGAACGCGCAAAAACCTATCGCCGGCATCTGCAAATCGCCGAAGAATGGGGTACTGCGGTTATCGTGCAGCAGATGGTGCTCGGCAACCTCGGCTCCGATTCCGGAACCGGCGTGGTCTTCACCCGTGACCCCCAGGAGGACAAACCGGGAGTCAGCCTCTACGGCGACTTTACCCTGTTCAGCCAGGGTGAGGATGTCGTTTCCGGCTTGGTTCACACCCTCCCCATCTCGGAGAGGCAGCGCAAAAACATCCCCGGCAACATCAGAATCTCCCTGGAAAAGGATTTTCCTGCCGTCTACGGGGAGCTTCTCCACCGGTCAAAGCAGCTTATGGATACCTTCGGATTCAACCATCAGGAACTGGAGTTCACCTTCGAATCCCCCCGCAAGGAGGACTTCTACATCCTCCAGACACGGGATTACACCACCAGCCAGCCGGAAAAGCTCTGCGTCTTCGCCGCAGACCAGAAATCCATGCAGTTCCTGGGCTCCGGCATCGGCATCGGCGGCGGCGCAATGAACGGGGTACTCGTTTTCGACCGGGAGGATCTTGCAAGCGCGGCTACCGCATTCCCCGGCAAGAAGAAAATCCTCGTCCGGCCCGACACCGTCCCCGACGACATCGACATGATCTTCGAATGCGACGGACTTCTCACGGCAAGGGGCGGCGCCACGTCCCATGCGGCAGTAACCGCAGCCCGCCTCGGCAAGATCTGCATCGTCAACTGCAAGGTCCTGCAGGTGATGGAAACGGAAAAAAAGTGCTTTATCAGTGACACGGAACTTCGACTGGGAGACGAGATCGCTATTGACGGCAGACTGGGCAACATCTATCGCGGAAATTATCCGGTTGAATATACCGAAAGCTACTAGCAGCTTCGGAAAACCGGAATCCAGACATAAGGAGGGCACTAATGAGTGCAGGCGACAAGACATCACATCCACTGGGCATCAACGGGCTGGGACGTATCGGAAAACTGACCCTGTGGAACCACCTTCACACCAGGCATTTCGACAGGATCATCGTCAATACGGGACGGGAGGTAGGCCGGAGCCTGGATGATCTCATTCAGGTTATCGAGACCGACTCCACCTACGGCCCACTCGGCAAGTTCCTCAACGGTTACGGCGGAACGTGCGACATCAAGGTAGTTGACGCCGACCAGGCGGTACTGGAGATCAACGGCATCACGGTGAAAATCCTTCGGGAAGCACGGAATCCGAAGGACATCGCCTGGCGCAAGGAAGGGGTGCGGCTTGTCGTAGAGACCACCGGCCAGTTCCTCGATCCGACCCTCCCGGGCGACCATAAGACAGGCAGCCTCCGCGGCCACCTGGAGGCCGGCGCGGAAAAGGTGCTCGCCTCGGCTCCCTTCAGGATAAAGGACAAGACCAAGGATCTGCCCGACGACAGCATTCTCGTGGTGCAGGGTATCAACCACACCGACTTCGATCCGTCCCGGCACAACATTATATCCGCCGCATCATGCACGACTACCGGACTGGCGCACATGATCAAACCGCTCCTGGAGAACAAGGAGACATCGCACATCCTGACCGCCTCCATGTCAACCATCCATGCGGCCACCAACACCCAGAGCGTCCTCGACTCGGTGCCGAAGACCGGCGCCTCGGACCTGCGCAAGAACCGCTCGGTGATGAACAACATCATTCTCTCCACCACGGGCTCAGCCAAGGCGCTGGAAATGGTCCTGCCGGAAATAAAAAGGGTCGGTTTCATGGCCGACTCGGTGCGGATCCCGACCAATACGGTATCCCTGATCATCCTCAACCTGACCTTCCACACACCGCTGGACGATGCCGGAGAGCCGGTGATAACCCACCTGTTCCTCAATGACATCTATCGGCAAGCCGCGGAAGGGAGTCAGAAAGGGATGCTCGTCTACAGCGACCGGCAGAATGTCTCCTCCGACCTGATCGGGGTGCCGGCCGCGGCAGTCATCGAGGGGCACGAAAGCCACACCCGGACCGGCTTCATCAACCTGCCGCCGGACACACTGGCAAGTCTCGGGCTCCCCGCTGACGCCGAGGTGCAGATTCCCGTCACCCACGCGAAACTGTTCGGCTGGTACGACAATGAGTACGGCAGCTACGTGAACTGTCTCGGCGCACTGACCAACTATCTCGCAGGAAACATGGGATAGCGGATACTCCGTACTCCCGACTATACAAAAGGCCTTGCGACTCCATCGCAAGGCCTTTTGCACATCATTTTCGACTATCGGAGCGCCACCAAGTATTCTTATCCTGCCTGCACCTCAATCCTCCGCGGCTTTGCCGCCTCGGCCTTGAAGAGCCGCAGGGTCAGGACGCCGTTGGCGTATTCCGCGATGGTTTTGCCCTGATCAATAACCTCCGGAAGCTGAAACTGCCGGTAGTAACTCATCAACTGGAATTCCCGATAGATTTCGTTACCGCGGTTCCCGGAATCGGCCTTTCCCTGAATCGTCAGGATCCCCTTGTCGATACCTATCTCCAGGCTTTCCTTTCCCACGCCGGGCAGGTCTGCGGTAAGGGTAAGCCCTTCTTCCGTTTCAACAATATCCACTGCCGGACTGAGATACCGCTCAGTGGAGCGGGTTTCCTCGCGTCTCTCGGGAGCGCGTTGTTCGACCGAATTGGTTATGCTCTTGTCAGCCATGGTATCATACCTCCTCTATCGCCATTTTCTATTCGTCATCATTTCTTTCTGCTCAGGAAACACTGACCGTGATCTTCTTCGGCTTAGCCGCTTCCGCTTTGGGTAGAGTGACGGTGAGGACGCCGTCCCTGCACTGGGCCGATACTTTGCCGCTGTCGATTTCCGCCGGCAGCTCTATCGTTCTGCTGAACCTGCCGACACCCCGCTCGTTCCGGTGCCATACGTGAGCCTTCTCCGTCTCCAGCGCCTTTCTTTCACCCGCAAGGGTCAGAGTGTTTCGCAGCACGGAAATCTCGATTCCTTTCGGGTCGACTCCCGGCAGCAGTGCATCCACATACACATCGGCCTCATCCTCGCAGATATTCACGAGGGGAAATCGCCGCGCGCCGCCAGCAAGGAACTGGGGCGTCAGAACCCTTGCCAGACCGACACCCCGGAAGGCCTCATCGATCTCGCGCCTCAGACTGTCCAACTCCCTGAACATATCCCAGTTTGCCATAGTATACGCCTCCTTCTTCGAGTATCTGATACTTTCGCTGAAAAGATAATGTCGATTTTTGCGGAGTCAAGGGTGTGCCCGGATATCCGGCCGGCATGCCGGCGGCCATGAGGAAAAAGTATGGAATATCAATCGGAATATCCGATGAATCAGGAAAAAATGGTTGACCCTATACGGAATGAAACTTACTCTGACGAACAGGGGTATGACCGGGTGGAAACGGTATACGTTCCGCTGTGTTTCAGAGGAATGGCCCGCGGCACTCAACGGAACTATTACAAGACGAGGTCGGCCTGCATCTATGACGAAGATTGAACTGCTTGATACGATAGCCCACGTGGATCCTGACGAATGGGACGAACTGGCAAAGGGAAACGTCACGGCCAGTTACGCGTGGCTGCGCCTGGTGGAAGAAACCTCACTGGCGCAACGCCGATGCCGGTGCCTGCTGGCGCGTGAGGACTCCGGGCTCCAGGCCGCTATCTTCCTCTGGGAGCACCTGCCGGGTGACATCCGGAACGCCATGGATTACGTGCTGTTCGGCCGACTGTCCCGTACGGCAGGACTCCTGGGATTGACGGTGCTTCCGGCATTTGTCGCCGGAGAAGTCTCCGGGCATCGTCAGACGATTCTCTTCAGGGGCGACCTGGCCGGCGCCGACCGGCGTCGACTGTTATCACAGATGCTGGGCTTTCTCGAAAATGCCGCCACCACGAAAGGTCGAACGCTCTTCTTTCGAGGCATTCCGACGGATGATACCGACCTGACGGCTGTGTTCTCTTCGCGCCGCTACCTCTGCTCCCCTGAACTTCCGGTATGCTGTCTGGATATCCGGTGGAAATCATTTGCCGAGTATCTTCGGTCTCTGCGAAAACAGCATCCTGGCACGGAAAAATGTATCCATAACGAAATCAGCAGGTCGCGGCGTGTCGGTATTACCATACAGCGCCTGGATGAACCCACCGCTGTCTGCGGTCGTCTCCATGCACTGGCTGATTCCCATTATCGCCGGCTCAACGGCAGGCCGTTTCCCTTTCGGCCCGCGTTCTTTGAACAGTTAAAGGCGCGAATGGGGGACAAGGCGATAATCAATGCGGCCGTCAGGGACGGGCTGATTATCGGGGTGCAAGTCAGGCTCTCCAGCGACGGCCATGCCACCGTGCCCATTATCGGGATAGACCCGGAACATGCGCGCAAGGACGCGGTCTATTTCAACCTGGGATACAACCATGCCATTCGCGACGCCATTGAGGAGGGACTCCGGCAGGTGCGCTTCGGCACGCTCGTTTACGACACGAAGATCAGACGAGGGTGCCACCTTTCCGATGCAAACCTGTATTTTCGACCGGGAAACGATCTTCGCGGGCTCCTGATGAGGCCCCTCATGGCCTTGAGGACGGTGAGAATGCGCGCGGTGCTGCGCACTCTCATCGGACAGCGCCCGGCGAAGGGGCATCCAGACCATCATAACGATGGAGGAGAACGGTCATGATCCGGAAACGGATCCTGGTAACCGGCGTTTCGCACGATAACTGCCTGGGAATGATCCGCCAACTGGTGGAATCAGGGTATGATGTTATCGGCTCGGACTGGAGAAAACTGCCGTTCAGTCTTCGCTCACGCTACCTCCGCACCGTGCACCTGCTGCCGGAGCCGACGGATAGCGAATTCGGGCGGAGTCTCATCGATCTGGTGCGTACCGTGCGGCCGGATGCTTTTCTCCCCCTCGACACCTGTACTGTCGCAGCCGCCTGTCGTCATGAACAGCTCCTGAGGAACGTTACCTCCATCATTATTCCCGCTTACGACGCCTATATGGCCGCATTCGACAAGGACCTCTGCAACAGGGAGTGCAGGGAGCTCGGCATTCCGTGCCCGGCGGCCTATTCGCCGGAGGAGGCCGCCGGCATTCTGTCAGGGAGCCGGGGGCGGGCCACCCTTGTGGTGAAACCCGGCACGGATGCCGGCATGGCCCGCGGTGTCGCATACGTGCAGGATGCCGACGCGTTCCGGCAAAGCGTTTCGTCGTGCATGCTCCGCTTCGGCAGCGTAACCATTCAGGAGTATATCCCGGGCGACGCATCCCACATGCGCACCGCCGTGCTTCTGCTTGGCCGGCACAGCGAGCTGGTTGCCGCATTCACCACGCAAAAGCTCCGGCAGTGGCCGTCCACCGGCGGGGTGACGGCCCTGAGCAGAAGCACGGATGAATTCCATCTGGTGGAGCAGGCCCTTCCTTTCTTCCAAAAATGGCACTGGCAAGGCGCGGCCGAGGTCGAGTTCAAGTTCGACGCGAGAGACCGGAGTTACAAGGTCATAGAGATAAACCCGAGGTTTCCCGCTTACCTGCGCTTCGCCATGGTCTGCGGTTTACCGCTGGCGCGCCTTGCGGCGGCACTGGCTCTGGAAGACGAGAACATTACCCCTTTGAAGTACCCCTCATACGCAGTCGGGATGAAATTCGTAAACCCCGGACTTTATCTGCGCACGACGCTTGCTGACATGCGAACCGCAGCCACCGGGGCTTCCGCATTCAGACGGGCGATTACGGATCTTGCAGGCGCCGGACCGGTTTTCACCGACATGCTCAAAGATCCGCTGCCTATGATGGGGAGACTACTGCTCGATATACGCCATCTGTGCGGACGACCTTCCTCTCCACCATTGTAAGCATCTGTTCCGGAAACGGTTGATTCGGGCATGTGTTTGTCTACAGTGGGGGGGCTACACGAATCGGCGGGAGTGGCTGCCCAAGGCAGGAGGCGAACGTTTCAGGGGAGACTTACCCGTTCAGGGAGAACCGTAAGCCATTCGTCCCGGATGCGGGCTTTGAAAAGGCTTGCGGTTATGGCGTGGAGAGCCTCGCTACTCCGTCATCGCTTACGGAGGTACCGGAGAAATTCGTCCCGGGAAAGCTCCTTCTTGCGAACGAGCGACTCAATCTGCTGGCCCATGGCGGCCCGCTCCCCCTCTTTCATAGTCTCCTTCATGAGAATGAAAAAGGGGATGTTCCTTGTCTGTGGGTAGATCCGAAACCGGTCCATCAATTCGAAGGCGGACATATCGGGCAGCATGAGGGTAGAGAACGCTATGTAGCGTGGTTCGGTGGTCGCAAGGGCGATCCCCTCCTTGCCCGTATAGGCCTTTACCACCTCGAAACCAAGAGATTCGATTGCCTTGCCGACCTGCTCCTCGCCGTTGCGGGAGATGACGAGCGCCTGGAGGTCCCACACCTCTGCCTCCTCGGTAAGGCCGAGCACCACGATCCTTTTCTGCAGGTAGTCCGTATCGATGGGGAGGGTAAAAAATCCCGCGGCCGGGAATACCCCGCCGACTTTCCCCTTTATACTCAGAAAAAGGGGCAGAACGGGAATATCCCGGGTTTGGGGGTTTCGTTTCAGATCAAGGAAAATTCCCCATCCGTCCGTGGAATAGGGCGAGAGGTCCAGAAGGATTCCGAGTGGACGCCCTTCGGTGAGCTCCTCGAGCTGTGCAGTTCTCGCCCGGTATCCACCCTCGGCAAGGTATCCGCAGACGATTTTCCCGCGATCAGCACAACCATTCAGCCCAAGAATCCACAGCTCCCGTTCAAGATTTTTCTCGGTCATGCATGGTCCCCGTTCAATAGAGTGGTATAAGCGGGCTCTTCCCGGCTCCGGCGGGCAATTACCCCGTCGGCTATGGATAAGAACACCGTAATGATACGGCAGTGGTATCTTGATACCATATTTTGTACGGCCCGCAAAGAGATCTTTCACCCCGGAAGGTGGTTCCCGCAAGGAAAAATACCTTGTATTTTGCTAAATAAATTGGCATAGTATTCGCCACAAGGCGGGCCTTAGCTCGTCTTTTTCTTTTGTCCCCGCTGGAGATTGGCGGTTCGCGTCGCGACCGTCCATTGGACTTTCCGTCCACCGCGGGAATGAGAAATACTCAAACAACAGGAGTCGTAAGAATGCAGGAAAAGATTCGCAACATTGCTATTATTGCCCATGTCGATCACGGCAAGACCACCCTCGTGGATGCCATGCTGAAACAATCGGGCGTTTTTCGGAATAACGAGGTCATCACCGAGCGGGTGATGGATTCCAATGACCTGGAAAAAGAGCGAGGGATTACCATCCTGGCGAAAAACCTTTCCGTACGCCACGGCGGGCACAAGATCAATATCGTCGACACACCGGGGCACGCCGATTTCGGCGGCGAGGTGGAACGGGTGCTGAAGATGGTGGACTCGGTTCTGCTGCTGGTGGATGCGCTTGACGGCCCCATGCCCCAGACCCGGTTCGTGCTCAAGAAGTCCCTGGATCTGGGCCTGCGTCCCATCGTGGTCATCAACAAGATCGATCGTCCCGGAGCACGGCCTGCGGAAGTCGTCGATATGGTTTTCGACCTGTTCTGCGAGCTCCAGGCAAGCGACGAGCAGCTGGATTTCGCTATCGTCTATACCAGCGCCAAGTTGGGGTACGCAAAGCTTGACATGGAAGATGAATCAGAGACCATGGAACCCCTTTTCCAGACGGTCATCAACAACGTGTCCCCCCCGGAAGGCGACCCCACGGCGTCGTTCCAGATGCTGGTGACGAACATCGACTATAACGACTACATCGGCCGCATCGCCACCGGCAAAATCTTCAACGGCAGGGTGGCATCCGGAGAATCCATCGCCCTCATCAAACGGGGCGGCGAGATTCGCAAGGGCCGCATATCAAAGCTCCTCGGCTATGAAGGATTACAACAGGTTGAAATCGAGGAGGCATTTACCGGAGATATCGTAACCATTGCCGGTTTTGACGAGGTCGGCATCGGAGAAACCCTGGCCGGCGCGGATGACCCTCGTTCACTTCCGTACGTCTCTATCGACGAACCAACCATCTCCATGAACTTCATCGTCAACAGCTCCCCGTTCGCCGGTCGGGAAGGGAAAATGGTGACGTCGCGCAACATCCGCGAGCGCCTGGAGAAGGAACTCCGCACCAATGTCTCTCTCCGCGTCGAAGACACGGACAATCCGGACACCTTTCTTGTTTCCGGCCGCGGCGAACTGCACCTGTCGATTCTTATCGAAAACATGCGCCGGGAAGGGTTTGAAATGGCGGTCTCCAAGCCGGAGGTAATCCTGCGGGAGATCGACGGTAAGCGCCAGGAGCCGATGGAGTACCTTGTGATAGATGTCCCTTCCGACTATCAGGGGACCGTAATCGAAAAGATGGGACCTCGTAAGGGGGAAATGGTCGCCATGCACCAGCTTGGCGACGTTGTCCGGCTTGAGTTCGCAATACCCGCCCGTGGTATCATCGGACTGCGGGGCGAGCTTCTTACCGAGACCCGCGGTACCGGCGTGATTACCCATACCTTCCACGGCTATGCCCCTTACAAAGGCGATATTCCCGGTCGAAAAAACGGGGTTCTCATCGCCATGGAACACGGGGAGACTACTGGCTATTCCCTGGACGCCCTGCAACCGCGCGGTGTACTGTTCGTCGGGCCGGGAGTCGAGGTATACGGCGGAATGATCATCGGCCAACACGCCAAGGACAACGACCTGGACGTAAATCCCTGCAAGGGCAAGAAACTGACCAATGTCAGGGCCTCCGGGTCCGACGACGCGCTCAAACTGTCACCGCCGCGTATCCTGACTCTTGAGCAGGCACTGGAATTTATTGACGAAGACGAACTGGTCGAGGTAACTCCCTCCTCGATCCGGCTCCGGAAAAAGGAGCTCGATCCAACCAAGAGGAAGCGTACCGGCCGCTAGATCCGTAAAACCGTTCGGCCGGCGTTCGTCGCAGGCGGCTCTCCTTTCAACGATCGATGAACGTCGGCCTTCTCTCAACTATGCATTGACAAATTGTTTCTTTTTCTCTACTAACAAGAAGCGAAATCGATTTTTTCCGCACCATGCCGACCAAGGAGCCCTTATGTACCGAAGAGCCGCGATAGCTCTCTGTATCCTTGTTTTTTCCGCATCCTGCGCAACCGACAACGGTGTCAGGGTCCCGGCGGAAACCAACTACCAGCAAGGGGAAAAGCTTTTCGCCAGAAAAAAGTATGAAAAAGCGGTGGAAAAGTGGCGTAAGGTTAAGGAAAGTAATACCTCCCCGCTCCTCAAGACGGTGGTAGAGTTACGTATCGCCGATGCGCTCTTCCAGGATGAGAACTACATCGAGGCGGCAGCTGAATACGAGAACTTCAGGAAACTCCATCCGAAAAACCCAAAGGCGCCCTATGCGCTCTACATGCTCGGCGTGAGCAACTACAGCCAGGTTGAAAAGATCGATGTCGATCAGACGCCGCTCAAGAATGCCGTGACCGTTTTTGAGTCATTCCTCTTGGAGTATCCAAACACCGCTATGGCGAAAAAGGCCGGTGACAAGCTCGCTGAATGCAAATCGAAGCAGGCTGCCCACGAAATCTACGTCGGCAGGTTCTACTATCGCACCGATAAATACGGAGCCGCCATCGGCCGTTTCACGTATGCTCTGGATAAATATCCCGGTTCTCCAGTCAACGACGAGGCGCTCTATCTTCTCGGTGACTCTTACCTGCGAGCGGGGGATAAGGGAAAGGGCCGCGAGGCAATGGCGCGCCTCGTCAAGGAATATCCGACGAGCCGGTTCGCGGAAAAGGCGAAGAAGATTATAGCGGAAAAATCCTGAGGCAATTTGTTTGGGCGGATTCTATGGAATTGCTGGTTTGAGCAGCGCCCCTTTGATGGGAATCCGGTAGGAGCCGGGACTTGCCTGATACTTGGACAGGAGCAGGAAGACGAATTTCTGCCGTTCAAGGAAATCGGGTTTGGGCATTAGTTCAAGGGTGAGGTCGAGTGGAGCGTTCGCCAGAGGGCCGGAAACGGGCAACGTACCGCTCAGCCTGGAATAGATACCATCGCCCTGGAACGTAAGGCTCTCCAAGGTCCCCTTGCCGTCTGCGACCCGGAACATGCCCCGCACGGACGAGTAGGAAGCGTCCGGGAGCGGCATTTCGCCAATCTTTATTGCGCTCAGTTCGGCCCCTCTCACCTCAAGCTTTATCCCGCCCCGACTCCTGCTGTCCTTCCCTTTGAATGATCCGTCCACAAAGAGTCCGCCTTTTACATTTGCACCGGTTGCCGTCGGGAAATAGGGAATATCCTCCAGGCGGACCCCGGCGCCATGGACGGAAACGGATCCGTTTAGCGGCTGAAGACTTGCTTGCACCTCCCCTCCCCCGATTCGCGCCCGGAAGTCAACGACGAACCGACCGATAAACAAGGGGAAAAACCTGAGGCGCGCAGCTGCTTCATCCAGTTTCAGGAGCGTACCGCGCTCGTCGGCGATTTGTATGTTCCGTGCCGATATTCCAAAGGGCAGGGACTTACGGAACTCCTTCGTTCGAAGGACGTAGCCGTTCTGTTCCAATCCACGCACAAGCACACCCTTGATCTCCCCCACGGGGAGAATAAGTACGATGAGTACGGGGAACAGAAAGACCGCTCCGCCGATGCCGCAGAGCGTGCGAAAAACAGTGCTGCTTTTCACCGTCGGCCCTGCGGTGTCGCTTTCAGGAGCGCTATGGTAAGGGTGAGGTCGAGACGCGAAGGGTCATCGAATCGGGTCTTCAGATTCGCTTTCTTCACGAGAACCGGCCGCCCCCCCTTTTCCAGACGGTACAGGAGGTTAACGGCTTCATTAGTGGTAAGGCCCTCAATCTTTACCTCGGCGGCGTCTTCGATGAATCCTCCCCGCTCCTCCCCTTTCAGGGGGGTGATCCTGCTCGATTTCCCCTTAATTCCTGATTCCTCAATAATCTTTGCCGGAGAATCATCTGCGCGTGTCGAGGCAAGACGACCGGAAAACTGCTGGGATGTCGTTTTCGCCGACAGGTAGCGATGCTTGAGAGTCATCATCTCCACCAGATCCGCCTCCCGCGCCTTGCGCTTTTTCTCCAGCCCGGCTATCCGTTCATTGGCCGTTGTGAAAAGGATTACAAAAAGGAGCACGAAGGCTATCCCGACCCCCCACCTGAGGCGTGTCCGATGATCCATGTTTCCGTACTGCTCCCTGAGAAGGTCCAGATACTTCATTTCGTTCCCTCCCGCAGCGTTCCCCGGAACGAGAAGGAAACGCTTCCATCCGGCCGTGACTTCACCTCGTTCATCTCAGAAGAGGTACAAAGCGACGCAAGACGCGACTTGAAATCGTTCGCCGCTTGAAACGATCGGGCGTCTCCCTTCAGCATCACCTGCCCTCCACCTATCTCCAATTCGTATATGCCGGAAACACCGTCACCCTTTGCCATGGCAATCCCGCTCATGGTCGGAAGGGTTTCCTGACCGGTCGCACCACCCCCGAGGCGCCGAATCTCCGATTTCAGTTCGGACACCTCGTCTACCGCTTTCTTTCTTGCGGGGAACACTTCACGGTAGATCTGGCTGATGGACGTGTTCAGGGAGGAAAGATCCCTTTTCACGAAATAGTAGCGCAGTCCCGTCTCCGCCATGAGCAGCACGAGTAACAGGGTGACGAGGAGCAACGACAGCCGGAGTTTTCTTTTCATCAACTCCAGCCCGGCGGTATAGGCAAGTTTGCCGTGACGGAAATTGATCGGTTCGCCCCGTAGAGATGCAGTCGCCAGCGCCCAGGCCCCGGCATATTCCAGGGCGGTATTTTCACCCGGAAATGATGCGGCCAAGTCGCGGGCAACAGGAAGAAGGGCAAAGGAGACGCCCGTGGATTGTCCGCGTCCGACAAAGGATGATGCGGCAGCTGCAGCGGCGCCGTGGAGGAAAACCTTCTTCACACGAATCCCCCTGCCTGCCTCCAGAAGCGCAAGGGTCCGGGTAATCTCGTCCGCTGCATTTCCTTCCCCGAGGGAACGAAACAGTATCGGTCTCCCTTCCGAATAGACGGCAAGGGAGCGGCCGTCGGAAAGGGCTTGCGAGCCATTGGAGTCGGTTTCCGGAATCAGGAACTCCCAGGCGAACAGGGATGAACCGACAATCCGTGGTTCCAGCCCCGCCTCTTTCATTACCGCAATCCTCGCCTCCAGGTCCGCCTCGACGGCCCAGACAGCTATCACCTTGCCGTCCTGGCTCGGGAGAGCATCGAAGATCAGACCTTCCGCATCCAGAGCGATTTCGCCCCTCAATTCAAGGGGGAGTACCTCTCGCTGTTTCCTGCGATCGGTTAGGGGGAGTTCCAGTTCACGGAGAAAAAGACTCTCGGGGTCAAGTGAGAGGATCACCCTTTCCTCCGAGCCGACAGTCTCGGCCAGATCGGCCAGAACTTGGGCAAAGGATTCCGGGCTTTCGTGGGGACTGGAGTCGGCTCCTTGAAAAATGAGCGCTCCGCTTCGTCTTTGAAACCGCGCGAAGCCGACGGAACGTCTATCCGCTTCAACAATCAGGATGTCCATTACAGTTCTCTCCAGTAAAGAAGCGTTGGCTGTGCATCATCGACACGGACGACCGCCTCGACAATCCGCACGGTATCCCGGACCTGGGCACGGGACTGAATCCGGAAGACTGTTCCCTTGACGACGAGCTTACCCTGCAGGGCAATCCCGACGGTCTCCAGCCCTGCGATTCCAGTGACCTCAGAAGTATCAGTGAACGGTGTCGTCCGCCGGTGGTCAACGATACGCGCCGCGAGGTCGGGGGTCATCTGCGGATCAAGAACGGCCAGCAGTTCCGCGGGGGCGGTATTGATATTGATCTTGGAACCCGTTACGTCCGCGGCATCCCCGTAAATCGTTACGTAGGGGAAGAGTTTCGTAAGAATAGTCTCATCGAATCCCGCCGTCATCCGCAGTTCCTCATAGGTAGAGAGTTTGGCATTCCCGGCCTCGTACGGGGTCGAAAGGTCCTTGTAATATGCGGACTCCGCACCCCGGGGTCGAAGGGTATCATTCGTGTCAATCCAGTCGGCAAGCTTATCAGCCAGCTCGGCCGAGAGCTGAAGCTTGTCTAGGAGGCGCAGGAAGATATCATAGTACGCCTCATTCAGGGTACCATTGGGATAGACGACGGAATTCAGATCCAGCTTGCCGCTTTCCTCCTGGATCGTCACCGTGAGAGACCCCCGCTCGTCATCCAGCTTTTGGGGCGTCGCCCACGGGTCGAGTAGCGAAGTATACCCTTTGGCTGCCAGTGCAGTATGCAACAGCTTGATGGCAACGTCGGCGCCTGACGCAGCCGCAAGGCTCGCCTGCTGGGCATCGGCGTAGCTCTGGCGGAGGGTGGTCTCGACAAACACATCGTGGATAAACTCGCTGGTTACCGCAATCAAAAGCGCCGTCACGATGAGTGTGATGATGAGGGCAAAGCCCTTTTGTCCCTTCACGCCCCCCCCACACGCGGTACGACCACGGCGGTAAACGGCGTAGGCTTGTCACGTCCCGGCAGCAGCAAGGTAATTCGTACCGCCTTCGGCAGTTTCCCGTTCAGCTTTGTATCCCAACTCTTGACCCAGGACTTGCCGTCGTAACACTCCACGAGAAATCCGTCAATCCGTCCGGTAAGCGGATAGGATACGGGTTTGACATCCAGAAACATTTCCCGTGTCCGGCGTGCCAGAATGATCTGATTCCCCTTTTTTTCCAGGACCTCGTAGCGTGCCTCCATTACGTCGGAGGATGGTACGGAGCCGTGACGTGGAATGGTGAAGGCAGTAAAATCGAGGGTAGAAGCCGGCTTGCCGAAAACATCCCTATCCTCCACCACAAAACGTAGCCGTAAATTGTTTTTGTTGAAATACGCCGACGACAGTTCCCGGCGAAGCAGATCCAGGGTGACACGCATGTCCCGGAGTTGCTCGGCCCGCTCCCGAGCGGAATCGCTCCCCCGCAGCACCGAAAAAAAGGTCCCGTACAGCGCTCCGCTCAATAGCACAAGCAGAACAAGGGCGATCAGTAGCTCTATGAGCGTAAAACCTTTCTCACTGCCGACGGGCGCGAAGTATTCCTTACTTCTTTTGAACAACGTAACTCTCAAGGGAAAGCGTTCTCCTCTCGGCGCCCCAGTTCACCGTCATGGTCAGCCGCTGGAATCCCGGTACGGGCGACGTTGACAGTTCGGCCTTCCAGGCGTACTCCGGCCAGTCCGGAGCAAAGGTTCCCTCCTTGTTAGACGCCGTTTCCGTAGTGTTGAGGAGACCCAGATCCTCGATCTTGGCCCGAGCCAGAAGGAGGGCGATTGTCTCCTCCCTGTCGCGGGTTGCCACAGACAGATGATAATTAACCGAGGAGATTACCGTAAGGACAACCCCGGCCATGATAGCCAGCGCCACCATCACCTCCAGCAGGGTGAAACCTCTCACCGGTCATCCTCCTTCTCTTCCAGGGAAAAGTTCTTTTCCTGATCCGTGCCGGAAAGGGTGCCCTCCTGGTAACCTTCGGATACCTCCACCCGGCCGCTTCCGGGGTAGAGAGCCACGGTAAAGAAGCGAGCGCCGTCCTGCGACTTCAGGTGAAACAGGAGGAACTCATCGGCGCCGAGAGGGCTGAAATCGACGACGGCCTCACCTTCGGAGATCTTCCCGAGCCGGGAAGTGGTGATGTCGGCAAACTCGACACCTTCCCGGAGGGCCAGGTTCGCAAGTGCCGGATCGGTAACTGCTACCTCTTCGTTTTCGGGCAGGACCCTTGTCACCTCCATTCGTCCGTCAAGGATCCTGACAAGGAGACGGTAATACTGCTTCGTGGCGACAGCCTGATTCTCAAGATAGCGGAGCGTCCCGGCCAGGGTTCGCGCCGCCGTCCCGAGGTCCCTTTCATGCGCGAACGGCAGGCGAGGCACAACCAGCAGCGCGACCATGGAGAGAATAAAGATTACCACCATCAACTCAATGAGGGTAAAACCCACGCTACGGGAATTCCGTTTACTCCCCGGGCGCCCAGTCGTTTTTCTCTGCATTATCACTGGGGCTCGCTAGTGAAGATTCCAGCTCTCGATATCTGCGGCTTTTTTGCCTTCCCCCCCCCTGACACCGTCGGGGCCCAAGGAAGAGAGGTCAAAGTCCCCGTGCTCGCCGGGTGAGAGATAGATGTAATCATTTCCCCAAGGGTCCTTGGGGACGTTCTTGTTCTCCAGATATCCCCCCTCACGGTAGTTCTTCGGCAGCACACCCGCTGTCGGCTGGACAACCAGGGCCTGGAGCCCCTGTTCCGTGGCCGGATAGGCGCCGTTGTCCAGCTTGTACAGCTTCAGGGCCGTCTCAATATTCTTGATCTGCACTTTTGCATCGGCGATCTTGGCGTCATCGGTCTGGCCGATAATCTTCGGGCCCACCAGAACCGCCAGCATCCCCAGGATAACGATAACCACCATTATTTCTATAAGGGTGAAACCTGCCGTGCTTCTCAGTTGCTTCTTCATGAAAGTCCTCCCTTGTATCTTTTCAACAGACAGACGTAACTGCGGAGAAAACCTCCGCATTTTTCGGTAACGCGCCAGCACTGAGCGTCATGATGCCGCTATTTGATCAATTGATTCAACTGGAAGATCGGCAGGAGGACGGCGATAACCATGGTCCCGACGACAAGCCCCATGGCCAGGACCAGCAGCGGCTCCAGAAGCGACATCACCCGTGCCACCGCGGCAACAAATTCCTTCTCGAAGGCTGTTCCCGCCTTGGTCAACATCACCTCCAGGGTCCCGCCCCGCTCACCGACCGCAACCATATGCACCAGGAGTGGGGGAAAGAGCGACCTGTCGCGGAGCGACGCGGACAGGCTCCCTCCTTCCGCGAGTTCGACCCGCGCGCCTTCAAGGGCTTTACGGTACCTGCGGTTTACCACCACCTCGCCGGTAATCTCCAGAGCACGGATAACCGGCACGCCGCTTGACAGGAGAAGCCCCAGTATCCTGGAGAATCGGGAAAGGATCAGCTTGACCGTAAGATTGCCGATGAGCGGTATCCTGAGAAGCCAGGCATCACGCTTGAAGCGGACGGTTTCGCGTTTGATGAGCCTGCGATAGAGGTAGACGAGGAACCCGCCCACGAGAAGCAACGCCCACCACCCCGTTCGGAGCAGGGAGCTGGTTTTGATGAGAAGGATTGTGATAAGCGGCAGCGCGGCCTTGCTTTGCTCGAAGATGACGACAATTTTCGGTATTACGAACGCCAGGAGGAACAGCATCACTCCGCCCCCCACTACGACCATCAGCGCCGGATAGGCAAGGGCGGTCACAACCTTGCTCCTTACCGCTTCCTGGTCCTCGAGGAAATCCGCCAGCCTGTCGAGGATTCGTTCCAGGGCGCCGCTCGCCTCTCCCGCCGCTACCATGCTTATATAGCTTTCACTGAAAACCGCCGGCTCTTCCGCCAGGGCACGGGCAAGGTTCGCACCTTCCGCGAGCCGTGTGCGGACCCGGGACATGACCTCCTTCAGCTCGCCCGGTCCCTCCTGATCACAGAGCGTCGTAATGGCCTCATAGACCGGGACCGATGAGCCCAGCAACGTGGAAAGACGGCGCGTCATGAGGGAGAGCTCCGGCAGGGGAACGCCCTTGCGGAAATAGTTGCGTATCCTTCCCTCTGAGGATGAAACGTCTTCGGACAACTCCCGGGGGAAGAACCCCTCCTTTTTGAGGGTGAGTCGAGCCTCCTGCAGGGTACCCGCTTCAAGTACACCGGAGACCGGGGAACCGTCGTTTTTGAATGCGTTATAGCGGAAGGTCGGCATAATCTTCCTGTGTTACCCGCACGACTTCCTCAATGGTGGTAATTCCGGCGGCAACCTTGATAAGACCGTCCTCTCGCAGGGTCGTCATTCCCTTCGAAACGGCATACTCTTTGATGACACCCGCGGGGGTGTGCTTGATGATCATGGAACAGATTTCCGCGTCTATCAGAAGAAGTTCATAGATCCCCGTACGTCCGAGCATTCCGAGGCCGAAACAGGCCTCGCATCCCGCGCCCCGGTAGAGGACCGGCGGCAGGGCAATGCCGGGGTATTCCCGTTCCGAGGTATACTCCTCGCGGCAATGGGGGCAGATCCTGCGGACGAGCCGCTGTGCAAGAACCGCGGAGAGGGATGAGGCCACCAGAAACGGTTCTACCCCCATGTCTATCAGACGGGTGACAGCCGTGCACGAATCGTTGGTGTGAAGGCTGGAAAGCACAAGGTGGCCGGTGAGACTTGCCTGAATGGCGATCTCGGCTGTTTCGGTATCCCGGATCTCGCCGACCATGATGATGTCCGGGTCCTGGCGGAGAATGGAACGCAGGCCGTTTGCAAAGGTCAGGTCAATCTTCGGGTTGACCTGGATCTGGCCGATACCCTTCAACTGGTATTCGATGGGATCTTCTATGGTAATGATATTCTTTTCCGGCGAATTGAGACGGTTCAGCGCTGCATACAGGGTCGTTGATTTACCGCTGCCGGTCGGCCCGGTTACGAGGATGATGCCGTTATTGCGGGAGAGAAGCCTTTCCATGGTCTGGACCCCGGAAACGGACATGCCCATGTCTTCCAGGGAGAGAAGCCCTTTCTTTTTGTCCAGGAGCCGAAGCACCACCCGTTCGCCGAAGAAGGTCGGGATGATGGAGACGCGGATGTCCACGTCGCGGCCTGCCACGATAACCCGGATGCGCCCGTCCTGGGGAAGACGCTTTTCGGCGATGTTCAGCCCGGCCATGATCTTCACGCGGGAGATGATCGCCTCCTGCACCACCTTCGGCGGGGTGAGCATCTTGTAGAGGATACCGTCGATGCGGAAGCGCACCTCCACCTCCCGCTCATAGGGCTCGATGTGGATATCACTCGCCCGTTCCTTGACCGCCTGGAACAGGATCGAGTTCAGCAGGCGGATCACCGGCGCTTCGTCGGTCAGATCCAGCAGGTCGCGGGGTTCGCTGAGCTCGGTGGCGATGGTCGAAAGATCTTCCCCTTCCAGTTCTTCCACCACCTCCTGTGCCGATCCGGATATCCGGGAATAGAGATGGTTGATCGCCTCCAGTACGGCATGGGGGGTGGTAACAACCATCTCCACCGGCAGGCCGAAGAGTCCCCTGAGCTCGTCAAGGGCGGAGAAGTTGGCCGGATCGCCCGCAGCAACCAGCAAACGCCCGTCCTCCTCCCGCAAAGGGAGGAGCAGGTTCGCGCGGGCAAAGGCCAGCGGCAGACGCCCGAGAAGCGCCGTATCCACGCCGCTGTCATCGATTCGGGCGATGAACGGCAGGCCGGTCCTGGCCGCAAGCGATTCCATGTCCGGTGCCTGGGTCATGGGTTTCCTTTCAGCTCCCTATCAAGATTGATAGGCCTGTCCGCGGACACCGTTCCCTCGAAACGCCTCTTCTGCCGTTCAGAGACCTCTGCCAGATCCGCGGCGTCCCGGACGATGCGGGGAGTGAGGAGGATCATCAGGTTTGTCTTGGTGCGCGAGGTTGATTTCGTCTTGAACAGGTAACCGAGGAGGGGGATGTCTCCGAGGAAGGGAATTTTGTTGACAACGTCCTCTTCGCGGGTCTGGATAAGGCCGCCGATAACGACCGAATCCGTATCCTTCACCACCACGGAAGTCTTGGCGGAACGCTTGGTGGTCACCAGGTCGGTTGCCTGACCCTTGTTCGCCTTGACCGCCGAAATCTCCTGATAGATGTCGAGCTTGATGTACTCGCCCTCGGTAATCTGGGGGGTAATCCTCAGGGTGATACCGGTGTCCTTCCTGTCGACTGATTGCTGGGAAAGGCCGGTGGACGACAGGGTTGTAGAGGCGACGAACGGTACATTCTCGCCGACGAAGATCTCCGCCTCTTTGTTGTCGGAGGTGAGAATATTCGGCGTGGAAAGGACGTTGACGGCGCCGTTCTGGTCCAGAGCTTTCAGCACGCCGGAAAAGTTAACGTTGTTGGCCAGGCCGGAGAGTATCTTGACGACCGCCTGCTGCTGAGCACTACCTCCGAGGAAGTTGAAGGGATCCAACATCCCGGCAGCTGCAACGGTACCGTCTGAGCCGGCTCCGCCGACGCCGAGTTGTAAGCCGATATCGCGCAGCTTATCAAGAGACACCTCGGCAACAAGCGCCTGCACGAATACCTGGCGGCGGCGGCGGTCCAATTTCTGGATTACCTGGAGCAGGTTCTGGTAGTCGGCGGGCGAAGCCATGATAACAAGGGAATTGGTCGCCTTGTCAGGGGTGATGCTGATTTTGCTTCCCTCGAAGGCCACCTGCTGCGTAGTGCCGGTTGCAGCGGCCGTCGTCTGAGCTGCCATGCCCTTTACCATCCCGTCAAGGACCTTGCCGACATCGGTGGCATCAGCATTTTCCAGGTAGTAGACATTTATCTTGCTGCTCGAAGTGGGAGGCACGACATCGACCATGGCGATGATTTTCTTAATCTCCGCCTTGTCTTTTTCACTGCCGAAGATAATCAGCGCGTTGAGACGGGTATCCGGCACAAGCAGCCCCCCGGCAGTCGTGCTCTGGTTCTGGGCAGTCGGCATGATATTCTTTGTTGAACGGTCCCTTCCGAAGATCCATTCACGGACAATGCCCGCCACATTTTCCGCGGAAGCGTGATTCAGAAAGACGAGCTCAGCCCCGTCCCGGCGCATTTCGCCGTCGAGCGACTTTACGATGTCGACCACCTTCTGGATATTCAGTGCCGAGTCGACCACCAGCAGCATGTTGGCCGGGCCAAATGAGGCCACATAGCCGTCCTTGGAAACGACCGGCTGCAGAAAAGTGGCAGCCTCCTGGGAGGGGATCCGATCCAGAGCAATGACCCTCGCCAGGTATCCCTCATTGACCGGGGCTCGATCCGAACCGGTGAGAAGCTTCATCCCGGCCTGTTTCGCAGCGGTGGTAGGAACGATCTTGTAGACGCGCCCGGTGTGGATAACTGTGAATCCCTTCAGATCTAGGACCGAGGTAAAGACGTTGAAGGCCTCTTCAGCCGAGAGCTTCGAAGGAGAATACACCGATATCTTTCCCTTCACACGGTCGTCAAGGATGAAGTTCTTTCCGGTAAGGTCACTGATGAACTTGACCATGGTCGAAATCTCGACATCGCTGAAGTTCAGCACGATGCCCTTTCCCGCCGCGGATACGGGAACCGACGACAGGATAAGGAGCATTACCGCAATCATGGATCGAGCTATTGTATTCAAAGGAAAACCTCCAACGTATTTCAACGGAACAGTGGGAATTCCCGGAAACCGTCCCTGGCTAACAGTAACTCATGGAACAGCATCGTGCAGTGCAGGATCAGGTCAGGGTGGTGCGGGAGAGGACTCCGGCCGGTAGTATCACACCGTAACGACGCACCCGCATACTGCATTCAGAAAAGGATTTATCAGGGTGCGCTACCGGTGTCACCTGATATCATAGTTCAACGTCAGCGGACGCCCGTCTCTCATCAGGTCAAGTTTGACGCGGCTCTGACCCTTCAGGGACATGAACGACTGCATCGCCCTGTCAGGAGAGTCGAAAGTTACATTATTGACCTTCAGCAGGGTATCACCATCCTTCAGACCAACCATGCCGAAGATGCCGGCCGGTTTCACTTCAGACAGATTGAAACCTTCTACCTTACCGTCCTTTGCATTGGGAAGCAGGCGAGCGTCTGTCATGGCCTGGCCGATATTGTCAAGCGCTGCCGTCAGCGCCCGCTGGTCGATAACATAGCTGCCGGCGCCGGACAGACTGGCCAGAGCTCCCTGCTTGGTTACCCCCGGTGCGCCAGGAGTCGGCTCGCCCGGAACTGCGGTCGGCGCCATCAGCTTTACACGTGAAGTGCCGCTCCCGATCTCGACCATGTCCTTCCGTACCGCAAGGAGCGGTCCCATATCGAAAACCTTGTCGCTGAGCCGAAATACCTTCTCTTCACGGGTACTCCGACGGAGCACGAGGGCAAAGGTCTCTCGGAACGAGCCGACCGCGGTTCCCAAAAGCGCGAGGTCGCCGGGAGCTGTTGCGGCCTGCCCCTCCGCCTGTGCAATCGGCGTCAACACGCCTTGGGTGGCCTTGCCGAACAGCCCTTTTTCAAGGATGGGTGAGAAAGCAAGCAGGGTGTTTCCCCCGGCAACCGACGCGGCAGGTTGAGTCTTCTTTGCCTGTGCGGGGTACACCCGGGAAAGCCGGTAGGCGATAACGTCGGAGGCAATCATGGCAAGCAGTATGATGATCAGGATGGAGATGCCTATATTCAGTGCCGTAATTTTCTTATCCATGAAAAACCCGATTCCAGGCGCGCGAATTTTCGTAACTATAAACAATTATAGATGCGGAGGCAAGGGAAAACCGGGACAGGTGGGACGGGACGGCCAAACGGAATCATTCCGCATACAGCCTGTAAAGCCCATCCGCGTCATGGACCACAAGACCGGAATAGCCTACCGCAAAGTAAGCCGGTTTCTGTTTGGTTCTCAGGGCAAAGAGCGCGAGACATAATGTGATTACGTACAATTAAACAGCTGGCAGTTAAGATGTGTAAAATGTTGTGGAGAATTGTAAAAGGGCAATCAGGGACATGGCGGTCATGGCGGAATGCTTCAGGCTGGGTATGGGGGGATTTAACTCTGACAAAGTAGAAATAGGGAAAACAGAAAAACCCGCTTCCGCGGGTTTTTCTGTTTTCCTGTAACAGGTGCGCCTCAGTTCGGTTTGAGAGGATACTGGTAACCGTAGTAGGTATGAAGCATCTCGTCCCAATTGTACTGGTTGATGAAGGCGATCCTGCTCCCCGCTCCGGTCACGGGGTTGTAGTTACGGTAATCAGGGTCATACACCGCCGTATCCGCCGGGCTCGACCTGTCATTGAATACGATGGACAGGCCGTGGGCTTTCGGCCTCGCTGAACCGTGGTACTCCGCAAGCAGCAGCTTATCCAACGACTTCTCGATAGCGGAATTGCTTCCGTCCAGGAGCCGGCTCAAATCCACAAGGTCAACGTAGGTGGCAGGCAAGGCTTCCTGGTCGAATTCCTGAACCTGGGCGCGCGCGTTGGTCAGCAACGTCAGCGTGGCGGCGCGCGTGGTGGAGTCGTCCATAAGAACGATGAGACGCAGCGCCAGTTCATTCACGTCCAGTGCAAGCGTACCGATCGTTGAAGCACCGTCCGTGGAATAGAGGGCGCTCAGCGCGAGGGCGGTGATAGTCTGATCCGTGTAACCGGCGCCTTCATAGTATTTTTTGAAACTGGTGACCATGGCAGCGGATAATTCTTTTGGGTTCATGGCAGGATCCTTCACCAAGCGACTGAACAGGTCGTCATAGTCCCAGCCGTAGGATGATACCAACTCCTGGGAGGCGACAAGGATCTGCGACACGTTGCGGAACTCGTAGGCTGCCTCGATAACGGACATCTCGCAGGCGTCGATGCCCAGGATATCCAGTTTGATGCCAGCCGCCGACTCCGCTTCCGCAATGGCGGCCGCGACGTAATAATTTGAAAGGAAGTTGGAGGTATTTCCATTATCAACATCGTTGAAGATCGATTTGGTTAGGTTCCCTTGGTTGGCGGCTTTCCACCCCTGTCCATGGTCCCAGATAATCAGGGCGTAGTGATCGGCAGGGTAGGCGGTTGCCGAAAACGATACGAAATCACGAAGCGTGGCGCCGGCAGACATGTCCAGCTCACCCAGGTCTGCCAGCAGGGTCAGGGAACCCTTTTCCACCTTATAGCGCTTGGTCGTCCCCCCCTTCGTGTCGTGCTGAACGATAAACGTAACATTTGCGGATGAGCCCACCGCCTCCATCTCCTCCAGATCGAGATTGGACGCGGTGGTCAGATTATTGTCCCCGTCCAGGTAGACCATCACAGTCCACTTGTTGCCGGTGACCGGCGGCGAATTGTTCGATGAGCCGCTGCCGCCACAGGAAGAGGCCAGTACGAGTGCGAGCAGGAGTGTCGTGATTGATGCGAACCTGATAAGTGACTTGATCATGGAAGTTATCCTAAAGAGAGCGAGATACCTGCATGCGACAATTCGCAGGGACACGGGTGAACAGCAGACTCTTCCACCGTGTCGCACGGTGCGCCGGTTGCAGGGAAGGTTGCCGCGAATACAAGAAAGAGCGATGGAAGTACCATCGCTCTTTCTTGGTTTTTTCTTAAGAATAGTAACTGCCGCCAAATTCTCTGTCTTGTCGACAGTTCCTACCGCAGGGGAGATAGCTCTCCCCTGCGCATGGGTGATGCTTCAATCTACTACTCGATACCGCCGTCGGTGCGTATTGCGTCGTGGGCAGCATGAAGAGCATTGCCCGCGACATCGTGTACGCCACTGACGAGTACGAATATCGGCGCATTGGCGATGACGTCATCGCCGGCCGGTACTGCATTGAGGATGTAGCCGATACCAGCGGTGATTTCAACCTGGTTCGGAGTACCCTGGGTCAGCGGTACGGTCTGCAGTTCGCTGGCGCCTGCGGTGGTTTCGCAGATACCGTTGCCGCCTGAGTCGATGACGACCTGACCGGCGTTGGCATTTTCAGTGGCAGCGATTACCTGGTTATCGTCACCAGCAGCGAGGGTGGCAACAACGTGGTTGGCGGAAGCGGTCACGCATGCAGTGTTAGGCGCGCCGTTACCGAGCTGGATAACCTGAGCGTCCGTGAGCAATGCGGTGGATTCTGCAATGCCGTTAGGACCGGTGGAGATGGAACCCATCTGGATGCCGGTGAGGCCGCCGGAAAGAGTAACTCTTGCCGTGAAGGTGACCTCATTGTACACAACACTGGTGACGGTCAGAGGCGTGCCGGTGAAGGCAAGCGGGTTGAGAGTCCAGTTAGTGACATTCTGTACTTCGGACTTGACCATCGGCTCACGGAAGACTACGTCGAAGTAGTTGATGGGGTTGGTGATAGGATCGTAAGCCGCGATGTTCTCTTCAAGTGTGCTGCTGACAATCCACGGAGCTACCGTGTCGGATGCGGTCACGGCGTTGCTGGCCGGACCTTCGAGGCCGTCTGCGTCTACGCCGACCACGAAGCAGGTGTGGGTAAGCTTGATAGCGAGGTTTTCAACGAAGTTATACCCGGAAGGATCATATGGGTATGTTGTGTCATAGATCGGGCTGGTATTAACCTTCACCGACGGATGGGTGTTGACCGTGGCGCCCCATACCTGGTTCACTGCGCAGTAGAGGTTGTAGTACTTGGCCCCTGCTGTTTCGGTCCAGCTGAACTGGATAGGATCGTCGAAGTCGTACGGAGTGCCGACAAGTGACAGTACCGGTGTACCGGCTGCTGCCGCGCCGTAGGTGGTGAAGTGAACCTGGAGGATCAGATCCAGGCCTTCAAGACCGGCTACTTTGTGAAGGTCCTGGAAAGGTACGAACTCGCGGCACGGTGAATTTTGTGCGCCAAGTCCGGCGTGCAGCCAGTTGCCTGCGGCGTCGGTAAGCTTTTCAGCGGCGCCCGATCCGATGGATACGGAGTACACGCTCGCCTTGCCCACAATCGGGATGTTAACGGTCAGGACGGTCATTGCGGGGTTCCAGAAAATGGTGTGAGCAATGTTGCCTGCCTTGAAGTTTGCTTTGTTACCTTCGTAGTTTACGTAGATATCCTGATAGAGGCCGCCGAGGTCGGATGCGGTAAGGCCGCGGCCGGTGTTGTGATCAGTTGCCTTGATCGGCTCGCTGAAGGTGAAGGTGACGTTGATGCCACCCGTAACCGCGGGATCAAGATCCGTCCAGTTGGCGGGTGAGATGGCGGTGACGAACGGGCACATTTCGTCGGTGGACCGCACGATAATGGGGTCGCCGTCCTGTACGCCGAACCACGTGGTGCCTTCGCACTTGGTGCGCTTGAATTCGCGACCAATCTTGGTAGGCACGTCGGTGTCGGTGTCAATGACTTCAACCATGTACGGCTGGGATGCTTCAAGGCCGTCAAACTGAAAACGGCCTTCGATGTTGTTGATGGTCTTGGTGGTGGTGGTCTTGATCAGGTGACCCTGAGCGCCGGTGGAGGTGTTGCCGTTCCAGTGGCTGCCGAGGGAGTAGAGCTTGACGGTGTAGCCGTTGGGTACGGAGGTCAGGTTCGGGTTGACCGCAATACCGCTGATGGAGGTCGTGATCTGGCCGACGTAGAAATCCTGGTCGCCGTTGCCGAGACCGACAACCGGTGTGTCGTGGTTGGTGTCGCTGGTGACGGACACGGAAGCGCTAACGGAAAGATCCTCAATGGCTTTCGACTTATCCAGAGCACTTTCTGCCAAGGTGGAGAATGCTACTTCCACTTCGTCATAGGCGAACTGCGGATAGTTGTTTACGCCGGTAACCCCGTTCTTTGCACCGCGAAGGTCGATGGTCACGGAGTAGCTGCCGGAGTAGCCGGAGAGGCCAACCGCGCCCAGCGCTGTCGGGGTTACGTAGGATGTCGCAGGCACTTTTTTCATCACATACTGGCCGCGATCGTTGGTCGTTGCCTTGGCAACGCCGATGTCGATAATGGCGTTCACTATCGGCTCGTTGGTGCAGACGTCCTTCAGGATACCCTGAACGGTGCCGGTCGGCATCAGGGTGTTCGGGTTCGGGCTTCCGACCGAATTCGTATTCGTGTCGCCGGTGCAGCCGAACGTTGCCAGCATTGCTGTAGCCAGCAGTAAATACAAGAATTTCTTCATCTAAGAATTCCTCCTTCGTCTCAAAAAAGTGCGTAGCCGGAACCGGCTACATAGAAAACAATTGTTTGCCATACTCAATGAATGGCCGCACGAAAAGTTTTTCACCCCCTTTCATGGTTTTTCTGCAGGAATTGTTCGTGTCCTGTTTTTACCGTCAAACAGTCTGCAAAATCCCGCTTTTCCTGATCCGACCTTGAATAATGAAAAAAGATCGGCTGAGCCCTTGTTTTTCCCAGCAATGCAAACGTATTCTATTTTATTGTGATGTTAATAGCTTCAAAGGATTAAAAAGTCAATCAATTTTTTTGCCGCGCATTCATTGTACTACGGCTTTTGCAGCGTATTTGTGCAGTGTATCGCAAAAAATAAATAGCGCCAGTGAGATTTATTGAAACCGGTTACGTTGCCGGTGTCATTTACCTCCGGTGAATAACTTTGTTATTTGAGCTCTCAGCAAAGCCGCCAACCGTCAAACATCGAGAATGCCGTGTTCTCCGGGTGGGACAGAACCGTCTGTTCTCGGCATGGATGCAACAGAACACAATTAATCGGCGAGAGGCTTCAACCGCTAATTTTCGCTGTCTTGTTGCAAAAAACGAACCGTTCACAGATGGATCAGTTTCGACCTCCCTGCTTTTTCCAAAAAACGTCCGTTTTTGTAGTACTTGAAAGACCTGATTCTAAAATGCAGTTTTATTTTATGAAAAACGGGAATGTTCTTATGGCATAAAATGGTACAGTTGCGAAATAGTTCTCCCGCAAAGATAGCATAACTTTGCACATTTACGTCCGGGCATGTTCTTCCCGCAAACCATGCGACCATGGTTCGCCTCACAATCGTCGGCGGACGCGAAATCTCGGGCATGTATTGATACCCGGACTCTTGTGTTTATGCAAGCTCTTTATTCCATTGAGCAATCACGATAAGTATGATACGAGCATATTCTCAATCTTACCCTCGCCCGCTCCTCGGCCCGATTCTTCAGGCTCAGGCGAATTGTTTATCACACGAGAACACCATTTACTTGAGGGAAAAAAGGTCCCATGAGAAATATTGTCATACTCGCCGCGACCACTACTGAGATCTCGCGACTTGCCGGTTCCTTTCAAGCGGAACGCGAACCGCCCTGCTCACCGTGGAGTGTGTACGCGGCCCAATATGGTTTCACACGGATCATTTTCAGCGTGACGGGGGTTGGCGCCGCCAACGCTGCCGCGGCAACGACATCAATGATCCATCATTACTCTCCCGATCTTCTCGTCACTACCGGTTGCGCCGGCGCTTACCCCGGAAGCGGCCTGGCAATCGGCGACCTTGCCCTTGCGACCACGGAAGTTTTCGCCGATGAAGGGGTGGCCTGCCCGGAAGGATGGCAGGGCCTTGAATACATGAGAATACCCCTCCTGGACCGGCACGGGTCACGCATCTTCAACGAGATTACCCTCTCCCCACAGGCAGCGGATCACGCGATGAGGACGGCTCAACAGGGCTCAATTACCCTGCGTCGAGGTACTTTTCTGACTGTTTCTACCTGCAGTGGTACCCGTTCACGGGGCAATGAGCTAAGCGCCCGCTTCGGCGGCCTCTGCGAAAACATGGAAGGTGCCGCCGTAGCCCTGGTAGCCGCCCGTTTCGGCATCGACTGTCTCGAAGTGCGCGGCATCAGCAACCAGGTGGAAGACCGGGATCTGTCCCGTTGGGATATCACCCTGGCGGTTGCCGGCGTCCAAAACTTTATCGGGCGCCTCATCAGGGAATTGTGACCATGCGCGTTCTTTCACTGGGGCACTCCCCCTGCCCGAACGATACCTTCCTCTTTTATCCCCTGGTCCACAACCGGGTGAATACCGGCGAACTCCGTTTTCACGTGCGTCTGGAGGATGTGGAAACCCTGAACCAACTGACCCTGGAGAGCGCTCTGGATGTCTGCAAAGTATCCTGGCACGCCTTTGCCCATCTCCGGGACCGGTACCTCATGCTCCGCGCCGGCGGAGCCATGGGGAGAGGGTGTGGCCCTCTCGTTGTTTCCCGAGACCGGCTGGAACCGACGGACCTGCGCGGCAGGAAGGTCGCCGTTCCCGGCCTGCATACAACCGCCATGCTGCTTCTCAGGATATTCGACCCGAGAATCACGGACATCGTCTGCCTTCCTTTCCAGGAAATCATGAATGCAGTTGAGCGGCGAATGGTGGACGCCGGCGTTATCATCCATGAATCCCGTTTTACCTATCAGACTCGCGGCCTGCACAAAGCACTTGATCTGGGCGAGTGGTGGGAGCAAAAGACCGGCCTTCCACTTCCTTTGGGAGGAATCGCCGCGCGCCGCTCACTTGGCCCGAAGGTTCTTGCGACGGTTAACGGAGTGGTCCGCGCCGGCGTGGAGTATGCCCGTTGCCATCCCGAAGAGTCGGCAGGGTATGTCCGCGTTCATTCACGGGAAATGAACGACGAGGTCTGCGCGGCCCACATCGACCTCTATGTCAACGAGTTCTCCCTCGATCCCGGCAGTGTGGGAGAAGAAGCGGCGGCTACCCTCCTTGCACGGGGTGAAGATTGCGGCCTGCTCCCGCCTTCCATCGGAGATATTTATCTTCCACACAGCTAGTACTCTGTACCGCTTATTTTTTCGAGTCTAACCCCTCCACCCCCCTCCAGCCCCCTTATCAGGGGGAGCTTAAGGGAGGGGAGGCTTAAAGGCTTCCCCCCTGAGAAGGGGGGACTGAGGGGGGTTGGTTTTAAGTTACATATTTTATACGTATTTTCAGTATGTTACATTACAATAAGCCACTTTTTGATTGACAACAGCCCCCCCCTGTAGTATACGAATACCTCGCCCAAAAAGGAGGTGCCGATGGCATCGTTGACCCGAAGGGGCACGCTGGCTCTTTTTGTCATCAGCCAAGCCCTGCTCCTTCAGATCCAGACACTTCCCTTGCAAGCAGAAAGCATATTGTCTGATCAGAAGAACGAGCACACTGAGCAAACCCTTTCACCGCCCGGGCAGACCGCCGGCAAGGAAGGAATTGCCACTTATTATGCAAAGAAGTACACCGGAAGACGTACCGCATCAGGAACCAGGTATAATCCGCACAAGCTGACCGCAGCTCATCAGAGTCTCCCTCTGGGGAAAAAAGTCAAGGTAGTAAACCTCGCCAACAACAAAGAGGTGCAGGTAACCGTAAACGACCGCTGCCGCAAGAGAGCGAAACCTTTTATTGATCTCTCGCAGGCCGCGGCCAAAGAACTGGGCTTTCTCGGCAAAGGATCGGCAAAGGTCCTGATTCAGACTCTGGACGAGGAAACCTAGAAAAAAACAATTGGGCGAACAAAAACAAAAAGGCCGGGTAAAAACCCGGCCTTTTTGTTTTTGTAAACGAATCAAATCGGTCCTATGAAGAAACGCAGCGAGTCCCTTCATAGGGCATTTCCTATTTACTTCTTGCCCTTTCCGGACTTCTTGCCCTTTGCCCCGGAAGAGGCCTTCCCAGCCTTTGAAGAAGATTTCCCCTTTTTACTTTTCGAAACCTCTCCGGATTTCTTTCCCTTCTTTCCCTTGGAGGACTTCTTTTCCACGACATCATCAGACGATCTCCGGGACTTTTTCCCTTTTCTCGCTGATCTGACGTGCGCGCCCCGCTTCTTCTTTCCCCCCGAGTAGTAGGATCTCTTCCGGAAGACCTGGGGTTCGGGAGAGACCTCGTCACGGACGTTCCCCATGACAGCTGTCGTTTCCACCATCCGCGGATCCGCTTTTTTTGCCGCATCGAGGGCCGCTTTCGCTTCTTCAACATGACCGGTCTTCATGTAGACCCGACCCAGGGCATTCAGCGCCTTCGCATGGTCTCCCTTGAGCGCTACGGTCTTTTTAAAAGAGGTAGTAGCGGCATCGTAGTCCTTATTGAACTCGTACAGGATACCGAGCTTGTAGTAGTTGGTCGGCTCTTCGGGCGCAAGCTCCGTATTTTCCTTGAGCAGGGATATCGCCTCGGTAAAATCCTTTTTCTTCACGTAGATCGCCAGGAGGGAATTCCGGGAATCGGTATCGGCCTTCCTGATGCGAATCGCCTCCTTGTAGTGCTTTTCCGCCTCGTCATCCATGGCGTTTCTGCGGAAGAGATTCCCCAGTTCGCGATGGGCCTCCGGATTCTCGGGATCGAGACGGACAGCCGCGAGGTATTCGTTCATGGCCTCCTTGTAGTTCCTGTTTTGCGCCAAAGCCCGCGCCAACCGGAAATGGACCCGTGGAGAGTCTTTTTTAGTCCGCAGAACTTCCCGGTACTGTTCGATTGCCTGGGCAAAGCTGCCGCGCAACGTATAGATGTCGGCCAGCAACTGCCGGGTCTCCACACTGTCCGGCTCGTCGCGGAGCGCCTCCCGGTATTCAACAACGGCCTCGTCGAGGAGCCCCTTCTTCTCGTACAGGATACCCAGATTTCGATGGACATCCGCAGCGCCGCCCTTCAGAAGCACCGCCTCTTTATATGCGTCAATCGCCTCATCATCACGGCCGGCGGCCATATAGGCATCACCCAGCTTCTTCAGCGTCTGCCGATCACCCGGCTTTTCCTTGAGCGCGGTCTCCAGCTCGGCGACTGCCTTCACGTAATCACCCGACTGAAGGTACGCATTCCCCTTGCGCATCTGCTCCATGAGTTCAACGGAACGGTTTTTACCCGCGAGAAGGTATTCGTATTCCGCCGACTTCAGGTCTCCCTTTCTTTCATAGGCCTCGGCAAGCAGGAGATGGATTTTTTTGCTCTGGGGGTTTACCGTTTGCAGGCGCTTCAGTTCCGTGACAGCCTTATCCGTCTCATTCGTATCCAGGTACAACGCTGCCATGCCGAGCCGGGCATCTTCATTGGCGCTGTTCGCGGAAAGGGCCTTGAAGTACTCCTCTCCGGCCTTATCGTACTGCCCCTGTTTCCGGTAGATATCAGCCAGCCCCGTATGGAGGGAATCGTCATTCGGCAGACCTTTAAGGGCTTCACCGTAATGATACATGGCGAGCGGGAACATTTTTTTGTCGGTATAGATCCGGGCAAGACCCTTGTGATAGCGGGGATCCTCTTTAACGGCCAGAGCCTTGGTCAGCTCCAGTGCCGCTTCATCATACATCCCCTTCAGATAATAGACATTGCCCAGGTTTCCGCTTGCCCCGGGAAAGGAGGGATCTTCCTTGAGGCATTGCCGGTACTCCGTGATGGCCTGATCCGGCTTGGCCTCTCGTTCATAGCGTACGCCCTTGATAAAGCTGCCGGGCGCTCCATCGGAGCAGAGTTCCAGAATATGCTTTTCCGCTTGCTCCCTGTCGGTATCACTCTTTATTTCTCCGAGAGTGTCAACGATCTTTTTCGCCTGTGTGCATTTGCCCGACAGGCCGAAGCTCCAGTCAAAACCGAAGCTTAAGGAAGCAAGGAGCGCCGCTGCCAGTATAGAAGTTTTTTTCATCGCAGTCCTCGCATGGGATATATAGTAAAATTACGTGTTAAACAGGGAGCCGATTATACACACCCGCTTGATAGAATTCAAATTTTTATCGCCAACCAATCGTTTTCACTCTTTATTTGGAGATTCGGGGGTGGTTATTTGGTTGACGCCGTGCGCCCGTATATCTTACAGTACAAGCTCGGCTGAAAGAAAAACGGTCTGTTTGGAATGATCCGGAAGTAGTGTACACTTGACGAAAGGCGTCGGGATGAGTACCTGATGGAGAATTGCTCGATGACTTCCGAACAAACCGATTGATTGTATTCAAGGAGACGGCACATGGAAACGAATCTGGAAAAAGAAGAACTGAAGATACCGGAGACACTCCCTCTGCTTCCTGTGCGCGATGTGGTGGTGTACCCCTACATGATAATCCCTCTTTTCGTGGGAAGAGAGATTTCCATCAGCGCGGTTGATTGGGCGCTGTCGCGGGACAGGCTTATCTTTCTCGCAACCCAGAAGGATATAGCAGATGAAGAACCCACCCAGGACGACATCTACTCCGTAGGCACCGTGGCAATGATCATGCGGATGCTCAAGCTCCCCGACGGCAGGGTCAAGATCCTCGTTCAGGGCCTTGCCAAGGGACGAATCGCCGAATTCACCGAAACGAAACCGTTTTTTTCCGTGCGCGTCGAGCGGATTATCGAGCCCGTTCCAACTGAACCGTCACTGGAAACCGAGGCTTTTCTGCGGACCATCAAGGAGCAGATCGCCAGGATCACCTCGCTGGGGAAAAGCATCTCCTCGGAGGTGACGGTCATCCTGGAAAACATGCAGGACCCGGGAAGCCTCGCCGACCTCATCGCCAGCAATATCGGGCTGAAGGTGGAAGAAGCGCAGAAGTTGTTGGAAACAATCGACCCCATCGATCGCCTCAAGAAGGTGAATGAATATCTCAACAAGGAAATAGAGCTTCTGTCCATGCAGGCCCGCATCCAGTCAGCGGCCAAGGAGGAGATGGGCAAGACCCAGCGGGAATACTTCCTCCGCGAGCAACTGCGCGCCATACAGCAGGAACTGGGAGAGACGGACGCCCGTTCCGAAGAGATGGCGGAACTCAGAAAGTCCCTTGAGGAAGCGAAGATGCCCGCCGCAGTGGAGAAGGAAGCTCTGAAACAACTGGGACGCTTGGAACAGATGCACCCTGACGCCGCGGAGGCGAATATGCTCCGCACGTACCTTGACTGGATGGTGGAACTTCCCTGGAGCAAATCCACAAAGGACGTCCTTGATATCAGGCGTGCCCAGGAGATCCTGGACGAAGATCACTACTACCTGGAAAAGATCAAGGACCGCATCCTGGAATTCCTGGCGGTGCGCAAGCTGAAAAAGAAGATGAAGGGACCAATCCTCTGCTTCGTCGGGCCTCCTGGCGTGGGAAAAACGTCTCTGGGCAAGTCCATCGCACGCGCCATGGGACGCAAATTTCTCCGCATCTCTCTGGGCGGGGTTCGGGACGAGGCGGAAATGCGCGGCCATCGCCGGACCTATGTGGGCGCCCTGCCGGGGCGAATCATTCAGGGCCTGAAGCAGGCCGGCTCCAATAATCCGGTGTTCATGCTGGACGAGGTGGACAAACTCGGGTCGGATTTCCGCGGAGACCCGTCCTCGGCACTGCTGGAGATCCTCGACCCGGAACAGAACCATACGTTCTCGGACCACTACATCAATCTCCCCTTCAATCTTTCCAACGTCATGTTCATTGCCACGGCCAACCAGATCGACCCGGTACCGAGCGCCCTGCGCGACCGAATGGAGGTAATCAGTCTTTCCGGCTATACCGAAGAAGAGAAGCTCCAGATCGCCAAGCGCTATCTGATTCCCCGACAGATAAAGGAAAACGGGATTACGGACAAGACAATTTCCTTTTCCGACGAATCGATAAAGGCCATTATCGCCAAATATACCCGCGAAGCGGGCCTGAGAAACCTTGAGCGGGAGATAGGTTCCATCTGCCGCAAGGTCGCCCGCAAGGTCGCCGAGGGGAGCAAGCAAGGGTTCGCCATCAGCGCATCAACGGTTGCAAAATATCTCGGCCCTCCCAAGTTCCTCCGGGAAAAAGAGATGGAGTTCAACGAGGTGGGCGTGGCAACCGGGCTTGCCTGGACCCCGGTAGGCGGTGAGGTGCTGTTCGTGGAAGCGACGATCATGAGGGGAAAAGGAGGCCTGACCCTGACGGGACAGCTTGGCGATGTCATGAAGGAGTCGGCGCAGGCGGCTCTCTCTTTCATCCGCTCCAAGGCGGCTGAGTTCCATCTGGCCGAAGACTTCTTCACCAATCTGGAGATCCACGTCCACGTCCCGGCCGGGGCGATCCCCAAGGACGGTCCTTCCGCCGGCATCACCATGGCAACGGCCCTTGTATCGGCCCTGACAAAGATTCCCGTCCGCCGGGACGTGGCCATGACGGGTGAGATAACCCTGCGGGGCAGGGTCCTCCCCATCGGCGGCCTGAAGGAAAAGATGCTGGCAGCCATCAGGATGGGGATCACCACTCTTGTTATTCCGGAAGATAACCGGAAGGACCTGGAAGAGATTCCGAAGCATATCCTGAAGAAAGTGCGGATCGTCACGGCAACGAACATCGACGAGGTTTTGAAGGTTACCCTGGAAAAATACCCCCCGGCGCCTCCGGCGCCTGCCAGAAATCCGGCGCAGAAACCGAAGGCGACGGCCCGTCGCGCCGTTTTGCCGCCAAAGGTAGTTTCTTGACCGCCGAGACGCGACTGAAGGACATCGGCGAATTCGGGCTCATCGATAGAATCTCCGCGCGCACGACCGGTGGGTCGGGAGTCGTCATCGGCATCGGAGACGATGCCGCCGCAGTCCGGACACCTGGCGGCCGTCTCTGCCTGATTACAACCGACATGCTGGTGGAGGGGGTCCATTTCGATCTCTCGTTCTGCGACCCTGTCTCCCTCGGGAGGAAGGCCGTGGCGGTCAATCTGTCCGACATGGCCGCCATGGGAGGAGAACCCCGCCATTTTCTCCTCTCTCTGGCTATTCCGCCAGCCACGACCCTCGATTTTTTGGACGACTGCACCGGCGGTATGCTGCAGCGGGCAGAAGAGTTCGGCGTGGGCCTCATCGGCGGGGATACCTGCTCATCCCCCGACAGACTCGTCATTTCCATCACGCTTCTCGGGGACCAGTTTCCGGAAAAGATAGTACGCCGCAACGGCGCCCGTCCGGGCGATCGCGTGTGCGTCACCGGGACCGTCGGCGACTCGGCGCTCGGTCTCGAACAGCTGAAAAAGGGGGAGAGGAAGGGACCGGCCATCAGACGTCATCTCGACCCGACTCCTCGGGTCCGGGAAGGGATGGCCCTCGCCGATGCGCGCCTCCCTTCAGCCATGATCGACCTGAGCGACGGACTGCCGGCCGACCTGGGTCATATCCTCGACTGTTCCTCCGTGGGAGCGCGAGTGCATCTCGACGCCCTTCCCCTGTCACGCCATTTTCGCGAACATACGGCAACTGCATCCACGGAGGCCGTCTCCCGGGCACTTGCGGGCGGCGAGGACTACGAACTCCTCTTTACCGTCCCACCGGAAAAGATACCCGCCGTATTCCACCTGCTGGAGCAGATGGGTACTCCCGTAGCGGAAATCGGCGTCATAACCGAGGAGCGGAGATTGTCCTTCATCGGCGCCGACGGCGCGGAGATTCCCTTTGGGAAAATGGGCTATGACCACTTTTCCTGAGGGCGCAATAATTTGCTTTGCTTCGCTTCCCCTCCCTTGACGGGAGGGGACTGAGGGGTGGGTGAAGCCGCCAACTGAGTCAGGCACGGCAAACACCCCCACCCCTACCCCCCTCCCGCAAGGGGCGGGGAGATTTCACCCGCATTTCTCCGAATGCGCTAAATAGTTTCCACGTTTCTATCCTTCTATGAAAAGAGTCGCCGTCAGCAAAACACGAAATCGAAGCGACTTCTGTGAAATAACGGAACCTGATTTCGAACGCATTCGCCGTATCCTGAAGACTCTGACAGGCGTCCACCTCTCCTGCTACAAGGACGCCTGCATCCGGCGTCGCCTTGCCGCCAGAATTCGGGCTGTCGGCTGTGAAACCGCGGAAGAATATGCGGATTTCCTGTTATGGGACAAAGACGAGCCGGTACTGCTGATGAAGACGCTCACCATCCACGTGAGCAAATTCTTCCGGAATCCCGACACCTTTCAGAAAATTCGCGACGAAGTCCTTCCCGCGCTTTTTTCCGCCTGTCGGCAGGAAGGGAGGGAATACCTGAGAATCAGGAGTGTAGGGTGCGCATGCGGCGAGGAACCCTATACCCTGGCGCTTATCCTGCGCGATTCCTTTGGGGGCGAACTGTCACGGATCAGGGTTTCCATCAACGCAACGGATATCGATCCCCATGTGCTGCGGACAGCCGCACGGGGCGTCTATTTTCCGGAAAGCCTGGAAGAAACACCCCCGGCCATCAGGGAGCGCTATTTCCGGTTACGGGAAGGACGTTACCACCTCCTTCCCGAGATTCGCGACATGGTGGACTTTCACCGTGACGACTTGGTCCGTTCCGAATCCCTTCAGGAATGCGACCTTATCCTCTGCCGCAATGTACTTATCTATTTCGAGCGGAGCCACCAGGAAAGCATTCTTCGCAGGTTTGCCGACTCGCTCCGCGCCGGCGGCTTTCTGGTGCTGGGAAAGACGGAGTCCATGGTGGAAGCATCGCGCAGGCTGTTCCGGACCGAGTGTCCGGTTGAGCGCATATACCGCAAACGGTGATTCGGGAGTCCGCCGGGCCGCACGGGACGAACCGATTGCCGCGCAAAGGAGAGAATAATGCGTATATCCATCGGGTACAAGTTCATCCTCGGGTTTGTAGTTGTCGTGGCAGTGGTTGCTTTTTCCCCGAACCTCGTGCAACTCATCGGCTATTCTCCCGAGGCCTCCAACGTTCTGAGCTACGCCGTTGCGCTCACCATCGGACTGATCCTCGGCTGGATTTTCTCCAAGACCTTCACCAGGAACATATCCATGCTGAACGACTCAGCCGAGGCCATCAGCAGTGGGGATCTGACGAAAGACGTGATTCTGCGGCATACGCTCTTCCCCGACGAAACCGTTGACATGGCGTGCTCCATCCGCAGCATGACGGACAACCTGCGGGTGTTGGTAAAGAGTATCAGGGACATCGCGGAAAGGGTCTCCGAATCGGCAAAGACCCTCTCATCATCGGCTCTGGAAATAAACGGGGCCACCGAAGAGGTTGCTCTGACGGTGGAGTCCATCTCCCGCGGGGCGGAAAGACAGGCCGAAATGGTCTCCGCCAGCTCCAAGGTCATCCACGAGATTGCCATTTCCATCGAACTGGTGGCAAAAAGGGCCAGGGAAGCGGCGGGAGCGGCCCGCGAGACAAGCGTCACCGCCCGGCGGGGTGGAGAACAGGCAAGCGACCTCATGGAACGGATGCGTCTTTTCTTCGATCGTGTTGATCAGAGCAGCCGCCAGTACATGGAGTTTAACGCCAAGCTGCAACGGGTGGGTAAGATTGCCGATTTTATCGCCGATATCGCGCGCCAGACCAATATGCTCGCGCTGAACGCATCCATCGAGGCTGCCCGGGCGGGAGAGTACGGCAAGGGCTTTGCCGTGGTGGCGGATGAGGTGCGAAAGCTCTCCGAGGGAGCGGGGCGATCCGCCGATGACATCATAGAGTTGATCACCGTGATACGGGAAGAAAGCCGCCGGGTCCAGGACACGATCCTGGAGATCTCGAAAAACATCGGAGACGGCAAGAAGAATATCGACATCACGAACGCCTCTTTCAAGGAGATCGTGGACACGGTTATGGAAACCGAACGAAAAGCAAACAGCATCGCCGACTTGGCGGCCATGCAGACCGAAGGCGCCGGACAGATGGTAAAGAACGTGGATGAGATAGCACGGGTTGCGGAAGACAATGCCGCATCAACGGAACAGGTATCCGCCGCGACCGAAGAACAGACCGTTGCCATGCAGGAAATGGCGCAGGCCGCCCGGGAACTGGCGGCCCTGTCCGATGACCTGCTGCGAAGCGTGGAGCGCTTCATGCTGGCGCCAAAGGAGGACCCGGCGCCATGATCAAACGGCACGACCGTTTCCTCATCGTCACTCTCCGTGGTGAGCGGCTTGCCCTCCGCCTGGACGATATCGCGGAGGTCAGAGAGACGTTTCAGACCTATCCCATCCCTAAAGTCCCCGAATACTACCTCGGAGTGATGAATTCCCACGGGTCGCCGACCCCGATCCTGGATCCGGCTGCATTTCTGTATGGGGATTCCCCACGTGACGCCGGAACACTGCTGCTTCTCGACCACCGGATCGGCACCCTGGCCCTGCGGATTGATCGGGTCGAGCGGATTATTTACGCGGCGCCTCCGACGGAAACGGTGGAACCCGGCAACGGGCTCACGGAACGGACGGTCCTGCACAACGAGGAAGCCATACCGCTTCTAAACCTTGAACGGCTCGTGGCCGGACTCGAGGACGATTTGCTGCTCGGCGCAGCGGAACCCGTCCGCAAACCCCGGCAGGTATAAGAGGATCCATGATGGACATGTCCCAGTATAAGGATCTGTTTGTCTCCGAAGCCATGGAGCACCTTAACGGCATGGGTGACGCCATCGTGGCAGTGGAGGGAGACCCCGGCGATCGGGAAAAGATAAACACCCTGTTCCGCATTGCCCATTCCCTGAAGGGAATGGGTGCTTCCATGGGGTACAATGACATCGCCGACCTCTCCCATACGATGGAGGACCTCATGCACAAGGTCCGCGAGGGCACCTTGGTCTTTGATCACGGCGCCGCGGATCTCCTCCTGGAGGGGACAGATCTCCTGATAGCAATGGTGCAGGACGTGGAAGCAGACGGGACGGGCGCCGGAGATATCGTCGACCTGAAACGGAGGCTTACCGTCTATGAACCGGAACCGGCGACCGAAACCTCTCCCGGGGCAGGAATAGCCACTGAACAAGAGCCTCCTTCCGCGACCCGGGACAGGGAACTCGACGAAGAAACGGCCAGGGAAGACACAACACCTCCCGGCCTCCGGGAGGTGGCGGACTCTCAGCAGACCGTCCGGGTCAGGACCGGGGTCCTTGACAACCTGATAAATCTCACCGGCGAACTGATAACCAACAAAAACAGGATGGCAAACATCGCCCGCGAGCTCGGATCGACCCCGCTCGACACGTCGGTTGCCGAGCTTTCGCGGTTGTTGCGGGAACTCCATGACGAAGTGCTGAAGGTACGGTTGATGCCCTTTGCCTCCATGGCAGACCGACTGCCGCGGGTTGTTCGCGATCTGGCGAAAAAGAGCGGCAAGGAAGTCGTATTCCGCATCACCGGCAAGGAAATAGAGCTTGATCGCGGCATACTGGAAGAACTCTCCGATCCCCTGCTCCATATACTGCGAAACGCCGTCGACCACGGCCTTGAAACTCCGGAAGAACGTCTGGCCTCGGGCAAGCCTCCTGCCGGGCAGATAACCATCGAGGTCGCCAGGGAGAAAGATCTGGTGCTGATTACCCTGTCCGACGACGGCCGCGGTATGGACCCCGCACGACTCGTGGCAGCGGCAATCGAAAAGGGTCTCGTAAAAAAGGAAGATGGAGCAAAGATTACCGGCAGGCAGGCCTTGCTGCTGATCTGCGCCCCGGGTTTTTCCACGGCGCAACGGGTTTCCGATATCTCCGGCAGGGGAGTCGGCATGGATGTGGTTCGTTCCTCCTTGCAATCACTGGGAGGGAGTCTTGCCATAGAATCGGAGCCGGGGAAAGGGAGCCGTTTCCTCCTCTCCCTCCCCCTTACCATCTCAATCATCCCTATTCTGCTGGTCGCCTGTTCTTCCCTGACCGTCGCCTTTCCGGTAACAAAGGTTCTCCGGACCATCGACATCAAGCGCGACACCGTCCTCACCCGCGGAAAGAGAAAACTGTTCCTTCTCGGTGAAGAAGAGGTTCCCCTCCTAAGCCTCCATCGTCTCCTCGGACTACCCCTCGCGCCCATCAGGGGCGGGAGCATACCTGCCGTCGTGGTGGAGATACGCGGCCGCAAGGCGGGACTCATAGTCGACCGGTTCCTCGGTCAGCAGGACGTATTCGCCAAACCCCTGGGAAAACCGTTGAACAGGATGAAGGGGGTCTCCGGCGGAGCTATCCTGGGCGACGGGCAGGTAGTATTCATTCTTGACCCGTCAAACCTGGTGTGATCACGTTGTCCGTAAAAGGCGGTTTTCGGTTTTCAACGGAGATCGGTCACGGACAACGGACAACGGAAAAGGTGTTGCGCCGTTACTACATCTATGGCAGTATCAGCCCGTTTTTTGAAAGGAAAAATGAATATGAAACGATCTATCGCCCCCCTCTTTCTCAGCTGTATACTCATCACCGGCCTCTTCTCGCCGGCTCAGGCGAGGGCCGCCGCGGCCCTGAAGGATGTGGTCGCCACCGTGGAGAAAAGCTATAACTCCCTGACCGATCTGCAAGCCTCCTTTTCCCAGAAAACCTTTATCCCTTCCATGAAAAAGGAACAGAAAGGAAACGGCGCCCTCTCCCTCAGGAAAAACCCCGGCAGGGCGGCCATGTTTCGCTTCGATTACACGAAACCGCGTCAGCTGATTGTATCGGACGGCACAACGGTCTGGTTCTACCTGCCGGAAAACAAACAGGTCATGGAAGCCGGGGTAAGCAAGCTGTTCGAGGGGGGAAACAGCGTTACGCTCAACTATCTGACCGGCATCGGCCGCATTTCCCGTGACTTCACCATCACGGCCCTGAACAGCGGCCGCGATGCCGCGGGGAACTACCTTCTCGAACTGACGCCGAAAAAACCGAGCCGGAATCTGGCAAAGCTCCAGCTGACGGTCTCGGCGGAGGCGGTCGAGCGCTACCTGAAGGAAGGAAAGGCCCCGAAGACCTTCCCCATCGTCTCCTCGGTGGTCTTTGACCCCTTCGGCTCCAGAACAGCCATAGAATTCAGCAACGTGAGGGTAAACCGGGGTCTGCGCGGCTCTTTGTTCACCTTCAAAGCCCCGGAAGGGGTCGAGGTGATCAA
>CAYSPF010000001.1:84577-90931 GCA_964432775.1 uncultured Geobacter sp.
GGGAGGGTACACTATGCCGTCATTTGATATCGTTTCAACGGTCGACATGCAGGAGGTTGACAATGCGATTAATCAGACCGTCAAGGAAATCACCCAGCGCTATGATTTCAAGAAGTCCAAGAGCGAGGTAACGCTGGAGAAGGACTCGATAAAGATTCTCGCCGACGACGATTTCAGGTTAAAGGCTATCGTCGATATCCTCCAGTCCAAGTGCGTAAAAAGAGGGGTCTCTCTCAAGACCCTGAAGTATGGTACGCCGGAGCCTGCATCAGGCGGAATGATCCGCCAGATCGTCTCCATTCAGCAGGGGATATCAAAGGAAAAAGGCAAAGAAGTCATCGCCGTGATCAAGGAGACAAAACTGAAGGTGCAGGCCCAGATCCAGGAGGACCAGGTGCGGGTGACGGGCAAGAACATCGACGACCTCCAGGAGGTGATCGGGCTGCTGAAGGGGAAGGATCTGGGAATCGAGTTACAATTCATAAATTTCAGGCAATAAAGAGACAAAGGGGAGTTTGTGAAAGAAAGAATACGTGAAAAGGTCAGCATGGTAAGCCTGGGCTGCCCGAAGAATCTGGTGGATGCGGAGGTAATGCTCGGCTTTCTCGATCGTGAGGGATACGCCATCACCACCGACGAAAAGGACGCGGACATCATTATCGTCAACACCTGCTCCTTCATCAAGGAAGCCAAGCAGGAGAGCATCGACGCAATCCTCGATCTCGCCGACCGGAAACACGACGGGCGCTGTCGGCTCCTCATCGTCACCGGATGCCTCCCCCAGCGCTACCAGGAAGAGCTGTGCAGGGAGTTGCCGGAAGTTGACATTTTTGTCGGCACCGGGGACTATCCCCGCATCGCCGAAATTATCGCTGAGAAGAGCGGGACCTCCAGGCAGCTTCGCTACATCGGCGACCCCAATTTTGTCTATGATGAAGATTCGCCGCGCCTCAACTCCTCACCACTCTATTCCGCCTACCTGAAGATAGCCGAGGGGTGCTCGAACCAATGCGCCTATTGCGTAATACCAAGCCTGCGAGGCTCGTACCGCTCCCGCCCCCTGGACGGGCTGCTGGTCGAAGCGCGGAGGCTGGTGGCGGGAGGCGCGCGGGAACTCAACATTATCGCCCAGGACATCACCCGATACGGCCGGGACCTGGAGGGCGACGTCTCCCTGGAAGGGTTGCTGTCCCGGCTGACCGGGATTGCAGACCTTTCCTGGATACGTCTCCTCTACTCCTACCCCGACGGTATCAGCGACGGCCTCATCCGGCTGATAAAAGAAGAAGAAAAGATCTGCAAGTACCTGGACCTCCCTCTGCAGCACATCAGCGATCCCATCCTGAAAAGGATGAACCGGCGGAGCACTTCCGCGGAAATACGGGCACTGATCGCGAAGCTGCGTCGCGAGATTCCGGACATCGCCCTGCGCACATCCCTCATCGTCGGCTTTCCGGGCGAAACAGAGGAGGACTTCAAGCAGTTGCTTCAGTTCGTGGAAGAGGTCCGGTTCGACAGGTTGGGCGTGTTCTGCTACTCCAGGGAGGAAGGAACGCCCGCCGCGGAGATGGACGACCAGATCTCGGAGCGGGTGAAAAGGGACCGATACAAGAAGCTCATGAAGGCCCAGGCCCGGCTTTCCTTCAAGCGTAACCGGCGCCTGGTCGGCCGGACGGAGGAGGTTATCGTTGAAGGGTACAGCGAAGAGACCGATCTCCTCCTGAGGGGACGCTGTTCGCGCCAGGCCCCCGACATCGACGGTCAGGTCTATATCACGGCGGGCACTGCAAACGTCGGCGATATCGTGCGGATGAAGATCACCGACTCCTCGGATTACGATCTGATAGGAGAAATCATCGACCCCGATGATGAATAAGCGCCCCAGTGCAGCGTGACGCATTGCACGGCTTTTTTCTTGACAACAGGGCAAACTTGGTTATTATGTCCAGTCTTGATCGGCGGTACAAGACTAGCGCACTGAGAGGTTTCAATGGTCGAAAGAAATGATGAAATGAAAGCTCTGCTCCTGAAGCTGAAGGAGGAGACCCTGAAGGAAATAAACAAGACGCTTAAGACATCGTCCGACCTTCCCGGCGGCGAACCGAGCGGCGACATTTATGATCAGGCCTCCAGCGAGAGGGACCGGGAACTGGGACTCCTGCTGAGCGATAGGGAACGGGAGAAATTACGCAACATCGATGAGGCCCTGCTGCGGATAGAAGAAGGTGAATTCGGTATCTGTGAGGAATGCGGCTGCGAAATACCCATAGGAAGGCTCCGGGTAGTGCCCTTCGCCCATTGCTGCGTGCGCTGCAAGGAGGATCTGGAAAAGATGCAGGCACAGACCAAGCGCTTCGAGGAAGACAGGGTGTACAACGAAATAACCTTCGGTGACGAGGAAGAAGCATAAACCGCGAAGGTGAAAGAACAGGGGGCGCTGCCGAGAGGCAACGCCCTTTTTTTATTCCGAGGCGCAACCCGCGGGATTACATCTCCACCCTGGTTACCACCCCGTGCAGCCGACTGGCGGGAAGCTTGTTGAATTGCACGAAGTTGGGTGTCAGTTTCTTGATCAGGCTGAAGACCTTCCATACCGGATTCCGCGTGTTGATGTCCTCGATGCCGTAGAAGATGACCTTCTCCCTGATGCCGTTCAGTTGCAGAAGGGATTCGATATCCGGAACCGCCATATATCCCGCCCGAACCTCCAACGCCTCCAGCCCGGGGGCCAGATCCTCTCTCAACAAGGTTTTCACGCCGAACGGCTCGTCGGTCCTGACAATGGAGATCAGGACATTCCGTTCGTACACAATATTACTGCGGATGATGCAGTGGATGACGTACGGCGGAATGACGTTCCATTCGCGGGAAAAAAACAGCGCCGTTCCCGCGAGAATCCGTCCCTCGGCATAGATCTGTTTATAGCTCACCAGAAAGGTTTCCAAATCCAGCGGCCGCAGGGCCTGGTACAGGGTGCGTTGCCCGAAGGTCCAGAGGAGGATGGTGGCAAAGGGGAAAGAGGCCAGTATCAGGGACCAGTAGGCGCCGTGGGGAAGCTTGGTAAGCGTTGAGCTGAGGTAGAGAAAGTCGACCAGGCACACCGCCACGGCGATAGGCACCTTCCACTTCTTGTTGGTGTGGGCGAAGATGATGATCATCATCAGGCTGGTAATGGTCATGGAGCCGGTTACCGCCATGCCGTAGGCCGCCGCCAGGTTGGCCGATTTCCTGAAGATAAGCATGATGAGGATCACCGCGCACATGAGCGACCAGTTGATGAAACCGATATAGATCTGCGACTTCAGTATCTGCGAGGTATAATCCACCTTCATGAGCGGCATGAGACGGGTGGTGATTCCCTGGTAGACAATGGAAAAAACTCCGCTGATAACCGCCTGGGAGGCGATGACGGTGGCCATGATGGTGAGGACAAGGAAGGGTATATACAGGACCGGGGCCTGGGACTGCACCATGCCGAACAACAGGTTTTTCACGTGGGGGTGGCGCAGGAGGAAAGAGGCCTGGCCGAGATAATTGATAACCAGCGCAAAAAAGACGAAGTACCAGGCCCTGATGATGGGCCGCCGCCCCAGGTGTCCCATATCTGCATACAGGGCCTCCCCGCCGGTCGCGCACAGGATGACCTCGGAGAGGACGAAAAAAGCGGAAAAGCCGTTGTCGAGAAAGAAGCGGATTGCATAGTGCGGGCTGACGGCACTGATGATTTCCGGCATTTCCGCCACAGAGACAAGTCCGGTAATAGTCAGGGCGGCGAACCAGAAGACCATCACCGGGCCGAAGACACGAGCGACCTTGTCGGTCCCCTTGAACTGCATGATGAACAGGCCGATGGCGATAGATACGGCGATAAGCGTCAGGGTTCCCTGGCGAATGTCGGCAAGCCCCGGGATAAGCAGCATCCCCTCCACCGCCGACATGATGCTGATGGCCGGCGTGATGACACCGTCCCCCATCAGTAGGGAAACACCGATAAAGGAAAGAAGTCCGCCGAAGGCCAGCAAGCGCCCCGACTTGAGCATCTTGATCAGGATCTCACGGAGAACGATCTCGCCTCCCTGCCCCTTGCGTCCCAGGCTCATGGCGAGCCAGGCATATTCGACCGTCACCAGCAGGGTCAGGGTCCAGAAAACCAGCGACAGGATGCCGAATACATTCTCCGGAGTGGGTTTCGTCAGGGCGAAGATGACCGTGAGGGTATAGATGGGGCTGGTGCCGACGTCGCCGAACACCAAGCCCATGGATTTGACGATCCCCCCCCAGAAGGGCTGTTCGTGCTCGAATCTCACGGAGTACCGGCTCCGGTATCCCCTTTGTCTTTTTCCCGGATCTCCACCCGGCGGATCTTACCGCTGATGGTTTTGGGGAGCTCGGGGAGAAATTCGATGATGCGCGGGTACTTGTACGGCGCCGTCAGCTTCCGCACGTGCTCCTGGAGCTCATCCACAAGGTTGTCGCTCGCCGCATACTCTTTGGTAAGCACCACGGTAGCCTTGACAATCTGTCCGCGGATCTCATCGGGAACCGCGGTGATGGCGCATTCCATGACCGCGGGGTGTTCCAGGAGGGCGCTTTCCACCTCGAAGGGACCGATCCGGTAGCCGGAACTCTTGATCACGTCGTCGGAACGTCCGACGAACCAGTAGTAGCCGTCCTCGTCCCGCCATGCCATATCCCCCGTGTAGTAGATGCCGTCATGCCAGACCCTGCGTGTCATTTCCGCATCCCGATGGTAGCCGCTGAACATCCCGACCGGCTTCTTCCTGTCCGTCCTGATGATTATCTGGCCTTCTTCCCCCACCTCGCACGACTTCAATTCATCGGTGACGATGTCCATGTCGTACATGGGCGAAGGCTTTCCCATGGATCCGGGCTTCGGCTCCATCCAGGGGTACGTAGCGATGGCCAGGGTGCATTCCGTCTGTCCGTACCCTTCCATGAGCCGGATGCCGGTTTTTTTCAGGAACTGGTTATACACCTCCGGATTGAGCGGCTCTCCTGCAATGACGCAGTATTTCAGCCGTGACAGGTCCAGCCCGGAAAAGTCCTCCTTTATCAGAAACCGATAGATGGTGGGTGGAGCGCAGAAGGTTGTGATCCCGTAGCGGGCGATAACTTCCAGCAGATTCTTGGGAGTGAACTTGTCGTAGTCATAGACGAAGACGGCGCCGCCGCTCAGCCACTGGCCGTAGATCTTTCCCCATACGGCCTTGGCCCACCCGGTGTCGGCGATGGTGAGGTGGATCCCGCCATCGCTGACGCTCTGCCAGTATTTCGCCGTGAGAATATGACCCAGGGGATAGACGAAATCGTGCCGGACCATCTTGGGCATGCCGGTGGTTCCGGAGGTGAAATAGAGGAGGGATATATCGTCGCTTTTCTCCCTGTCTTCTCCCTCCGGCCGTTGAAACGTATCGGAAGCCTTTTCCAGTTCAGCGGAGAAATTGAGCCAACCGTCCCGGTCGGTGTCAAGGACGGCCTTGCACTGCAGGGTGGGCGATTTTTCCAGTGCATTTTCCACGTGCTGCAGCACGTCCGGGTCGTTTACGGCCACCACCATCCTGATATCGGCGGCGTTGCAACGATAGATGATATCCTTGGAGGTCAGCAGGTGGGTAGCCGGGATGGCGATTGCCCCCAGCTTGTGCAGGCCAAGGAGACAGAACCAGAACTCGTAGCGGCGCTTCAGGACCAACATCACCGGATCGCCCTTGCCGATTCCCGTGGAGCGGAAGAAGGATGCAGCTTTGTCGCTGTAGCGCTTCAGCTGGCCGAAGGTGAAGACGGCCTCGTTTCCCTTGTCGTCGCACCAGATGACGGCGACCCTGTCCGGCTCGCGAAGCGCAATCTCGTCAGCCACGTCGTAGGCATAATTAAAGGACTCGGGGACGGTAATGGTAAAGTTCTCGATAAAGTCCTCGTAGGACTTGTACTGTGTACGGGGAAGGTAGGTATCAAGCATGGAATCGGCACCTCTCATAGAGAGACCTGTCAGGTTTCGATAACCCGGCAGGTCTGTTCATATTATAAAATTATCGCCAGGAACTTCGCCGCCCTGTTATCGAGTGCTTTCATGCCGTGGGGATGGCTTGAGTCGAAATACAGGGAATCCCCCTGATTCAACTCCAGTTCATGGTCGTCGATGATAATCTTCACCCTTCCTTCCAGGACGTAATTGAACTCCTGGCCGGAATGGCTGTTTCGGCTGACCGGCGCATCGGACGGCTCTGGGTCCACGGTCACCAGAAACGGTTCGGCCATTTTATGGATGAAATTGTACGCCAGATGCTGGTAGTGATACTGCTTTCTCCTGTCGAAGGCCATGCCCGCGCCGTT
>CAYSPF010000001.1:91031-96716 GCA_964432775.1 uncultured Geobacter sp.
TCCGACATCCCTGCACCTCCGTGGAAAGATACTCTGCCGGACCGCGAAAGCCGAAAACGGTCCCACCTACAATGCTTTACTAGTACGGCATTTTACCGTAAAAATGCAATCAGAATTTCACTGCGATATCGGTTGCCGCCTCCGGATGATGCGCCGAACCCGCACCGGCCGAGGCAAAACGGGGATCATCGTCAAACAGACATGCGCGGCGCGATCCGTATCTTTCCGCCTTGAGTCCCCTGATTGGCTACCGAATAGTCACAACCTTAATGAGAAATGCTATTGCCCCGTGGTAGTGGACAATGGTATAAGTTTCCGTCCACCCGTGAAACACAGCGGCATCTCCTCACTCATCCACCTCCGTGGCATCACCCGGGAATAAACGAAGAAATAAACTCGCAGGGGAGCATTGATGCGGTCCGGTGAATACCTCATGGAAAATGATGATGAAACGCTCCGCCTGGAGTTGAAGACCGACGGGGATGTCCTGCGCAGACAGGCGGTGTGGGCGGGGATTGCTCCCGGGATGCGGGTTGCGGATATCGGCTGCGGTTCCGGAATGACCTCGTCGCTTCTCCACGACCTGGTGCAACCGAACGGCTCGGTTGTCGGAATCGATCTCTCGGAGAAAAGGATTTCCCACGCCCGCGGTCACTATGCGGGGGAGAACATCGAGTTCCAGAGGCGCGACATGCTTCTCCCGCTGGACGACCTGGGACTGTTCGACTTCGTCTGGGTCCGGTTTGTTCTGGAGTATTTCCTTACCGACAGTTTTGCCGTGGTCGAAAACGTCACGAAAATCGTGAGGCCCGGCGGCATCTTCTGCCTTATCGACCTGGATCATAACTGCCTGAGCCACTACGGGATATCCGCGAGGATGGAGAAAACACTGTTCGCCATTGTGGACGCGCTCCGGGAAAAGGCTGATTTCGACCCGTACGTGGGGAGAAAACTCTTCTCCTATCTCCATGACCTTGCCTATGAGGAAATAGACGTGGAGGTATCGGCCCACCACCTGATATTCGGTGAACTCCGGAAGTCCGATTCATTCAACTGGATGAAGAAGATCGAAACCGCGCCCCGGAAGACAGGCTATACCTTCCCCGAGTACGAAGGCGGGTATGAAGAATTCCTGGAAGAGTTTCACCGTTTTTTCAACAACCCGCGACGCTTTACCTATTCGCCCATCATCTGCGCCAGGGGACGCAAACCAATTCCCTGAACCTGCTTTCAGCAGCGAAGCCTCCTCTATTCTGTCGCGTGACGGTGGGCCAGCACAGCCATCCCGATACGTTCAGGCGCCGACAAAGGACCGAATCACACTTCTACCCGGCTCCACATCCAGGAATTCCACCCCGAAGCCCTCGGGAAGGACGGGCTTCACCCTTTTTTTACCATTGTTTACCCAGGCGACACGCCCTTTTGCCCGTATCGTCATCGCGCGGGAATCAGGCAGCGAGAAGGAAAGCTCAATTACGCTCCCTTCCGCGATCTCATCCTCTCCGGCCACATACATTCCTTTCGTGCTGATATCCGTACTGGTTCCCGATACCGTTTTCCCGTTCACGCGAAACGAAACGGGCATTCTGCACGGCACCCTGCGGAAGCGCTGCTCGCGGCCACGGACCTGCGCGATATCCTTTTCAGCGAACATCTCACCCCTCTTTTCCAGGTAGGATAAAAACGCGGCCACAACCTTAGGATCAAAGTGCGTTCCGCTTCTGTCCCGCAGCAGCCCCTTCGCAACCGCAAAAGGCATCGGCTCACGGTAATGGCGCTTCGCGGTTATCGCTTCAAAAAAATCCGCAACGGCAATGATCTTGGAACCCAGCGGAATCTCATTCCCCTTGAGCCCTCTCGGGTATCCGGTCCCGTCTATTTTCTCATGATGGCTTCCTGCGACCTCCGGAACATGACGATAAATTCCCTCGAAATTAATCTGCGCAAGTATCTCGCCGGTCTTTTCCACATGTGACTGTACCTGCCGGTATTCGTCCGCGGTCAACGGTCCGTCCTTCTTCAGGACGGAATCGGCAATTCCGATCTTTCCGTAATCATGGAGCAGTGACGCAACCCGTATCATCTCGCTGTAATCCTTGGAAAGCCCCAGTTCCCGGCAGATGCCGAGCGAGTACTCGGTAACCTTCTCCGCATGCCCGGCGGTCATGGTGTCACGGGCATCGATACTGGCCGCCAGGGTCTGCAGTGTCGACTTGAACTGACGCTCCTTCGCCTCGTTCAGCATGGCATTCCGTATGCTGATGCCGATAATGGTTGCAATTCCCATGAGGAGGCTCATATTGCTCTGCACGAGCGGTTTCTTGGTAACAACATTATCGACAGCCAGCACACCGATTGATTTACCGTCACAGACTATGGGACAGACGATGAATGACTGTGCGCCCATCTTTTTTGCAAATGACAGACTGTTCAGGGAAAGGGACGTCCTGATCTCGTTTAAATCATTGACGAGGTATGGTTTCTGATCGCGGAAGGAAATGACGAATACACCCTTTGACTCCGGCCGTGTCAGATGAAATGCCGTTTTTTGCAGAAATCTTTCCTGTTCTTCCGTGTACCCGAACCCTGATTTGAACAGAAGATGTTTTTTCCCCGCATCCGCGAGAAGAATCATACCCCTGTCATAATCAAGCCTTTTCTTCAGCACCAGGGCCAGATTGCCGAGGAGTGCATCGATATCCGTCTGCTTGCTGATCGCCTGGCCGATTTCGTTGGTCAACAGCGCGTTATTATAGTTGACGTTTATCTGCTCAATAAGTTTATCCGTCGACTGTCGGAGGTTATCAATGGACCCGGTGAGTTCCTTTCTCTCCATTCTCGCCGCAAGGATGATGAAAACTATCAGGAGGGACAGGGAAAACGGCAGCACCGCCTGAAGTGCGACCCATCCCCCCAGCAGGAAAGAAATACCGCTCACCAGAAAGAACAGGAGAGCGCCATAGTCACGCATTTTCCGCCAGGATGCGGAAACGGGTTTCTCCCAGGAGATGACATACCGGCACACCGAACTGTTGCGAAACATGCATTCGGGGTGGTCGATGTGAAGAGATCGGGTATTGAACACATCCGCGATTGCTTCCATGAAGCCAATCCTGTTTTCACACTGGAACGGTTTCTCCCGCACGCCTTTCACGGGCCTGACGGTAACCTCAACCCGGTCCGAGGACAGGACCCTGGACTCATACAGCGAAGAACGGGTAAAATTGCTCATGGTCTTGCCGATCAGTTCATACACTTTCGACGGACTGACGAATCCGAGAAGATACTGACGCATCACCCCTATCGAATCGGGCGATGCCGCGTAACGTCCGGCCTCCCGGGCAATACTTTCATTTCCCGTCAGCTTGACCGCCCTGTCATGGAACAGTTCAACCTGTTCCCGGGTAAACCAGTGCCCCTGATCGGCGACCTCATACGGTTCCATTTTCGCATAGTGCAGCAGTTCGACTATATTGACATGGCTGTACTTCCGCTTTATCAGCTTGATATAGGTGTCGATTATTCTGCTGTTGTACAGCGGATTATTTTCCAGTTCTTTTTTCATGATCACCACACAGTACTATTTTCAGTATAGATAGATATTACTCATTCCCATGACGGATCATTCTTTCAATTGATCTGAAATAGCTGTCGGTATAGTGCATATTCAATATCCACAGATTGTAGATGTTTTCATATTCGAATTTATTCTTATCAGCATACGAAGCAGGATACAGCAATATCGGTATTTCTTCAGATGAATAATACTTGGAAAGCAACGACCACATCATCGAAAGAGTCCCACAGGGAAAATCATCTTCATCAAGAATGATAGTGTGGATGCAGTTTGTCAGCTCTGACATGTTAAGCCCGACATCAGACACGTTTACAACAAAGATTGCCTTCAAGGTGTCATTCTTTCTCAAAGAAAAGAGCCGTTTTTCTTTCCGTATATCCGCTTTCTCATATTCTTTAGCGATATCATTTTTCTCGAACATGTCGGGGTTCAGATCCAGGGCATGGAGAAGGAGCCCTCCGGATGCATGCCGGTAAAAACCGTCCAGTTCCCGCAAGTCTTCCGCGGTGGTCTTCTGCAGCGCCCAGGGTCCCGTCAAATTCCATTGTTCAACGGAGCCTTTTCGGAAATGGAAGTAGGCAAAAGCGTCAATGGAGCAACCCTTCCCGTCGTTTATCTGATCCGCAATCCCCCCGAAGACCCTTTTCGGAAAGCTGTTTTCCGGCCTGAAATAGCACATGACAAAATGCATGCGGGCGGAGTAGAGACCATGCGAGTCATTTATCGCGCGTCCGATCTGCTCCAGCACTATCAGACCTGCCCTCTTGCCGTGTAACTTTCCGGAGGCGTGGTGGTGGATCAGCCATGTGTTTTCATAGTAGCGGACCATGGCAATATGCCCGTAGATTCTCCCGTCTTTCCGGTAGGTGAAATGCCGGGCAATATGGGGATTGTTTCCATAGAGCTTTTCATAGGTGTTCTTGAACTTTTCCTTGTTTTCCTGGATGTACAGATACTTTTTCGGGTACAGGAAGTCAGTCTGGAAAAAAAACTCCCAGAGTTCATCCATATCCACCTTTGCACAGATATAACAGTACCGGTCCGTTGCCTGCTGGAGCAGGGCCAGCAGCCGCACATGTTCCGTGATATCCATATCCAGAATCGCCAGGCCGCAGGTGATAACCCCTTTCACCTCCGGCGCGGCTTTCCGATAGACAACCTGGGCCTTGCAGTGAAACGACATGCTGTTGGCAAGATCGATGCTGAGTTCGGGAATGACCCTTCCGGGCATGAGAACAGAATCTTCCTCACTCTCCTCAACGGAGAGACCGGCACCCGAAAGATCGGCAACCTTCAGGTTGACACACTTGCCGGTAAGGGGATCGGTAAAGATAATATTGGGCGAGGGTACAAGCCGGTGACGAATGCTTCTGTATTCCTTGGCCTTGAAACGACGTATCCGGGTCGCAAGCGGCCGGAGAATATATGAGCGCGCGCCCTGCCCGCAATCGTGCTTCATAATCTCGCAGTCACCCGAATAGAGAACCTCGTTTTTATTGCTGAAGACAATGTGCACGGGGGTCTCGGGGTTGACCCATTGAAAGGACTGGGGAGGGATGCTCTCTATCTTGACATGGAAGGAAACAGGGGTGAAGTCAATGAGGCTTCCGTAAAACAGCGCGCCGTTTTGCAGAAACTGGACTCGAATATCACGGCAGCGATGCCTGTTAATCTTGCGGGAACGTATCTCGCGACAAGAATCGGGGAGTTGGAAGAGGACTCTTTCCTCTGTTACTTCCAGCTGGGCGGCCTCCACCAGGAGCGGATGGTGTGAATCGGGAACGATGAAATTCAGAATGCGGTGAGCCTTGAGTTTCTGATCCATGCCCGTTGCTTCAGACCACACACACTCAAGGGTTTTGTCGAGACAGGGGAGAGGTTTTGCCCGAAGGGCGATCGTCGAGCCGTACTTCCTGTGGGCAAGGTTGATGATGATGCTCTCATCTTTAAAGTGGATATAGTTCAGCATGTTAATCAACTGCTTTCGGGTGATGTCACGTCCGGAGGCAAGCCGGGGTTCCGGACCGGTCCTGTCCCAGCCGTGGGTACTCAGTGCTCCACGTTCGCCCTGATTGCCGTCAGCATTCCACACGCAGAGGAACCCCCAT
>CAYSPF010000001.1:96816-104323 GCA_964432775.1 uncultured Geobacter sp.
AAAAAAAGAGCGGGAATCCCCGCTCTTTTCTCGATGTGTGGCTGTTCTTACTTGCGCGCGGCCTTGGCGGCCACCTGCATCCTGACGAGAGCCCGCTGGAGGGCTGCTTCCTGGGCAATAAAATCCTTGTCTTCCCTGGTCAACTTCTTCAGCGCCTCCTCTGCCCTTCCAAGCGCAGTCCTGGCCCGCTCGAGATCGATCTCGTCCGCCCGCTCGGCAGTCTCAACCAGGATGGTTATCTTGTCGTTCGCCACCTCGAAGTAGCCCCAGTTCAGAGCCAGGTGATATGTTACCCCCGCCTGAAGGTAAGACAGTTCCCCAATCTTCAGGGAGGTGAGAAAAGACGTGTGGCCCGGTAATACGCCGAATTCCCCAAGGCTCCCCGATGCAGTGACCATGTCCACCTCTTCAGACAGGATCTTCTTGTAGGGAGTAACCAGTTCCAGATGTAGTTTGTCGGCCATCTATAGAATCCTCTTCAGCTGACTTTCGGCTAGACGGGGCTATACGATCATCCCTCTGCCCGTCAGCCCTTTGCCTGCCGCATTTACGCGGACAATTTCTTCGCTTTTTCCAGAACTTCCTCTATGGTGCCGACCATGTAGAACGCCTGTTCCGGAATGTCGTCATGCTTGCCCGCAACGATCTCCTGGAAGCCCTTGATGGTATCCTTCAATTCCACGTATTTGCCCGGGGTTCCGGTAAATGACTCGGCCACGTGGAACGGCTGGGAGAGGAAGCGCTGGATCTTCCTGGCGCGGGCAACGACCTGCCTGTCCTCCTCGGAGAGTTCGTCCATACCGAGAATGGCGATGATATCCTGCAGGTCCTTGTAGCGCTGCAGCACGTACTGGACCTCACGGGCGATGGCGTAATGCTCCTCACCGATGATCTGGGGATCAAGAATCCTCGAGGTGGAGTCGAGCGGGTCAACCGCCGGGTAGATACCCAGTTCCGCAATCTGGCGGGAAAGAACCGTGGTGGCGTCCAGGTGGGCGAAAGCGGTGGCCGGCGCCGGGTCGGTCAGGTCGTCCGCTGGAACATAGATTGCCTGAACCGAAGTGATGGAACCCTTTTCGGTTGAGGTAATTCGTTCCTGCAGCTCGCCCATCTCCGTAGCGAGTGTCGGCTGGTAGCCGACCGCGGAGGGGATACGCCCCAGGAGCGCCGAAACCTCGGACCCCGCCTGGGTAAAGCGGAAGATATTATCAATGAACAGGAGAACGTTCTGGCCTTCCTCGTCGCGGAAGTATTCGGCCACCGAAAGCGCTGAAAGGGCGACGCGGGAGCGCGCGCCGGGCGGCTCGTTCATCTGGCCGTAGACCAGGGCGGCCTTGTCGAGAACACCCGACTCCTTCATCTCGTTCCAAAGGTCGTTCCCTTCGCGGGTACGCTCGCCAACCCCGGCGAAAACGGAAAATCCGCCGTGCTGCTTTGCGATGTTGTTGATGAGTTCCATGATGATGACGGTCTTGCCGACACCGGCGCCGCCGAACAGCCCGATCTTTCCGCCGCGGGCGTAGGGCGCCAGCAGATCGACGACCTTGATGCCGGTGGTAAAGGCCTCGACCTTGGTTGACTGCTGAAGAAAGGTCGGCGGTTGACGATGAATTTCGTATTCCTTCTCGGCATTGACAGGTCCCATCTCATCAACCGGCTCGCCGATAATATTCAAAATGCGGCCCAAAGTCTGACGACCCACCGGCATGACAATCTGCTTGCCCGTGTCGAGGACCTTCTGACCGCGGACCAGTCCGTCCGTCGAATCCATCGAGATAGTACGCACGGTATTCTCTCCCAGGTGCTGAGCGACTTCCAGCACCAGGTTGTTTTCCCGATCGTCGATAGTCGGATTGGTCACCCGGAGCGCATTATATATTGAGGGGAGCTTTCCCGGCTCGAACTCGACGTCAATTACCGCCCCGATGACCTGCGAAATTTTCCCAAAATTCTGACTCATCTGGTCTCTTCCTCCCGCGGTCCGCCCGGCGGACCGTCATGTATAATCGTTACCTGCCGGCGGCCGGCGACTGGCGGCTGGCGGCCGGTTCCGGTTCACCCCTTGATGGACTCGGCGCCGGAGATGATCTCCATCAGCTCCGTGGTGATGGCGGCCTGCCTGGCCCGGTTGTACTGCAGGGTCAGCTTGCCGATCATGTCGTTTGCGTTCTTCGTCGCACTGTCCATTGCGGTCATCCGGGCGCCGTGCTCGGAAGCAACCGATTCCAGCATTGCGTGGAACAATTGAACCTCGATGTTCTTCGGAAACAGCTCGGTGAGCAACTCCTCCCGGGAGGGTTCATAGAGTGCCTCCGGTTGGAACTCTTCTTCCGTTCCCTGAGCGGGCTGAATCGGCAGCAGCTGTTTCAGGGTTATTGTCTGGGACAGGACGCTCTTGAAGGCGTTGTAGAGGAGATACACGGCATCATATTCTTCCGCCAGAAAGCCCTCGATAAGCTCCTGTCCGATAAGCGCCGCTGTCTGGTAGTTCAGCGTGGACAGGATATTCGAATAGTTTGTCCGGATAGAAGCCCGGGAGCGCAGGTATTCATGGGACTTCCTGCCAATGGTGACAAGTGAAATCTCCGCGAATCGAGAGGAGTTTTCCCGGAGAAAGGCTTCCGCTGCCTTTGAGATGTTAGCGTTGAAACCGCCGCACAACCCGCGATCGGAGCTGACCACTATCAGGAGCGCCTTGCCGGGTTCTTCGGGCTTCTGCTTCCTCAAGAGCGGTCCCACTCCTTCTCCCCCGCTTCCGGCAAGCCGCTGCAGAACCTCGGCGAGTTTCTCGGCATAGGGTCGCGCCGCCAGGACGTTTTCCTGCGCGCGCCGAAGTTTCGCGGCCGCGACCATTTTCATGGCCTTGGTTATCTGGCGGGTGTTCTTGACCGAATTAATCCGCTTTCGAATGCTTTTCAGACTTGCCATGGGGAAAATACCGTCCTTGTCTAGACTGTGAATTCTTTCTTGAATTCATCGAGGGCGGTGACAATTTTGCCCCTGAGCCCATCGTCGATGGCTTTCTTCTCGCGGATTTCACTGAGCACATCCGACTTGCGAAGGTCAAAGAACGCCATGAGTTCCGCCTCGTACCGGGCAAGGGCGGAAACCGGATAATCGTCCACGTAGCCGTTATTGGCGCTAAAGATGACGAGCACCTGTTTTTCGGTCGACAGGGGGCGGTACTGGGGCTGTTTCAGCATTTCAACAAGCCGCTCACCCCGGGCAAGCTGCATCTGGGTGGCCTTGTCCAGGTCGGAACCGAACTGCGCGAAGGCCGCCATTTCGCGATACTGGGCGAGGTTGAGGCGGAGCGTTCCGGCAACCTGTTTCATGGCCTTCACCTGGGCGGCGCCGCCGACGCGGGACACGGAAAGGCCGACGTTGATGGCCGGACGGACCCCGGAGTAGAAAAGGTCGCTTTCCAGGTAGATCTGACCGTCGGTAATGGAGATGACGTTGGTCGGAATATATGCGGAGACGTCGCCCGCCTGTGTCTCGATTATCGGCAGTGCGGTCAGCGAACCGGCGCCGCAAGCGTCGGAAAGCTTCGCGGCCCTTTCCAGAAGGCGACTATGGAGGTAGAAGACGTCGCCCGGATACGCCTCGCGTCCGGGTGGTCGGCGCAGAAGGAGCGAAAGCTGCCGGTAGGCGACGGCCTGTTTTGAAAGGTCATCATAGATGATAAGGGCGTGCCTGCCGTTATCGCGGAAATATTCTCCCATGGTGACGCCGGAGTAGGGAGCGATGAACTGGAGCGGCGCCGACTCGGCGGCGGAAGCGGAGACGATGATGGTGTAATCCATGGCGCCGTGCTCGCGCAGCTTGTTGACAACCTGGGCAACCGTGGAGAGCTTCTGACCGATGGCCACGTAGATGCAGATTACGTCTCCGCCCTTCTGATTGATGATGGTGTCGAGGGCAATGGCGGTCTTGCCGGTCTGGCGGTCGCCGATGATCAACTCGCGCTGGCCGCGTCCGATGGGGACCATGGCGTCGACCGCCTTGATTCCGGTCTGCATCGGCTGGTGAACGGACTTGCGCTTGACGATACCGGGCGCCTTTACTTCCACCTTGCGGAAATCCTTGCTGTCGATGGGTCCCTTGCCGTCAATCGGTTGGCCGATGGCGTTCACCACGCGGCCGATGAGGGCGTCACCGACCGGCACCTCAACGATTCTGCCGGTACGCTTGACGATGGAGCCTTCCTTTATGTTGTCGTTGTCTTCACCGAGGAGCGCGGCGCCTACATTCCCCTCTTCGAGGTTCAGCACCATACCGGAAACGCCGCCGGGAAACTCCAGGAGTTCACCCGCCATTGCCTTCGCAAGGCCGTGGATGCGGGCAATCCCGTCCCCTACGGAGATGATGGTGCCTGTTTCGGCAACCTCGATCTCCTTACCGTAGCCCTCAATCTGCTTCCTGATAATCTCGCTGACTTCTTCCGCTCTGAGTTCCATAGGCGCTTATCACCCCTTCTGTAATATATCGTGAATCTTTGTCAACTGGGTTCTGATACTGCCGTCAAAGACCTTGTCGCCTATCCGGGTAACGACACCGCCGATGAGCAAAGGGTCCGTCGCAACACTCAGGATGATCTTTTTCCCCGTCGTCTTCTCCAGCGCGCTCTGCATCTCCCGCACCTGCTGCTCCGTGAGAGGCAGGGCCGAGGTGACACTGGAACGGAGGATACCCGCAGCGGCATCTGCAAATGACCTGAAGCATTCCGTGATCCGGGAGAGATGATCGATCCGTTTCCTGTCAAGAAGAAGCAGCAGAAAATCGCCCACCGTCTTGGATATTTCGAGCCGGACAACCAGCTCTTTCAGGATCTCGCGCTTCGGCTCAATCCCGTACCCCGGGGCCGAGAGGACCCCGTACACCTCGGGCGCGGATTCAAGGGCTCCCGAAAAGAGCATCAGTTCCAAATAGTACTGTTCGACGACTCCCTGCTCCGCGGCCAGCTGGAAGAGGGCCTTGGCGTACCGTCGTGCAATGGCGTTCGTACTCACTATGCCTCCACTACCTTGCTCAGATATTCATCGACAAAACGATCCTGATCAGACCGTGTAACGGATTGTTTCAGCGTCGTCTCAGCCAGCTGGACCGCAAGTCGGGCGGTTTCGGCCCGCAACTGCGCCTTGGCCGTCTCGACTTCCTGACGGGCTGCAATCTTTGCCTGTTCCCGAATCCTCTCGGCGGTCTGTTTCGCCTCCTCAATGATGCGGTTTTTCTCGGCCTCCCCCTCCTGCCTGATGGCCGACCGGATATCGGCGATCTCCAGGGTGGCCTTTTCGAGCTTTTCGCTGTACTCGGCAAGCTTCCGCTCGGCTTCATCCCGTATCTCATCGGCTTCCCGGAGGGCTTTTTCCACATTCGACCGGCGTGCGGCAAGAAGACCTGCGATATTCGCCTTTTTCGCCGCCCAGATAAGAATGGCCGCGAGAATCGCGAAGTTCAGGAGACGGTAGCCGAAGTCCTTCAGCTGTGCGGATGAGTCGGCGTGGTGCGCAGCCTCGGCGGCATACCCCGCGCCGGCGAGAACGGTCAGCAAAACAACCACGGTGAGCACGGCCGGGAGACACTCCGACACAATCTTTTTCCAGGCCGGATTTTTCATGACAGGCTCCTCCCGAGCAGCTTCTCACTGATGACACGGGAAAGGGCATCCGCACGTTCACGAAGAAAGCCTTCAGATTCCTCGGCCTCCTTGCGGATGACTTTCCGGATTTCCGTAAGCGTATCAGTCGCATCCCGGCGCGCCGTATCAAGAAGTATCGCCTCCTCGGAGCGAGCCTCCCGAACCATCTCCCCTCTTTCCTCCGTGGCCCCTGCTTTCACCTCGCGGAGCTTTCGCTCATAGTCGGCCATTTTTTCCCGTACATCTGCATCGACGGAGACGGTCTTCTCCCGTGCCGCGGAGATTTCAGCATCCCTGTCCGCCATGACTTTCCGGATCGGCTTGTAGAGCAGGATATTCAGCAGGAACAGGAGGACCAGAAAGTTGACCGTCTGGAACAGAAACACAATGTCGATATTTATCATGCCGGAACCCCTTCTTGCATGTCTGACCGATTCTCGTATTCAGGTGCAGGCCAAACCGCAAAACATATGACACCTACCATAGCAACGGTCCAATGTCAACGAAGTTTTTAGTTTAAGTAAAAATGTTTTCCCCAAAGGAAAACTTGCATGCGGGTAATGGAGCGCGAAATGTCGGACGAGGGGCACGCCCTTCAGGGAGAGAGGATATCAACAAGCCGGGTCAGCTCATCGGACGTTGAGTAGGAGATCTCGATTTTCCCCCCCTTGCCGCTCGGACGAATGGCAACCCGCGTCATGAAGCGCCGCTTCAGCATGTCAAGTACGGCGGTGATTTCCGGCCCCGGGGGGCTTTTCGGTCGCGCGGGACGCTTCGATTTCATTTTCTTGACCAGGTTCTCGGTTTCGCGCACGGACAGGTTCCTTCTCAGGACCTCTTCCCGCGCCTGCCCCATCAGCTCGTGGGTTTCAAGGGCGAGAAGCGCACGGGCGTGCCCCATGCTGAGGCGTTCTTCGAGAATGTCGTTCTTGATATCGGGCGGCAGCTTCAGCAACCGCAGGGAGTTGGCGACGGTGGATCGGTCCTTGCCGACCCTCTTGGCCATTTCTTCCTGGGAGAGGTGGAACTTTTCGATGAGGGAGTGGAATGCCTCTGCCTGTTCGATGGCGTTCAGGTCCTCCCGCTGGATGTTTTCGATGAGGGCAATCTCCAGGGCAGCGTCGTCCGAGATATCCTGGATTACAACCGGAACGGCCAGCAGGCCCGCCTTCTGCGCTGCCCGCCAGCGACGCTCGCCGGCCACCAGTTCGTAGTGCTCCGACATCTTCCGTACCACCAGCGGCTGGATAATACCCTTTTCCCGGATGGACGCGGCCAGTTCCTCCAGTTTTTCCACGGCAAACTTCTTGCGGGGCTGATCCTTGTTTGGCCGGATATCTTCGATGGGACAGGAGAAATAGCTCTTCCCTTCATCCTCCACGACCGGGAGGAGCGCCGCCATTCCCTTGCCGAGACCGGTCTTCCTAACCATTCTTTCCCTCCCTTTCGATTATCTCCCGGGCCAACTCCAGGTACCCGGCCGCCCCGCGCGAAGTGATGTCATAGAGCAGTATCGGCTTACCGTGGCTCGGCGCCTCCGAGAGCCGTACGTTCCTGGGGATGACGGTCCTGAACGTCGTTTCTCCGAAGTGGTTCCGGATCTCCTCGCTCACCTGGCGGGACAGGTTGTTTCTTCCATCGAACATGGTCAGAAGTATACCCTCGATTGCAAGAAATGGGTTGAGCCCTTTTTTGACGAGCCGGATGGTCGTGAGTATCTTGGAAAGACCTTCCATGGCGTAGAACTCGCACTGGAGCGGGACCAGCACCGAACCGGCCGCGGCCATGGCGTTCAGCGTCAACAGTCCCAGTGAAGGGGGACAGTCGATAAGAATATAGTCATAGGAATCCGCGATGGGCGCCAGC
>CAYSPF010000002.1:0-8974 GCA_964432775.1 uncultured Geobacter sp.
GCCATTCGCGATGATACCGATAGAGAGTCCGGATGTTGTCGCGCAGGGTTGCTCCTTGCCGATTTTCAGGCCTCTTGCCGGATAGTGGAACAGGGTGGAGGTTCGTTCCGAACAACGACAGGAAGCCGAAAAGTCTTTCAGGCGTGTCTTCGCATATGATCAGCCAGGCTCTATCTCTCTTCTCCAGTAAAGATTTGATGTGCTGCCGGTCGGGGGGGCTTGCGCCGCTGTCCATGAACAGATTCCTTAACGGGGTTGTCGGGTAGAAGCATTCCGGAGGGAGGCGTTGACCTGAAAGTTTCTCCTTATAGTAGGCATAAGGAATGAATTGCGTATCTCTATGGATGAAGAGCGCATCATTGGACAGTGATGAGGAGAAGAGGAACGATGATGCGGATTTCCAGTCTGCTACCGTGGAGGCTCGATAGGAGGTAAAAACAGCGTTGCTGGAGAGGATTACGACGACTGCAGTACAGAGGCGATAGTTCCACTTTCGCGTGATGCAGGCCAGACCCAGTGACGTAATCAGGATGAACGGGGGAAAGGAAACAATAAAATAGCGTGTCACAAACAACGGTTTCAGCAGTGAGACAATCATGACGATGGCAATCGGAAGGACAAGCCAGATGACTGTAAAACCGGACTGCCATGTTTTCCGGGAAAGTGGCTGTTTCCAGGATTTTTGAAGAAGGTTGAAAAGGCCGATGGGAAAAAGGAGCAGATAGACGATTACCATGGGCAAATCCACCAAACCGGAGAATGCGAAAAACAATCGAGGCAGGCTGAGAAGGTCTACGGGTGGGATCCAACTAACTTGGCCGGAGTCTTTTGCGAGAATAAACACGATAAGGGGGAGTACTGGAACGCCGATTATTGAAAATGTCAGCGTGATGTTGAGAAGGCGTACCGCTTTCTGTTTCATTAATGGAAGGGATGCTGCGTGACAGACTGGTATAAGGAGTGCAAAAAAATGGGAATATGCGGCAAGTACTGTCGCGCAGATATAGATTGCCCGGTTCTTTGCGGATGGTGCATCGACGAAGCGGAGAAAGAAGTAGCCGGCCAAACTCACGAGAAAAAGAACCAGGCTGTATGAGCGCGCTTCCTGGGAATAGCGGATGAAAAACGGGTTTGCCGCAAGAAGCAACGCGGCAGTTATCCCGACTCGGGTGTTGAAGAGCCGGCAACCAATCAGGTAGAGTATCGGCACCGATCCGACGGCTGTCAACGCCGACAACGATCGTACCGAATACTCACTGGAACCCATAATTCCCACCCATACTTTGAGGAGGACAGAATACAGCCCCATATTTGCTTCATGATTGATAAGAATCGCCTGGAAAACTGACCAGTCGAGGGCTGTTAATCCGACACTGTATGCTTCATCAAACCACAGGCTTCTTGCATCAATGTTGGTAAAAGAAAGAAAAAGAGCGAGCAGAATAGCCCCGCAGACAGCCCCGTGAGGATACAAGGATTTCAAACGGGCCTTGGAATGGAACACTGGAATGAAAGTTTTCAGCATATTCTTCATGCTACGTTCCTTTAGGCAAACATTCAGTCTATTCGAAATCCCCCCTGGGCAGCAAGGTAGCTACCAGTTACGGGAACTGCGATTCCTGCCGGATTCAGCGGTTTGGAACCAGATCTTTCCCGCTGGTTAGATTCGGCGCATCGGTTTTCAGTTCAGGGATTGAGGTCTCCGGAAGCGTATCGTCCTGGACGGGAGCCTTGAGATACTTCTGCACGGCCTGATTGTGTTCTTCGAGGGTCACGGAGAACTGATGGGTTCCGTCCATTTTGGCGACGAAGTAGAGGTAGCGTGTCCGGGCCGGTTTGAGTACGGCCCTGATAGAGTCGATGCTCGGGTTGCCGATGGGGCCGGGGGGAAGCCCCTTGAAGCGGTAGGTGTTGTAGGGCGTTTCGCGGAGTATGTCCCGTTTCGTAATCCTGCCGGTAAAGGCACGAACACCATAGATCGATGTAGGGTCGCTCTGGAGGGGCATTTTAATTTTCAGTCGGTTAAAAAAAACCGATGCTATTACGGGTCTCTCCTCCGGAGCGACGGCTTCCTTTTCAATCATTGATGCGAGGGTCAGGACCTCGGTCTGACGAAGACCGGGGATTCGTGTGCGTTCACCAAACGCGCGATGAAACGTCGAGCGGAATCGGGTCACCATCTCCCGGATCAGGGCGCCTTCATCCATATGTGGTGTTATGGAATAGGTTGAAGGGCAGAGAAATCCCTCAACGCTCCCGGCAGGGATACCCAGTTCCGCAAGAAGCGCTGGATTGAAGCACTGACGAAGGAACGATTCCCTTTTGAAGATGCCGCGCTTATGGAGCAACTCAGCGATCTGGTAGATGGAGTATCCTTCGGGCACGGAGAAGCGTAGTTCGTACACATCTCCTGCTTCGAGCATGGAAAGTATCTGCCTCGGCGTCATTGCGTCGCTGAAGCGGTAGGTGCCTGCTTTTGCCCTTTCATCGGCATTCTCGAGCCTGGCAAAGATGATGAAGAGCGAACTGCTTGCGATAATACGGGACTTGGCCAGTTCCTCGGAAATGCTTTTCATGGAGGAGCCTGAAGAAAAATCGACGACTTTTATGATGCTGCCGTTTCCCAGGGGGGACTGGAGAAAGTGGCGATAGGAAAGAAGGGGGAGAAGCAGAAGCAGGAATGTTCCCGCGGCAACGAAGACCCATGATTTCCGTTTGCGAAGAAAACGCTTGGCTAGGCGGATCCTCCGGAAATATTTTCGCAGCAATTTATGCCGTAATTCTCGTGACATGGCGATGTAGTTGTAGGGGATCTTTTCTCTCGTGTCAAGCCGGAAACCCGGTGCTTGACACGAGGGGGCTTTGTTGCTACAAAGGGTCCATAGTCTGTAGATGGAATATTTTCGCAGCAACAGTACATACGAGGAGATACACGTGGAACTGAACAGCCTGGACGAAATCCTTGAGTTTGCACTGGAAAGAGAAGACGCAGCCTATCGCCTCTACCTCAATGCGGCGAAGAAAACCGCAAATCCTTCCGCACGGAAGATTTTCGATGAGATGGCGGAACAGGAAGCCGCGCATAAACGGCTCATTCTGAAACTGGACAAGGGCAAGATTGCCGATTATACCTTTGTCAAGGTTCCGGACCTGGGCATCAGTGAGTATCTGGTGGATATTCCCTATAACGACTCGATGACCTATCAGGAAATCCTCGTCTTTGCCATGAAAAGCGAGGAAAAAGCCTATCGGTTCTACCTGGAAGCGCAGAATATGACCGATGAGCCCGAGCTGAAGCAATTGCTCGGCATGCTTGCCAATGAGGAGCAGAAGCACAAGTTTCGGCTTGAATCACTCTATGAAGAAAAGGTGTTGACTGAGATGTGATGGACACAGTTCCCGTGAAATGAAAAAGGGCCTTATCAGGCCCTTTTTTTATGCTCTGAATTTGCTTTCCGTTCCATTTCGCAGGCGCTGTATGTTCTCCCGGTGTTTGGCGATAACGATGGCTGCAATGATGAGTGACATGGCGACTATCATCGGTTTTCTGTCGATGAGCGCCGTAAATGCCGGCATGCAGGCGGCGGCGGTTATGGAAGCAAGGGAAACGAAACGCCCTGCGACAAGGACGACGATGAACACGCCAAGAGCGGCAAGCACGGCCAGGGGAGATGCGGCCAGGAAGACTCCGAGAGCGGTGGCAACACCCTTTCCTCCCTTGAAGCGGAGGAAAACCGGGAAGACGTGACCGAGAAACGCGGCCACACCGACCGCGGCAATCCAGATATCGGGAAGCTCAAGGGCTTTAGCGGCAAGAACGGGAATGACCCCTTTGAGACAGTCGCCTGCCAGGGTCAGAATGCCGACCTTCCGGCCCAGAGTCCGGTATACATTGGTAGCGCCGATATTTCCGCTTCCCTTGGTGCGGATATCCACACCACCAAACGCCCGCGCCAGCAGAAGTCCGGTGGGAACGGAACCGAGAAGGTATGCGCATATAATCAGTATAATTTCTTGCAGCGGCATTTTCACTCCTTGTCCGGGGTACGGGACGAAGGGTCCCATGGATATGAGCGGCAAACAGTTGACGAACGACCCTGTCCGGCCCGGAACACCGTCCGCTTTGTGATGAAAAGGTAGCTACCTGGATGAAAATCGCCTCACTCCGCGGGCTGAAAAGAGTGTCAGAGCCACGGAAAGAAACAGAATATCCCGCAGAATAGCTATCCAGGCGGAGGTTTTTTCGCCCCCCTGACGGAAGCATCCGCAATCGATGTCCAGGCCGCGGATGATGGTGGATGCGAGCAGAACGATAAACAGCACGTTCATGGCCGCAACGATACCTGCCGTCGCCTTTACCCGGTACCCGACAATCAGCAGCAGACCGCAGAGCGCTTCAACCCAGGGAATGGTTGCGGCAACGAGAAAGTTCATGAAGTAGGGAAGGACCTTGTATGCCGCCACGGAACCGGCGAAGGCGGATGGATCGCCGATTTTAAGTATTCCGGCATACAGAAACACCATACCCAGTCCAACGCGGAGAGCTGCGAGGGCATACAGTCTGGTTTTTGACTTCATGGTGTTACTCCTTCAACAGGGAGTCCGGCGTCCTTCCATTCAGGATATCCACCCTCATAAATAAGAATACGGCGATAGCCGTCAGCCAGCAGTTTCTCTCCCAGGGATTTGCTGTCGTGACAGCCGTATCCGCTGCAGTAGATTACCAACTGGGAATTAAGTGGGGCAGCGGACCGGAAGGCTTTCAGTCTGGAACCAAGCTCGCCGAGCGGTAGGGAAACAGCCCCTTTGATATGCCCGCCGGAGAATACGGCGCCTTCCCTTGCATCGACAAATATGGCCTCCTTCTTTTCGAACAGTTCCTGCACCTGCATGAGGGGGGCCGGAGTCATGCTTTTACCGTCTGAAGCGGCGATGACGGGTTGCGGCTTCGAGGCGGAAAGTCTTCCCGTGCCCGCGTCACGGAGAAGTCTGAAGTTCCAGAGTATCCCCATAACGGCGGCGATAATGACAATGATTGCCATTTCGATAAACAGTTTTTTGTAGTTTTGTTTCATAGTGTTCCAACTCTTCACGCGCTGTGCGGCAGCGCAGCGGGGAAAGCCTTCCGAAAGCTACTGCACGGGCGCCATTTCCCGCGAGAAAGGTCTAAGGTTCATTCAGCACGCACTTTTTGTCGTCTTTGTTGCAGTACCGCACGACAGTGACGGATTCCATGGTAATCAGTCCGCCACCCATCATTTCATCTATCTTCGGCATTGCCCTCTCCAGCTTCTCCTTGCTCGCAACCACCTCCACAATCAGGGGAAGGTCGGTCGAGAGCCGGAGGATCTTGTCTGTATGGTAGACGCTGTGGGCGCCGAACCCGGCAACCCCGCGCAGGACAGTCGCCCCGGCGAAGCCCTCGGCAATCAGGAAGTCAATCAGGGCTTCGTGTAACGGTTTCCGGCCGTATTTATCGTTTTCGCCGATAAAGATACGCATCAAGACCTTTTCTCCGAAAAATTTGGGCATGGTGACCTCCCTAGAGATAGCGGGCAGTGGCTATTCCCACCCAGGTAAACAGCAGGCAGACCAGAACACTCAGAATCACATTGGCGGAAGCCGTGATGAAATCTCCCTCTTCCAGCAAGCGGAAGGTCTCATAGCTGAAGGTGGAGAAGGTGGTGAGCCCTCCCAGGAAACCGATGGTGAGCCCGATGCGGAGCGTGGGAGGAATGAGAGTGCTTCGCAGGCCGAATTCCATGAGAAGGCCGATGATGAAGGCGCCCACGATGTTCACGACAAAGGTGCCGTAGGGGAAGCCCCGCCCGAGGATGCCGTAGACCCAGCCTGAAAGAAAGTAGCGCGTCAGGCATCCCAGCGCGCCGCACACTGCAACTGCAACCGCGATTTCCATCAGATTCTCCCCTTGGTACCCGAGACCTGCCGGGTTTTAAAAACCTGGCAGGTCTTAACTCCGCGAACGGCCTCAAACTACCGTGAAAATGGCACAATGTCAAGGAAAGGGACAGTGTCAGGGTTCCCGGCGTTGCTGGGTTAGAGGCGAAAATAGGTTGACATGTAAGGGGGGGCTCACCACAGTATGAATTGGCGCTGCCGAGTGCACGAACGACAAGCGACATCGAAGGAGGTCGGATGAACGGGAAAGCGGACTATTGGATAAAGAAACTGGGACTCGTCAGCCATCCGGAGGGGGGCTACTACCGGGAGAGCTATCGGTCGGATGAAATGATTGCCGCCGGGGGACTGCCCGTTCGTTTTGACGGAACTGAACGGTCGTTTTCCACGGCGATCTACTTTCTGCTGGCAGGGAATGATTTTTCGGCTTTACACCGGTTGCATTCGGATGAACTTTGGCATTTCTACACCGGGGCGCCGCTCGCGGTTCATGCCCTGGATGAAAAGGGGGACTATTCGCGGTGGGTTCTGGGGTGCGACGGAGAAAAGGGTGAGACTTTTCAGGTCGTTATCAAGGCGGGAAGCTGGTTCGGCGCGACGGTTGAAGACGTCGATTCCTTTGCACTGGTCGGGTGTACGGTGGCGCCCGGTTTTGATTTCCGGGACTTCGAGATGGGTGACCGTTCGGAGCTGATTCGGCTCTATCCCGGTCACCGTTCGCTGATTGAACAATTGACGAGAGCGGGCGGATATTAAAGTTATTCCGAGGAGACCGACGGGGTTTGCGGAGAAGGGGCGCAATCCTGAAGGGATACCTCCAGGGAGCCTGCAGGGGGGATGAGCCGGTTGAAATAGGAAATGGAAACGAAGTCCGGAGAAGCGACCTGCGGCGCCATGGAGCTGGATCTGCTTACGAAGACGAGGTACCTGATTCCGTAGGAGGCGGCGGTTTTCAGATTGGTTTCACTGTCCTCCCCGAGCAGGGTTCGCGCTGGGTCGTAGGGGATGCGTTCCCGCAGTTTCCCCCAGAAGGCATCGTCTTCCTTTGGAAGTCCCAGATCGTGGGCGGAAATGATGCCGGAGAAATAGGGGCCGATCCGGGTCTTGCGCAGCTTCAGTTCCAGCGTCTTGCCGTGAGCATTGGTCACCAGGTGGATCGATTTGCCGTTCCTGCGCAGAAACAGCAGAAACTCGACGACAAAGGGATGTACGGAAATGAGGTGGTCCACATCCCGCTTCAGGAGCGGGATGTCGAGTCTGAGGCGAGAGGACCAGTAGTCCAGGTCGGTCCAGTTGAGGGTCTTTTCCTGGGACCTGAACAGCCGGTATAACTCCTTTTTGGCTGATTCCAGGTCAATACGGTTTTCCCGGGCATAGACCCGCGGGACATGCTCCATCCAGAAATGGTCGTCAAAATGACGGTCCAGCAGGGTGCCGTCCATATCGAGCAGCACGGTGTCGATGTCGTTCCAGTTCAGATTCATGATGCGCGGGGGGTGCGGACAACGGACACGGACTGCGGCCGTTGACGGGCCAGCCTACAGGGCATGGCGCTCGATAAATTCCCTGACTGCCGCGATATCGGCTTCCAGCACATCGCACCGGGATGGAAGCCGCTCGATTCCGGTCAGGGAAGCGGGCCTCTCCGGTTCGCGACCCGTGGCGGTTACCACGGCTTCGTCGAATTTCGCCGGATGGGCCGTTGCCAGACAGATGAGGGGTAGCCCGCACTCCAGGCGGTCCAGGGCCGCCTTCACGCCAACCGCGGTATGGGGATCAAGGAGATAGCCGGTTTCCCCATAGAAGGAGGCAATTGTCTCAATGGTCTCCATGCGGTTCACCGTCCGGGAGAGGAAGTCGGCCGTGACCGTATCCCGCTCGGACGGAGTGAATTCCATCCTTCCTGCCTTCGGGAACCGTTCGAACGCCTCTCGGACCCTGCGTGGGTCTTCGCCGAACAGGTAGAACAGATATCGCTCGAAATTTGATGCCACCTGGATGTCCATGGAAGGGGAAAGGGTGGGCACCACGTCGCTGAGGGAGTAATCGCCGCTGTTTACGAACCTGGTCAGGATGTTGTTCTCATTGGTTGCCAGGAGAAGGCTCTTGACGGGAAGCCCCATCCGCTTCGCCACGTAGCCGGCGAAGATATCTCCGAAATTTCCGGTCGGGACGGAGAAGATGACCTGCTCGTCGAGGCTGTCTGCCACGCGGAAGTAGGAATAGAAGTAGTAGACGACCTGTGCCAGGACCCGTGCCCAGTTGATGGAGTTGACGGCGCCCAGGGCGAGCCTCTCCTTGAACGGAAGGTCGTTGAACAGGGCTTTCACCATGTTCTGGCAGTCGTCAAAGGTCCCCTTCACCGCGATGTTGTGCACGTTTGCATCGAGCACCGTGGTCATCTGGAGGGCCTGCACCGGCGAGGTCTTGCCGTGGGGATGGAGGATGAAGATGGCAATGTTTTCCTTGCCCCGCACCCCGTAGATGGCTGCGCTCCCCGTGTCGCCGGAGGTAGCGCCGACGATGTTCATCTTTCGTCCCTGTTCTTTCAGCAGGTACTCGAAGAGATTCCCGAGCAGCTGGAGCGCCACGTCCTTGAACGCCAGGGTCGGGCCGTGGAACAGTTCCAGGATGTGGATCCCGCCCTTGGTGATGACCGGGGTTATCTCGGTGTGGTCAAAGGCGTCATAGGAGCGGTCGATGAGAAGCTTCAGGTCAGGGGATGGGATATCGTCGCAGAACAGGCTGATCACCTTGAACGCAAGCTCCCGATACGACAGGTTCTTCCATGATTCCAGAGTCCGGTGATCCACGTGTGGAATCGTCTCGGGGAGCAACAGTCCTCCGTCAGTGGCCAGTCCCATCATGACTGCGTCTTTAAAGGAAATCGGTTCGATACCACCCCTGGTGCTGATGTATTTCATTGTGTCGGAAAATTCCTTTCGAGTGAACTGATGCCCGGTTTCCGTCATGTTTTTCCATGCAAAACCGAAGTGCAAAGTCTAGCAGCAAACAGTCGAAATGGGAAGATGTTTGCGCGCCTGCCGGATGTTTT
>CAYSPF010000002.1:9074-15181 GCA_964432775.1 uncultured Geobacter sp.
AATATCCCCTGGTACACGAGCAGGGTGAGCAGTCTGACACTGACGGATCCCAACAGCGGGATGCTTTCCGATGTTCGGGACAGGATTCGCGTTTCACCCTTGCGGATAGCTGTCTGCAGGAGCAGCGCAGAGAGCCTCCCCTTTGTGGCCGGTACCTTCGACAGTGTCGTCAGTACCTGGACCCTGTGCAGCATCGGCGACGTGAACCGGGGTTTGGATGAAGTATTCCGCGTCCTCAGGCCGTCGGGGACGTTTCATTTTCTTGATCACGGCCTCAGCCCGGATCCCGGGGTGCGTCTTCTGCAGAAGATCCTGAAGCCCCTGTTCCTGCTGTTTGGCGGAGGGTGCCGTCCGGATCGCGATATCAAGTCCCTGCTGGAGTCTCACGAGTTCGTCATTCGCAGTTTGGAGACCCTGTATCTGGAGGGGATGTCGCGCACTGCCGGATACCTGTATACGGGGGTAGCTGAAAAACCGGCTCGTACAAACCCGCTGACTGATGCTGTATTCCCCGTCTGAGATAGTGATGAACCGTGAACACCGTCCTTTACAGATGAAAGAGGGACAGGGTATTCTTTCCGGCCCTATTTCCATTGTTCCGAGGTTTCCATGTCGTGCCGAATCAAGATACTTTCTGAAAATCTGTCCAACAAGATAGCAGCCGGCGAGGTGGTGGAACGACCCGCTTCGGTGGTGAAGGAGATGGTGGAGAACTCGCTGGATGCGGGAGCGACCGAGATCGTCGTGGAGATCGAAGCCGGCGGAAAGCGACTCATCAAGGTCAGCGACAACGGGTGCGGCATGTCCCGGGAGGACGCCCTTCTGGCGCTGGAAAGACATGCTACCAGCAAGATTGCGGCCGACGAGGATCTCCTCTCCATCTTGACTCTCGGCTTTCGGGGGGAGGCGCTGCCGTCCATCGCCTCCGTCTCTCGCTGTACTCTGGCTTCACGGGAAAAGGGAAGCGTTGAAGGGACGGAAATCTACGGCGAAGGGGGCAAGATCCGTGATGTGAAGGCGCGCGGCATGGCAGAGGGGACGGTCGTAGAGGTCAGAAACCTCTTCTTTAATACCCCTGCCCGGTTGAAATTCCTGAAGAGTACGGAAACGGAAGCGGGACACGTGGCGGACCAGATCACGAGGCTTGCCCTGTCCCGGCCCGATGTCCGGTTTGTCTATCAGAGTGACGGCAGGGTGGTGTTTCGCGCCCTGAACGGTGACCTCACGGAAAGGGTCGTTTCCCTGCTGGGAAGGGCAACGGCAGCCGAACTCTCTTCGTTACAGTGTGATGATGGAGAGATGCGGATGCACGGCCTCGCGGCACGGCCGGAATGCAGCAGGTCGGCTGCCTCGCATCTGTATACCTTCGTGAATGGACGGTTTGTCCGGGATCGGGTCGTCCACCACGCGATTCTCCAAGCGTACCGGAGATTCCTGGAGAGGGGGCGCTATCCGGTTGCGGTGCTTTTTCTCTCGCTCCCGAGCGGAGAGGTGGACGTGAATGTCCACCCCACCAAACACGAGGTACGCTTCCGGGAACAATCCCGGGTCCACGATTTCATCGTTTCAGCCGTTGAAGGACTGCTGCAGTCCACACCTTGGAAACGGAAACCGAAAGCGGATCCGGTTCAGCCGGTTGAAGCTCCTGAAACCGTAGCGGCACGGAAGGTGTCAGAGGTGCGGGAGTCTTTGGGGACCTATCAGGCAAAACTGGAGACTTTTGCTGTCCGGGAAATCCCGTTACGTCACGGGGATGGTCTGCCATCAGTGCAGCAACCCGAGGAGGCGCCGGAACGGAAGCAAAACACGGGGTTCTTCTCTTCGCTGACAGTGATCGGCCTCTATGCGGGATCATACCTTGTCTGTTCCGATGGAGAGGATCTGGTACTCATTGACCAGCATGCCGCCCACGAAAGGGTTGCTTTTGAACGGCTCCGGGCAGAGTTCACAGGCGGTTCCGTGGAATCACAGGGCCTGCTGTTTCCGGAGGTCATTGAGTTCTCCCATACCGAAGCGGCAGTGGTGGGCGAACATCTCCCGACTCTCCGGAAACTGGGCTTCGACCTGGAGGATTTCGGCGGAACCGCCAGGGTGATCCAGTCGGTTCCGCGCATGCTGGCGGAGAGGGAGTTTATACGGGTCCTGCGGGATGTGGTCGAGGAGCTTTCGGCTCTCGGAAGAAGCCGTTCTTTCATGGATATCCAGGAGGATATCCTGATGCGGATGGCCTGCCACAGCGTCGTCAGGGGGGGCAGTGTCCTTGCGGGCGCTGAAATAGCGGCACTTCTCGGAGCGCTGGATTCCGTCGGCTTCGCCACCAACTGCCCCCACGGCAGACCGGTGTTTCGCAGGATCAGCCGATCGGATGTGGAGAAAATGTTCAAAAGGACCTGATGTGGAAACCGAGAGGGATAACGTGAAGTTGCTGATTCTCCTGGGACCGACCGCTTCGGGTAAGACCGGACTGGCCGTGCGGCTTGCGGAGAACGTTGGAGCGGAGATACTGAATGCCGATTCCATGCAGGTCTATCGATCCATGGATATCGGTACGGCAAAGCCGACCGAGGAACAACGCCGCCGCATCCCCCACCACCTGCTCGATCTGGTCGACCCTGATGAGTCCTTCTCGGTGGCCGATTTCCGCTTGGCGGCGGAGCAGGCCATCGCGGACATATCCGCGCGTGGAAAGCGGATCATCGTCTGCGGAGGTACCGGGCTGTATATCCGGGCGCTCACGAAAGGACTGGTGGATGCGCCGGGAGGCGACGAGGGCATCAGGAATGAGCTGCGGGAGCTGGCTGACAGGGAAGGGGAGGGAGCTCTTCACTCCCTCCTGGAAAAGGTTGATCCCGCTACCGCATCTCGCCTCCATCCAAATGACCAGTTTCGGATCATCCGGGCACTGGAGATCTGGCGCATCACGGGTCGTCCCGTGTCGGAGTTGAGGGACGAACACGGTTTCAGAGACACCCGATTTACCTGCCTCAAGCTGGGACTCGCGATTGACAGGGATCTGCTCTATGAGAGTATTGACACCAGGGTGGAGTCAATGATGAGTGCCGGTTTCCCGGACGAGGTGCGGAACCTGCTGGCTTCCGGCTATCCGGCCTCTCTGAAACCGATGCGTTCCCTCGGTTATCGTCATATCATCGGCTATCTCAAGGGCGAGTATTCACTGGAGGATGCGCTCCTGCTCATGAAGCGCGACACGCGGCGTTACGCGAAGCGCCAGTTGACCTGGTTCAATCGGGACAGGGAAATTAAATGGATTGAATATCCCGAAAATGTTGCTATTATTGTGCGCAATGCACATGATTTTTTTGATTAAAGGAGAGGGGTATGGCAAAAGCACCATTCAACATTCAGGATCAATATCTGAATCAGTCGAGAAAAGAGCGGGTAAAGGTACTTGTACACCTGATGTCCGGCGAAAAAATGGAAGGGCATATCAAATCGTTTGATAATTTTTCCGTTCTTCTGGAGGTGAAGGGAGATATTCTCATCTACAAGCACGCCATCTCCCACATCACATCAGTTGATGGAAGCTTCAAGCTGCATCAGTAAGAGGCGCCGACACAGGAGGAGCCATGAGGCGTGACCAATCCACGAACGGGTTGTCGCGTTTTGAGCTCCTCTTTTTTTGTCCGGCGTCCCGGAAAGAGGGCGTATGAAGAAAAAGGCGTGGTTGTTCCCTGCAATCACCGGCGGGTTACTGCTTTTCGGGGGAGTGCTTCTGTACTATTCGGGAGCGACCTTTCTCCCCGTCTGCATTGCACTTGTTTTTGCATATCTCCTTAATCCGCTTGTCGGATATCTGGAGCGGCGCGGGGTGAACCGTGCACTGTCCAGTATCGCGGTTCTCTTTACGATAGTGCTTGTCGTAGCCCTCGGGTCATACCTGTTTATTACCTCCATTGTCCATGAAATACAGAATGTGCAGATAAGCCTTCCGGATTACGCCAGCCGGCTGTACGGCTATATTCCGTTGGAAGTCAAAACCTATCTGGGGATAGAAACACCCGGCAAGGCCTACCTCCAGCTGAATCACCTCCTGGACCGGGTGAAAGGAGTCTCCTTTGACGTGGTGCGGGAGACCTTCGACATCTTCAGGAAGGCGGTCAGCTCAACCCTGGTTTTTGTCCTGTCGATCCTCGGCTACGTTGTGATCCCCCTGTACCTTTACTATTTTCTGAAAGATCTCCCCCGGATACGATCCGGCCTGGCGGATCTTGTGCCGGTTCGTTACCGTAGCGGTCTCTCGTCCCGGGTCGCGGAAATCCACGAAATCCTGTCCGGCTTCGTCCGCGGGCAGCTCACGGTCTGTGCTGTCCTCGCCGTGCTGTACAGCGCCGGCCTGTGGTTTATCGGCATCGATCTGGCTGTGGTTATTGGAACCTTATCCGGAATACTCTTCATTGTTCCCTACCTGGGAACGCTCTTCGGTATCGTGTTTTCCATGACAATGGCCCTGCTGAAATACCATGACCTGCTTCATCCGCTTTTGTGTCTTGGATGGTTCGCCGTTGTTCAGGCCATTGAGGGAGGGGTTATCACTCCGAAGATTGTCGGTGACAAGGTGGGACTGCATCCCGTCGTGATTATCATCGCGCTGCTCATCGGTGGCCAGCTCTTCGGGATTCTCGGCATGCTCCTCGCGGTTCCGGCAACCGCGGTCCTGAAGGTCTTCTTCTCTTCCTATCTCTCCTGGTATCGTTCCAGTGCGTATTTCACCGGCGCATGAAACAGGGGATCCTCATAGAGTCCGTTGAGCACGGCAGCATCGCAATGGAAATGGAGATTGAGCCGGGTGACCGGCTCCTGTCCATCAACGGCCACCGAATCCGGGATCTCATCGATTACGGCTTTCATTCCGCTGACGACGAACTCCTTCTGGAGATCGAAAAACCGTGTGGTGAAGTCTGTGAGGTGGAGATTGAGCGGGAGGAAGGAGTATCTCTCGGACTTCGCTTTGCGGCTCCAAAACCGTCACGATGCGCCAATGCCTGCCTTTTCTGTTTTGTTGATCAACTGCCGACGGGTCTTCGCCGATCTCTTTACGTCAAAGACGAGGACTACCGGCTTTCCTTTCTGTACGGCAACTTTGTCACCCTTTCATCCCTGAGCCGGCGGGCATTGCGCAGAATACGCGAGCAACGTCTTTCCCCCCTGTATGTCTCGGTCCATGCCACCGATCCCCACCTGCGCGGGCACCTGCTGGGGAACCGGGATTGCCCGCCCATTCTGGAACTACTCCATGAGCTTGCCGCCGCCGGGATAACCATGCATACCCAGGTGGTTCTCTGCCCCGGGCTGAATGATGGACTGCATCTGGAGAGAACCGTCAGGGATTTGGCGGAGTTGTTTCCACGGGTGGCTTCCCTTGCCATTGTACCGGTGGGCCTTACCCGCTACCGCACATCCCTGGCAAAACTGCAACCGGTTACACGGGAGTATGCCGCCGATTTCATTGCCCAGTGGCAGCCGCGCGCTCGCAGCCTTGCCTCACGGCTCGGCACGCCGTTTCTATTCTTTGGGGATGAGTTCTATCTGAAAGCCGATATGCCGTTTCCCTCCCTTGAGGAATACGGAGACCTGCCGCAACTGGAGAACGGTGTGGGAATGGCGCCGCTCTTTCTCGCGGAAGCCGCTGAGGTGCTTACCCGTGCTGAACTCCTCACACCCATGGAGGTGACGGTAATAACCGGCAGATCCGCCTTTCGCATCGTGGATGATTTTCTCCGTATGCTGTCGGATAAAACCGGTGTCTTCTTCAGGACAGTGGCGATCGAAAATTCCCTGTTCGGAGACAGTGTTACCGTTACCGGTCTTGTCCCGGGAAAGGCTGTTCTGGAGGGATTGCAGGGCCGAAAAGCGGGTGACCTGCTGTTGATTCCTGACGTGATGCTGAAGGAGGATGAGGGCCTGTTTCTCGATGATATGACGACTGAAGACCTCCAGCGCGAACTGGGATGGGATGTTGCGGTGTTTTGTGCCACACCGTCAGGATTGTATGATGTTCTGAGGCAACGGCTTGGCAGGTGAAACGGGGTTTATCTCTTCCTTTTTCTTTCCAGTTCAAGGTCGAGTTTTTTCATCTTTTCAATGTC
>CAYSPF010000002.1:15281-20711 GCA_964432775.1 uncultured Geobacter sp.
GCCAGATTGAGGAGAGCCAGGCGGAAGAGCGCCTCATCGGTTACACCGGAGACCCCCTTTGCATCGCTGATGGCGGTCAGGATCTCTTTTGCCGCGCTGATCCTGTTATCTTCCAGGAGCACGCGCGCAAGGACCAGCTTGCGTCTCTGTTCTTGTTCGTAAGGGTCGGTTTTCTGGACTGTTGCGCAACCGGAAAGGCCGGAGAGTGCAATGATGATAATAATAATTATTGAGGACTTTTTCATCGTGCTGTCTTGCGGCGGTCGATAAAGTAATTACTTCCCGCGGCTCCTTTCGTAAAATCCTTTATTTCGGCAGCTGCCTTGGCGATCAGTACCGCTGAGTCATACTCCCCCTTCTGACACATGACGACGGCAATAGAGATGGTCATGATGGGAAAGACCCGTTCGACGCCGTACCGGTCAACCCCCTGGATTGCCCCGTTTGCCAGGTCCTCCGGAGAGTAGAATTCAGGAACTCGTTCGGTGAAATCCTTGATAACGGCCCGGCAGACGTTATCTACACAATCCGGGGAGATAACCATGACAAAGTCGTCACCACCAATATGGCCGACAAAGGCGTTTTCATCAGCGTAGCGCTGCACGACTTCGTAGATTATCTCACCCGTCATCTTGATAAGGTCGCTTCCCTTGATATACCCGTATCGGTCGCCATATGCCTTGAAGTTGTCAAGGTCGGCATAGCAGACGGCAAAAGGTTCTCCCGCCTGAAGGTTTTTCGTGAGTACTCGTTCAATCGCGATATTGCCCGGTAGACGGGTGAGGGGACTGGCATCGAGGCTCATCTGCTCCAGAACTTTCAGGCGTGCGGCCATCCTGGTGAAATCCTGGGCGAGATCGCCTATTTCGTCCCCAGCGGGGATCTGAGGATCGAAATCGAAGTTTCCCTGAGCTATGTCGTGGGTCGCTCGCTTGAGTTTTCTGATGGAGGATGAGATGGTGATGATGAACAGAATCGTAACACACAAGGCGAGAAGAAATCCGCTGCACGAGAGCAGAACCGTCCATTGTACGGTTCTCTCACGTTCGTAATCGGCATTTTTCAGTTTTGCGTTGAGGATGTTCTGTCGCTGTGTGTAGAGTTCTTCGATTGAGGAGTCAACCTTTTCCGCCGCCTCCTTCAGAAGGGTGAGGTCTTCCGTTTCACCCTCGAATAAATCTTCGGCCCTGATGGAAAAAACACGGTAACTCTTTACCAGATTATCGAGAAGGGGGCCGTGGCCCGTTCTTTTCAGTTCGTCGATGCTGGTAAGAAATTCCTGTCGGCGGCGATTATACAGTTCCCTGAATCCGCTTGATTTGAGAACGGAATACTTTGCAGCATTCCTTTTCTGGGCGTCGATGGAGTCACGGAGACCTTCCGCCGATCTCATGAACACAAAATCGTTTCTTGCTATATCACGAACGATTCCGTTCAGGGAGTACAGGCCGAAGATAGAAAAGCCGGTTGCCGCCATGCTGAAAATCACCACAGCGGCGTAACTGCCGATTAAACGTTGAACAAGAGTGAACCTTTTGCCTGTCGGTATTTCGGGCATGAAAAGACCTTTTTTTACCACAGTAGCTTCGAGTTCTTTGCTGCGGAAAAGTATTAAGTGGAATAAATCCGACGCCGGTATACCGGGAAAGGGCCTATGCTGCAAGCGGTACCGGTTTAGTATACATATCTTCTAACGGGTTAGGAAGCCTTAAAACATTTTTAGTGCTCATTTGTCCACGGATGAGCAACAACTGTTGTCCGGAGGAACCTGTTTTTCCACCACAAAATATCGTTTCCTTTTTGTGCCGGGTACGGCCTCTGCTCGTTATTCGGCAGGCAGGGTCTTTCTCCGCCATTTCTATGGGATATATCCAGAAATAGTTTGCTTTTTCGCGGCAATTACTATAAATTGCCACACTCCACACACTGGAAAGCCCCTCTCTCAGGTGAATCCGTTTTGTCTGAAAAGAAAACAATCGAAGAAATCAGGCACTCTATTGATGAGTTGGATGACCGTATTCTCGACCTTCTGAATCAGCGGGCATCGATGGTGATTACTATCGGCGCGTTGAAAAAGGGAGAGCATCGCGAGTTCTATGCCCCGAGTCGGGAACGGGAGATCTATGAACGTCTCACGGGAAAAAATCCCGGGCCGTTTCCCAACGAGGCTCTGAAAAGTGTCTTTCGCGAGATAATTTCCGCGTCCCTGGCGCTTGAAGAGCCGATGAAAGTCGCTTTTTTCGGGCCCAAGGCTACCTTTACGCACATTGCCGCCATGCAGCAGTTCGGCCTGTCGGCGGAACTAATCCCGCAGAAATCCATCCCCGCTGTTTTCGAAGAAGTGGAAAAGGGGAAAGCTCAGTTCGGGGTGGTCCCCGTTGAGAATTCCACTGAAGGTATGGTTTCCCATACCCTCGACATGTTTATGGAAAGCGACCTCAAGATCATTTCCGAAGTGCTGTTGGAAGTGCATCATTACCTGCTCTCCCGCACCGGTCGTCTCGAAGACATCAAGAAGGTCTACTCTCACCCGCAGCCCCTTGCCCAATGCCGGGACTGGCTGGCGGAAAACCTGCCGAATATTCCGGTGGTGGATGTTGCCTCCACGGCCGTTGCGGCGCAGATAGTCAGCGAGGATTACACGGCGGCCGCAATAGCCAGTGAACTTGCCTCTTCCCTGTACGGTCTCAAGGTGGCGCGGGAGCGGATTGAAGATCAGGTCAACAATTTTACCCGATTTCTTATTATCGGAAAGAAGCTTGCGGATAAGAGCGGTGAAGACAAGACATCTCTTATGTTTTCGGTCAAGGACGAACCGGGTATTCTCCACCGGATGCTGGAACCGTTTGCCAAGCGGGGAATCAATCTGAGCAAGATAGAATCCCGCCCGCTGAAAAAGAAGGCATGGGAGTATATCTTTTTTCTTGACCTGTGCGGACATGTTTCGGATCCCGACGTTGCAGATGCGATCCGGGATTTGCGTGAGTGCTGCCAGTTCGTGAAGGTTCTCGGATCGTATCCGAAAACGAGCCGGGAGAAATCTGATTAATGATTATTTTCGTGGAACAGAGGAAAATCAGTATGAACAATACCATGAGCGGTTCTTCACCGCGAGGCGCCCATGGCCCTTAGCAGTCGTATGGCGGTGATCGGCGTCGGTCTCATCGGCGGTTCTCTTGCGAGAATCCTCCGTGACCGGGGGGAGGTGGGCGAAGTCGTCGGCATCGGGCGGCAGGCCCCCAATCTTAGACGTGCCGTTGAGCTGGGAGTTATCGACAGGTATACCCATGACCCATGCGAAGGAGTGCTGGGGGCGGACCTCGTGTTTCTTGCTACGCCTGTCTGTTCAATCGCCTCGATACTTGCCGGGATAGCGCCTTTTCTCTCGCCCGGTTGTGTCGTGACCGACGGTGGCAGCGTGAAGGAAGCAATCGTTTCCACCTGTGAGTCGTTGATGCCCGTTGGGACCCATTTTGTCGGCGGCCACCCCATTGCCGGTACTGAAGATTCTGGCGTGGATGCTTCATTCGCGACGCTCTTTCAGGGAAAACGGTGCATCGTTACTCCCACGATACGGACCGACCCGGACGCGCTGGAAAGAGTGCTGCGGATGTGGAAAGTCGCCGGTTCAGAGGTGGTCCGGATGGAAGCGGCCAAACACGATCGAATTGTAGCGGCAATCTCCCATCTCCCACATATGGTTGCCTATTCCCTTGTTAACGCAGTTGGTGGGTACGATCGATTCGATGAAAGCATTTTATCCTACTCAGCCGGAGGCTTTCGGGATTTTACCCGAATTGCCTCTTCCGACCCGGCAATGTGGAGGGATATCGCGCTGATGAATCGTTCCGCGGTGCTTGAGATGATGAATTTTTTCTCCCGGTATTTCGACCGTCTGCGCTCGCTGGTGGAGAGCTCAGACGGCGCAGGACTCGAAGATTTCTTCGCGCAGTCCAAGAAAAGCAGGGACTCAATTCTGTAGGCATCAATTCCTCCGGAGCATTCAGTGAGTAATTATACGGTTCAACCATCCGCTGGCCTACGGGGCGCCATCTCGGTACCTGGTGACAAGTCGATTTCTCACCGGTCGATCATGCTTGGCTCACTGGCACGGGGAACAACTCTGGTCCGCGGTTTTCTGCGGGGTGAGGACACCATTTCCACCCTTGGCGCGTTTCGCGCCATGGGTATCAAGGCGTGTGACGATGGAGATACCATACGGATCCACGGCGGCGGTCTGCATGGTCTGACGGAGCCGGACGATGTTCTCGATTGCGGCAACTCGGGAACCTCCATGAGGCTCCTGACCGGCATGCTGGCGGGCCAGAATTTTTTCTCCGTGCTGACCGGTGACCGGTACCTGCGTAATCGCCCGATGGGGCGTGTCATTGAACCGCTGGTCGGGATGGGAGCTAAAATTTCCGGACGTGTCGGCGGGACCCGCGCTCCGCTTGCGATTCAGGGAGAAAAGCTGCGGGGGATTTCCTTTGAGTCTCCGGTTGCCAGCGCCCAGGTCAAGTCTGCTCTCCTGTTGGCCGGACTTTATGCCGACGGCGAGACACAGGTTACAGAGCCGTCACTCTCGCGGGATCACTCGGAGCGAATGCTCCGCTATTTCGGGGCCGACATCGAGCCATTGACCAATGGCGCACGGATCCGTGGCGGCCGGGTTCTGGAAGGGCAGGAGGTTCAGGTGCCGGGAGATATCTCTTCCGCGGCCTTCTTCATCGTGGCAGCCCTTCTTGTGCCCGACTCGGAACTGCTGATCACCGGTGTGGGCATGAATCCCACCCGAACCGGTAGTATTGATATTCTCCTGCGCATGGGAGCGTCAATCGAACAGATGAACGCTCGTGAAACCTCGGGTGAGCCGGTTGCCGATCTGCTGGTACGCTCTTCTTCATTGCGGGGGATCGAGATTGGCGGTGATCTGGTGCCGAGGGCCATAGACGAATTCCCGGTTATCTGCGTGGCCGCTGCATGCGCGGAGGGAAAGACAGTCCTGCGCGATGCGCGGGAGTTGCGCGTCAAGGAAACTGACAGGATCGCCGCTATGGCAGCGAATCTCGCCAAGGCAGGGGTGGCTGTGGCGGAAACGGAAGACGGTATGGAAATCACGGGCGGTGAGCGTATTCTCGGTTGCACTGTGGACAGCTTCGGTGACCACCGGATTGCCATGTCGATGTTGATAGCCGGTCTTGTGGGGACGGGAGAGACGACGGTAACGGATGTCGGGTGTATCTCCACCTCCTTTCCTTCTTTCCTCGATCTTCTGAAACGGGTGTGCTGCGGATGAAAAGAGTGCAGGGGCGAGACAGGGGTATTATCGTTGCAATTGACGGTCCGTCCGGAGCCGGAAAAAGTACCGTTGCACGACTACTCGCCGAACGGCTCGGATATCTGTACATCGACACCGGCGCCATGTTTCGG
>CAYSPF010000002.1:20811-46764 GCA_964432775.1 uncultured Geobacter sp.
CCGGTAATGTGGTTCTGGAGGGGCGTGATATCGGATCGGTGGTCTTTCCCGATGCGGACGTAAAGTTTTTTCTTTCAGCCTCCGCCGAAGAGAGGGGTAGAAGGCGTTTTCTCGAGTTGCGCGAGAAAGGGGAAAACGTCACCGTCGAAAGGACAATCGCAGAGGTGGCTGCCCGCGATGCCCGGGACGAGCAGAGGGAAGTGGCGCCGCTCCGTATGGCGGAGGATGCCCTGCTCATTGATTCCACCGGAGTGTCCATTGAAAACGTGCTTGCCCGTATGGAAAAGATAGTCCGCGAAAAAGAGTCACTCTTGACCTCTATGGGGGCCTCACGGGCCCGAACCGACGAAATAATTACCGATCCCGCGGAAATGGAGAAGAAGACTTGAAAATACTGCTGGCAAAGCAGGCGGGTTTCTGTTTCGGGGTAAAACGCGCCACCCAAATGGCTTTCGAGGCCGCCGGACGAGGCGGAAAGACTTTCACGTTGGGTCCCATTATCCATTCGCCGCAGGTTGTGCAGCGTCTTGAGGAGATGGGGGTCAAGGTTTTGAAAAGCGTAGAGGAACTTGACAGCGGGGCGATTATCGTTCGATCTCACGGGGTTGCCTCAGAGGAGTTGCAGGAAGCAATCCGAAAAAATCTGGAGATAGTGGACGCCACCTGTCCCTTTGTCAAAAAGGCCCAGGAACACGTAAAAAGTCTTTCTCAGGCGGGATATGACGTGGTAGTGGTAGGCGATGCCGACCACCCCGAGGTACAGGGGATCGTGTCCTATGCCAAGGGAAAAGTCTATGTCGTGGGTTCAGGAGAAGAAGCGTCAAGGCTGCAGATCTCCGGAAAAATCTGTATTGTTGCTCAGACGACCCAGTCTTTCGAAAACCTGAAGAATGTTGTACTCGAATGTCTTGTAAAGGGAAGCGAGATTAGGGTTTTTAATACGATCTGCGACGCGACTGCCGTGCGTCAGGAGGAAGCCAAAGATCTTGCCAAACGTGTTGACTGCATGATAGTAATCGGAGGTTATAACAGTGCGAACACGACACGTCTGGCTCAGGTGTGTGCTGAACTCCAGCCCAGAACGTACCATATTGAAACCGCTCAACAATTGAACCGCGAATGGTTTCAGGGTGTGGACACGGTCGGTGTGACGGCCGGCGCGTCAACGCCCAAGTGGGTTATTGACGAAGTTCTCAAACAGATCGGGCAGATGGACAAAGACAAAACAGATTGAGATTTTCAAAGGGTGTGCTAGCATAGGGCGGGCAAAACATAGAAATTCTAGGGGGTACTAACTTGATGAACGACGAAAAAGAATTTAACAACATCACTAGTGAGCCGGGAAGGCTGAATAGCGATTCGGAGGACGATTCCTCTCTGGGGGGGAAAGAGAATTTCGAAGAGCTTTTTCAGGAAAGCCTCCGGCAGCCGCAGGTCGGCGAGATTGTCAAGGGTGTTGTTGTACAGATAGATCCGGATTACGTTCTTGTCAATATCGGCTACAAGTCCGAAGGATGCATTCCGCTCGCCGAGTTCCTCGACGAGAGCGGGCAACTCACGGTTAAGGTCGGTGACGAAGTAAAAGTATACTTCGAAAAGAAGGAGAATATCCGCGGTTATATTGTCCTTTCACGGAAAAAGGCCGAGAGAGAGGTTGTGTGGGACAAGATTGAAGAGGCTGTTGAGAGCGGCGGTCTCGTGGAGGGGAAGATAATAGCGAATGTAAAGGGAGGACTCACGGTGGATATAGGGGTTCCTGCCTTTCTTCCCGCCTCTCAGGTGGATGTCCGACCCATCGGCAATCTTGAGAAGCTTATTGGGCAGACGTTTGAGTTCAAGGTCGTCAAGGTCAATAAAAAAAGAGGGAATGTGGTACTTTCCCGCAGGGTGCTTCTGGAAGAAGAGCGGGACAGGCTGAAAAAAGACACGTTGGCCACTCTCGAAGAAGGGCAGATCCTGGAAGGCGCCGTCAAAAACATTACCGATTACGGTGCATTCATTGACCTGGGCGGCATCGATGGCCTTCTTCATATCGTTGATATGTCATGGCGCAAGCTCGCTCATCCTTCCGAAATACTGAAAAACGGGGATGCGGTAACGGTAAAGGTACTAAAGTATGATCGGGAAAAGGAAAAAATTTCTCTCGGCATCAAGCAGACCATTCCTGATCCGTGGATGAGTGTGGAAGCAAAATATCACACCGGCGACAGAATCAGCGGCAGAGTAGTGAGCCTTGCTGATTACGGCGCTTTTGTGTCCCTGGAAGAAGGTGTTGAGGGACTTGTCCACGTTTCAGAGATGTCATGGACAAAAAGAGTACGTCATCCGTCCGATATTCTGAAGGTGGGGGATGAGGTGGAGGCCGAGGTGCTCGGTGTCGACGTTCCGAGCAGACGAATTTCCCTTGGTCTGAAACAGATTCAGGTAAACCCGTGGACGGTTATCGGAGATAAATATCCCGTCGGAACAAAGATTGAGGGACAGATCAAGAATGTTACCGATTTCGGTGTTTTCATTGGTGTCGAGGATGGCATTGACGGTCTGGTACATGTTTCCGATATGTCATGGACGAAACGGATTAAGCATCCCTCTGAATTGTACTCCAAAGGTCAGATAGTTCAGGCCGTGGTCTTGAACATCGATCCTGAAAACGAGAGGCTCTCCCTCGGGATTAAGCAACTGGCCCTGGATCCCTGGACGGAAATCCCCACGAAATACAGACCCGGTACGAAGGTTACGGGTAAAGTAACGTCCGTTACCGATTTCGGTGTATTCCTTGAAATAGAGGACGGAATCGAGGGGCTCATCCATGTGTCCGAACTCTCTCAGGAAAAAGTCGCCTCTCCAAAGGATTTCGCCTCAGTTGGTGATACTATCGAGGCAATGGTGCTGAATATTGATTCCGCTGACAAGAAGATTGCACTCTCCGTGAAGGCTCTTGCCGGTTATGCCGACAAGCAGGCCATAGCTTCCTATATGGACAACCAGGGTGAAGCGACCTCGAATCTTGGTGAACTGCTGAAGCAGGAGATGAAGAAACGTGACTGACATTTAATGGCCGGATGCCGGAAACACACTTATCCAGCCGTCGGGTGGATTTGGCAGGTGTGAGGGCAAGTATTTCCATGCCTCCGGCGCCGTGCACTACAGGATACAAGGAGTGGCAGGTATGACCAAAAGTGAGCTGGTTGAAAGGCTGCTTGACTCAAACAGCCTCTTAACGAGAAAGGATTCTGAAATAATCGTTGATATCGTCTTCGACAGTATTCGCAATGCATTGAAGAGCGGTGAAAAGGTTGAGATACGAGGATTCGGCAGTTTTACCATTCGCCAAAGGGGTCCTCGAGAGGCGAGAAATCCAAAAAGTGGTGAGCTTGTAGCAATTCCTGCAAAGAAAACACCGTTTTTTAAAACGGGAAAAGAGCTGAGAGACAGGGTTAATAATTCCTGACAAACCATGAGTACGTCTGGTTCAGTTCAGGTAGGACCATGATCTGGCAGTCTGCGCCGCTGGTCAAGGATGTTCCTGCCCGGGTGGCGGAATTGGTAGACGCAAGGGACTTAAAATCCCTCGGAACTTAGTTCTGTACCGGTTCGACCCCGGTCCCGGGCACCAAAAAAAGAAGGTTGGCTTTTCGAGGCCGACCTTTTTTTTCAGATAGAATCCGTCTGTCGATAGTATTTGTCTATTCATTGAGTCGGAATCATTTGTTTTGATTTCCTGCCGATTCCGGAAGTCGGTTACTATGCTGAAGATCTCAAGGAGGAAACATCGTTCCCCATGAATGACTCACAGAGAAACATTTTTTTGGGGCGGCAACCGATTCTCGATCGGCAGAAGAGAATTTTTGGATACGAATTGCTGTTTCGGGCCGCTGATACACTCCATGCGGATATCGATGATATTTCCTTCGCGCAGACGTCAGTGATCAGCAACGTGCTGTCCAACTTCGGCATTACTGCCGTTCTCGGCAAGCATAAGGGGTTCATCAACGTAACGGTCGATTTTTTGATGAACGATATCCTGGAGATCCTTCCGGTTGACAAAGTAGTTATTGAGTTACTCGAGACGATTACCGTTACGGAATCAGTGCTGGAAAGATGTCGGGAATTGAAAGCGAGGGGCTTTCTTCTGGCTTTGGATGATAACATCTACCACCCCGATTACGAACCGCTCTACGATATTGTTGACATTGTAAAAATAGATATTTTGCAGATCCCTCCGGAACAGGTTCGCAAGATGGTTGAAATTCTGGAGAACCGGAATCTTACGCTGCTTGCGGAAAAGGTAGAAACTACACAGCAGTTTCATGATTGCCTCGCACTCGGTTTTCATCTGTTCCAGGGGTATTTTTTCGCACGTCCGGCCGTACTGAACACGAAACGGGCCGATGTCGCCGGCGCTACCCTTTTAAGGCTCCTTCAGCTCGTATGTGCCGATGCGGAGATAGAGGAGATAGAGGAGACCTTTAAGCATAATCCGACCCTGACCTATAATCTGCTGCGACTGGTAAATTCCGTGGTTATCGGGATGAAGGAACGGATTCGCACGCTCCGGCACGCCTTGGTGGTACTCGGTATGCAGCAGTTGAAGCGATGGGTCCAACTGGCCCTGTTTGCTTCCCAATCGGTAGGAGGCGCAGGGAATCCCCTCCTTGAAACCGCGGCCACACGGGGGCGCCTGATGGAAATCCTCTCAAGCAGGCAGGCGGCTGAAATTCCTGGAAGAGATTATTCCGACAGCGCATTTATGACGGGAGTTCTCTCCCTGATAGATGTACTGCTCGAATTGCCCATGGAGGAGATCCTGGATCAGCTCAATCTGAATGAAGAAGTGCGACGGGCTCTTATCAGTCGGGAAGGGCACCTGGGAGGGCTTCTCCTCTTGACGGAAAAACTTGAAAACCTTCACTTCAGTGATATGCAGAAATTGTTGGACGAGTCCCGATGCAGCATTGAGAGTTTGCTGGAAGCACAACTGGCGGCCATTGATTGGGCGAACCGTCTTGATGAGGTTGTCTCATAGTACCTGCGACTATCGTTCCCGAATACAGATTCGTCTTTCCCTTGAGCTCCTTTATGACCCATTCACAGGCTCTTTTGTTGATTCTTTTCATTCACAACCCTGAATGAGCCTCTTGCCTCGCCACGTTCGTACGTATTCGCTCGCTTCGTTGCGTTTCCTCTCTGCATTCTGTAAAATCGATAAAGTTTCAGTAGATCAATCCGATATGAAACAAAACACTGAAGAGCGCATGTTCATGTTTCGTTGTCGATTCTTATGCTGAGGAGCCGTGGTGTCGGATCAACAACAACTGAACTCAGCATTCCGGAATTTCGTTGATGGCGGAATTATCTCCGGCGATAATGGGAAGTATCAGAGAACCTCGGACTATTCCGCATGATTAGTTTTCCTTAAAGGAAACGAAGATGATTGTGAAAAGGCTCATTCTGAAAAAAGTGCTGAAGGCCGGGTTTCTTGCTGAATTTAACCTGGTTAAGCGCGAAGGAACCTATGAAGCTGCCCTGTATCTCAACGGAAAGCATGTGGGGGGGCCCCCGCTCCCCTGCCTCCTGACTGAACCGAAAGACGACCTTACCTACTGGATGGGCAACCGTCCTACTGTCGGTCTGACGGAAAGCGAGGCTGCGCGGATTATTGAAGAGGTTGGCGTCGAGAACGCGATCCTTACGCACCGTAAGAAAAGCGGATGGGAAGAATGATGATGTGATTGCGATTAGTTCCAACGTGTTAAAGCGTGAAGAGGGATGGTTTCGTGTTGTTTTGTCAGGTTTCTTTATGCTATTCTCGTGTAAATTCAAACCGGGGCAAGCAATAGGAACCGCATGAAAAGTAAATTACTTATACTGGATGACGATGAGGCAATTCTCCAACTCCTTGCAGCAGTTTTCGAAGATGATGACATGGAGATCATTCTGGAATCCGATAGCGACTCAGCAGTAAAGCGGGTTCTTTCCGATCATCCCAATGTGGCGATCCTTGATATTTGTGTTCCCAAGAAATCCGGGCTTGAAGTATTGCGGGAGATAAAACAAATTGACCCAGGGCTTTCCGTTATCATGACGACGGGCTACAGAACCACCCAGAACGCCATCGAGGCGATGAAGCATGGCGCATACGAGTACTTGACCAAGCCCTTTGAAGTTGAAAAATTGAAAGACGTCGTCCAAAAAGCCCTTGAGTGTAATCTTCTGAACCGCAAGGTCAGGTACGCTGAGCTTTCGGACCAGATAGACGATTCAGAACTGGAAGAAGACATCATGATTGGCTCGTGTCCCCAGATGATTCAAATCTGGAAGATGGTCGGGAAAATCGCGGATTCCGATGCGAGTGTATTGATACAGGGTCCGAGCGGGACCGGCAAAGAGCTTCTGGCGCGGGCAATCTATAACAACTCGAAACGAGGCGACAAGACCTTCCTTGCGGTTAACTGTGCCGCTATACCGGAGAACCTTCTTGAAAGCGAGCTCTTCGGGCATGAGAAGGGCGCCTTCACAGACGCTCATAGCCGCAGAATTGGAAAATTCGAGCAATGCAACGGCGGCACTATTTTTCTTGATGAGATAGGCGAGATGAGCCTCTCAAACCAGGGTAAGCTCTTGAGGGTTCTTGAAAATCAGGAGTTTGAACGTGTCGGTGGAAACGAAACAATAAAAATAAATGTGAGAGTAATTGCCGCAACCAACTTCAGTCTCATGAATGCGGTGAAAGAGAAAAAGTTCAGGCTGGATCTGTTCTACCGCCTGCGCGTGGTTTCCTTTTTCCTCCCTCCTCTCAGGGAACGCCTGGAAGACCTTCCTCTTCTGGCCGATCTCTTTGTGAAAAAGTACTCCCGTCAGTACGAAAAGCGGATAAAAGGACTGTCGCCCGGAGCCCTCGATCTCCTGCAGAAATACCCCTGGGAGGGGAATATCCGTGAATTGAAGAATATTATCAATTCGGCGACCCTCTTCTGCAAGGGCGATATCCTGCTGCCGGAGGATTTTGAGTCCCTCCTTCTGGTCAAGTCCGGCTTTAAAAAAACGGAAATAGACCTTCAGCGAGAAGGAGATGAGTATTTCACTGCTTTCTGCAGCCTTCTGGAGCCGGTTTTCGCTGATATCTGCAAGAAAGATAATGGTTCTGTTTATGAAATAATTTCCTCCGGACTGGAAAAAGCGTTGATTCATATGGCGCTGATCAGGAGCAACCATAACCAAGTCACAACGGCAAAGCTCCTCGGAATAAGCCGAAATACCCTCAGGGACAGGCTTGACAGGTATAAACTCACAACTACGGAATAGGGGAAACCTGCTTACCCTTCTTATCTTTACGCAAATCAAATCTTCCCTTTCTCAAACATGTTTTGTCTGCATGGCGCTTTTCATTGCACAGCCCTCCTCACGTCCTGTCTGTTCAAAGGATGATCATTCTTTTCCCTAAATACGTATCCCTTGAAAATGGTTGGATAATACCGGATTGTCCTTCATTAAATGTTCATGCTTTGAGCAGGAGGGAGTGCGCGCGTATACGGACAAGTAACAGCTTGTCATACCCTACTTGCCTGAAATAATTGCAGAATATCGACTGATGGCTGCTTTTGCAGAGTTGGTATCAAAGTTGCTTTAGTAGTGACCAAAGCACATGAAATAAGCAGAGGCTGTTCGCGCAAGACATCGTTTTACTGCTCGAAGAACTGAGCTTTTCCGAGGGGGGCCTGGACATGGAAGAGAAACGGATCCTGATAACCGACGACGACAAGCAAACCAGAGATCTTGTTGCTACTTTTCTTGCATACAAAGGATATCAAGTTTTCCAGGCTTGTGACGCCATGGAGGCTCTGGAGAAAATAGAGACGGAAGATATAGATCTCGTGGTAACCGATGTCATGATGCCGAAAGTAAACGGCCTTGAGTTCATAAAGCGATTAAAAGCCATCCGCCCCGAGATCGTTGCCATCGTATACAGCGCGTTCGGCAACAGCGTTATGACATCCAACCTGCTCAAGGCAGGCGCCTTTTTCTATCTGGAAAAACCCTTTGACCTGGAAGAGCTTGATGCCATCGTTCAGAGGGGTTTTGAACATTATTCCCTCCAGAGTCGCAGTTATCGAAAGACTCCGGCCATCAGAAACAGAGCACGCATAAAGATGATCGGCGAGAGCCCCAAAATGCTCGCACTCTATGAGCTCATCGAGAAAGTTGCCGACTCTGATTCCACGGTTCTTATTCAAGGCGAGTCAGGAACGGGAAAAGAACTGGTGGCGCAGTCGATTCACGAACTGAGCAGTCGTAAGAACAGGAATTTTGTTCCGGTAAACTGCGGCGCCATTCCCGATGAGCTCCTTGAGAGTGAGCTTTTCGGACACGTCAAGGGTTCCTTTACCGGTGCTATTGCTACCAGGGTCGGACGATTCGAGATGGCAGACAAGGGGACTTTGTTTCTGGACGAAATCGGCGACATGAAGACATGTCTCCAGGTGAAGCTGCTGCGTGTCCTGCAGAATCGTGAGCTTGAACCTGTCGGCGCCACCCGTCCCAAAAAAATCGATACCAGAATCATCGCCGCCACCAATCAGAATCTTGAAAAACTCGTTGAGGACAAGACGTTCCGGGAAGACCTCTTCTATCGTTTGTCGGTTATACCCGTCGTTATTCCTCCCCTTCGGGAGCGTAAAGAAGATATACCACTCCTTGTAGACAGCTTTATTGAGAAGTTCAACAGGGAAAGCCGGCGGAATGTGAATGGTTTTGATAAGGAAGCTCTGGAGGCGTTGTGTGCCTTTGAATGGCCCGGAAACATCCGCGAGCTGGAAAACCTCGTGGAAAGAATGGTTATCCTGAAGGGTAACGGGACGGTGACACTAGCGGATCTGCCCGAGAAATACCGCGGCAAAATCGTTAAGCCCCAGCCGGCAGCGGTCCCACTCCCCAGCAACGGTATCTGCCTGAGCAGCGCTGTTGAGGAATTCGAGAATCGCCTGATTCTCCAGGCGCTGGAAAAAACCGGCGGGAACAAGAAAGAAGCTGCATCACTATTGAATCTGAAACGTACCACCTTTATAGAAAAGCTGAAAAAGAAGAAGATGTTCATGCCGGAACTTGCGCTTGCCAGCTGACTGGTAGATGAGAATACTATGACAATCAATTACGTTGATCCCTTGCATCGAATATCCTCCGGTACGACGCCGAAGGCGGCTGGAGGCAATGGTTCATCGACCAGGGGCGCCCGTTTTGACGATCTTCTTTCCATCTCGAGCGGGAGGACGGATGTTTCTCCTGTAACAGCCGAAACGGCTGCCGCTCGAGCCGAAATTCTCCGTCTTCGGATGATGCGTGACGCGTTATCCCTCCAACAGGATACTCACGATCCGGAACCTTTTATCATGGGACGGGCAGCCGAGTATCTTGTCCGCAGCTATGAGTACCTTGGCGAAAGCAGTCTGCCGGCGCAGGAAACTACCCCTTCATTGGAAACTTCCCCTCCATCGGAGATTCCCGTGGTTACAGAACCGGCTCCCCGGCAGATCAGCCGGAAAGAGGCGCGTGTCAGCGGGCTCGACGACATCATTCAGCGCGCGGCACTCCGTTATGATATGGAACCGGGACTAATTCGGGCCGTCATCAAGGCGGAAAGCAATTTCAACCCTAACGCGGTATCCCACGTCGGGGCGAGTGGGCTGATGCAGTTGATGCCGGGTACGGCCAGAGACCTTGGTGTCACCAATTCTCTTGACCCTGAACAGAACGTCATGGCAGGGACCCGCTATCTCCGGAGAATGCTCAACAAATACAACGGAGATCTTGACCGGGCTCTTGCCGCCTATAACTGGGGGCCCGGGAATGTGGACAGGAAAGGCGGGCGCCTTCCTCGGGAGACGTGTACGTATCTGGCGAAGGTAAAAGGATTCTACTCTGATGATTCCGCGTGAGCTCTTTTTCTTGTGACGGTCCCCCCCCCTTAACCCCCGATTAGCATCATTAACTAATTCTTTAAATCCCCTTCGTTTTCCGTAGAACTGAGTCTCGTTCACTTCACCACCGTAGATCTTTACTCCATAAACAGTTCACGGATCCGCTCCCTTGTTGCATTCCCCTATATTCTCGCACGGCATGACCATGTGTTGGCAGATTTCTTGCTGAAAACAACCCGGGAAATCCATTAACAGGAGCGTACGAGCAATGGGAAACGGTCTTTTGACAGTGAACAGGGATGCCCATGGAGCATATTTCTCCACGATATCAGCTTCTTTTTGCGCAGAACCCGTTGTCGATTCCCTGACGAGCGGTGTCATTTTTACGGATGTCACGGGAATTTTGACATTCATGAACCGAGCGGCGGAGTCGTTCCTCCATGTGTTCAAGGAGACCGTACTCGGGAAAAGAATCGACATGCTTCCTCTTCGCACGCCCCTGTATAAAGTCATGAGCGAGGATTGCAGGGATCTACCCGTTGAGATGAGCATATGCGGACGCGTGCTGGAGATTCGGTCTTCGCAGGTTCTCTCTCCGGAAAACGTGACTCTGGGAAACATTATCGAGTTGTTCGATGTGAGCCGGGAAAGGAAGGAAAAGCGAAGCAGGGAAGAGTTCGTCGCCAAGATGACCCATGACCTGAAATCGCCCCTTATGGTATTGCAGGGTTACGTGCAGGCCATCAGGCTCGGCATGCTGGGTGAGGTTGAACCGAGACTCGACAGCACCCTGGGTGATATGGAACGAAGCGGAAAGAACCTCCATGCCATGATAGAGGACCTGCTTGATGTCTACCGTCTTGAGATGGGGCTCGTGCAGGTACGGAAAAAGAAATGCGATCTTCGTTCCTTTCTGGATGGATGTTGCCGCGACCGGCAGCTGGAAACCGACGAACATGACATCACGCTCACACTCAGGATGCCGCGAGAACTGCCGGAGGTTGAGCTTGACGAAAAACAGCTTTCACGGGTCTTCGCAAACCTGATAGGGAACGCAATTAAATTCACTCCTCCCAACGGCAAGGTAACAATAACCGCTTTCATACGCGACGAAAACCTCCATGTTTCTGTGCGGGACACCGGGATCGGCATCAGCGATGCGGACCTGCCGCAGATCTTCAAAAAATACTTTCGCTCCGAAAAGGCCGCTGGATTCAAGGGCTCCGGCCTTGGACTGGCCCTGAGCAGGGAGATTGTCGATGCACACGGAGGGACCATTGAGGTGAAGAGCGTGGAAGGCAAGGGGAGCAAATTTACGGTGATCCTCCCGATTCATGGGGAAAGTTAGAACATGGTGTTCAGCGTTGAGCGAACCGTTCCGATATCGTGATGTGAGGGCTGACGGTTCTGGAAATAAATCGCTAAAGTTATGAAAAAAACAAACGATAAGATAATGGAATCTCCACACAGTACAGCTTGTGACGGCGTCAAGGCCCTTTCCGGACGAAGGACTCGCCGTTCTGTTTACGCGTGTGACGGGTTTGACCGGCGCACCCCCCTGACAGGTGTGACGAATCTATCTGAAGAATGAGAGGAGAACAGGTTATGGCGAATGTGTTGATTGTTGATGATTCCTCGACCATGAGGAAGATCATTTCCCGGTCTCTGCGACAGGCCGGCCTGCCCGTTGACGACATCTACGAAGCAGGCGACGGCATTGAAGGGCTGAATGCCCTTAACGGCAAGAAAGTGGATCTCATCCTTTCGGATATCAATATGCCGAACATGGACGGCCTGGAATTCATCAAGCAGGTCCGCGCCAACGGCAACGATGTGCCGATTGTCATGATCACCACCGAGGGTGGAGAAGACATCATCAAGGAAGCTATCTCCAGCGGCGCCAGCGCAAGCATCAAGAAGCCCTTTACCCCGGATCAGCTCAACGAAAAACTGGGAGGTCTCCTATGACGCTCGAAGCCGCGGTTGAAGAAGCAACCCATCTCAGGGAAGAGGATATGGCGCGTCACGTCATCGACGCCACCAAGGAAGTCTTTTCCACCATGGTGATGATGGACCTGGAGGAGAGTTATCCCATCCAGGAATCGGTAACTCATTTCCATTGCAGCATCAGCGGCATGGTCGGGCTGGCCGGCTCCTACACCGGCATCCTTTCCGTCCATTGTCCCCAGAGCTTCGCGCTCACCATTACCTCGAACATGCTGGGAATGGAAGTGGAGGAAGTGGGAGAGGATGTGAACGACGCCCTTGGCGAGATCGCCAATATGCTGGGCGGATACGTGAAAATGGTACTTTCCAAAGGGGGGATGGATATCAACCTCTCCATCCCGACGATCATTTCGGGCGAAGAGTATTCCATTAATTCCATGGCGGAAAGCGACTGCGTGGTCGTTCCCTTTACCCATGGAGAGAATAGATTTCTCGTCAGTCTCAAGCTGCACAAAGAATAGCCGGATACGCTTCGGGAACGGTATACGATATGTCCGAGTACACGAAACTTCGTAAGATGATCCAGTCTGCCCTGAAGCAGTCTGCTGAGGAGAGCAGTCTGCTGCTGAACAAGGAGTTGACGGTAAACGATACCGAGGTCCTTGATGTAGGCAAGACAAAGTATCTGGAAGATCTCGATGATTCAGCATTTGTCGTTCCCGTTGAGTCTCGCGATGACTATCCCGGGCGCTTTTTCATGGTGTTTTCACTGCGCGATGCAATTCTGATGAGCGGGATCCTGCTTGGTATCCCGCCCGCGCGGATATCGGAAAAAAGGAAGCTCCTCATTCTCGAGGCTGATGATATCGATGCCTTTTCCGAGATCGCCAACCAGATCATCGGATCGTTTAATTCCGTATTCCAGCCGTATCTCCCCAACAAGTTTCACCTGAAGCAACTCCCTCCCACAAAGTTCGTTCCGCAGATGGACGAGATTTCGGATGAGCTTCCCGTACCCGACGGGGAATTTCTCGTCTACAAGGCCCAGATAAAGCTTGGAGGGGAAGAGCTGAATCGGTTTGATATCCTGGTTCCCTTTCCTCTCGCCGACCTCTTCGATCCCCCCGAGATTACGGCGGATGCGGAAAGTATCGGCGCCGACATTCCCCATGACCAGGCTGAGTCCCTGCGAAAGCTGTTTCCTTCTGATTCGGATGAGGAAGAACACACGTCGGTTCACTCCGCGGGAGTTCGAACGGTTCTGGTTCTGGAGGATGACCCAAAGGTTCGGGAAAAGCTGAAAGTTTTGCTCACAGGGCGTGGTTTCACTGCTATTACGGCCCACCTGGGTGAAGATTTATATCAGTTTTTCCAGGAGGAGGGAATCCATGCGGTCGTTCTCGGAACGGCAAAGGCCGAGGACTGGGAACTCTCCCTCTGTGCGAGGCTTCGTGACCTGTCCCGAAATCCCCAACTTCCCATCATCATGTCTGCGCTTCAATGGACAAGAACCGATGTCCTCAGGGCGGTACAGAACGGCGCTCGGGATATCATGATCAAGCCCTACGAGGAAAGCGAGCTTCTCGGCAAACTGGCCAAGTTTCTGGACGCCGCCTGACATGGTGTCAAAATAACGTCCTTCCCCAGGCAACACTTCTTTGACTAGTTGTGTCACGATCCTCCCCCGAAATTTTTGTAACACATCGAAAACACAGCAATAATTAGTATTGATACATGGCACGACTTTTGCCCCGTACCCTTGCAGGCGGTATCGCATATATGCAAGGGGAGGGCAGTCGGAGTGCAACGAAAGTCGTTCAACGGTAACTGGAGCAGGAAGCGTTTCGCTCTGACGGTGCTCCCGCGCATACTCTTGACGGCTTTGCTCGTGATTCTCTTCTGTGGAAACGTTCTGGGGAGCGAACCGCCAAACCGTCTGAAACGGATGGAGGTGCGTTCCAAGGAACACTTCACCCGTTTTCTCTTCGTTTTCCATCGCACACCTCGCTATACCCTGACATATCTTCCCGACCGGCGCGTCCAGCTGACCTTCCATGAAACGGCCGGCGCCGTATTGAAAAAGTATCGTTCCTTCTCCGATGCCAGGGTTTCCGATGTCTCTCTCTCCGATCGCGGCGACAGGCTGAGGTTACGCTTCTCTCTCAAGGAAAAATCTCCCGGAATCCGTATTCTCGATTCGATCCTGCCGAATGTGGTGACCCTGGATGTGGGGGAGGCGCTTCAGCGAAACGGCGCAGCATCCATGCCGCCGGGCCGCGAGCGTATCTGGAGCGGCGCCGGCGCGCTGGTTCATGAATTCGAACCGTCGCATACGTCGGACCTTCCCTTCTTTCCTACCCCGGGCACCCTGATCCGCAAACTTCTTGCCCCTGCCGACGCCAAACTCTTTGCGCGGGGAGAAGATGCTCTGTACCGCGAACGGGGCGCAGAGGCGGAGGAGATATTCACCACCTTCGTCAATCAGGGAAACCTGATGAGGGCCATTGCCTCCTACCGGCTCGGTGAAGCCCAGTATCTCCTGCAGAAGTTCGAATCCGCTCTGCGGTGGTTCCGCGAAGGTGAGCGCCTCCAACCCGAGTTTATGGTCCAGAGCCCGTCCATTGTCTTCTCCTATGCCGATACTCTGGTACGCAACGGTGAATTCGCTGCCGGACGCAGAATGCTCGAACGGCTGACCGTGGGTATGGCGGACACGAAATACGGTCCTCTGCTGCTGGTACGTATGGCGGATGTTATGACGCGGAGCGGCAAGGGCATGGAAGCGCTGGCGTTGTACCGGACCGTAGCCGAGCAGTTTCCGTCGACGCGGGGCGCACCCCTTTCCTCTCTCCGGCTTGCGGACCGCAGATTTTTTCAGGTTTCCGCTGATACATACCGGGGGCTTTCAGGAGAATACCTGAAGATTGCCGGTACAGTGAGCGATCCGATTCTGAAAGAGGAGGCATTATTCAAAGGGACCCTGCTGGAAGCAATGTACGGGTCTGTTGCCGACGCGGTGGCAGCTGTCGCCGCCTATGAGAAAAAGTACCCCGCCGGCGTATTCATGAATGTGGCGAGAACAATGCGCGAAGATCTGCTGGTGCTGCTGTACCGCGAGCTTGATCGGGCGGGTGATTGCCGGGGCCTTGCACGGCTTGCTCTCGACAATCGGGAGTATCTGGCGCGGTGTACCGCGGAGCAGGGTTTTATTTCCCGTATTGACGAATGTTTCAGAAAACTCGGAATGATCAGGGAAGAGCTCGATCTGTTCTGTCTGCTCGTGGAGACCGAATGGTCGGCGGCGAGCGCTCCGTTTCTCTACTATCGCATCTTTGACGCATCCCTGGAACTGGGAGACCCGGCACGAGCCGAGGCGGCCGGAAAGATTTTCCTGGCTCGATTCGGTAGCGACGGCAGGAGCGGAACGGTTCGTGAGCGTCTTGCCGGCATTCAGTTCCGTAATCGGGACATGCATGCGGTTTTTTCGACCCTTTCGCCGCTCCTGAGCGGGAATGGTACCGCGCTGTTCCCGGAAAGCTATTATTACTTCGGAAAAGCCTGCGCGAGTGTCGGCGATCCGGCACGGGCGGAGAGAGCCATGATCAGATTTCTCGCAGCCGGCCGGAACGGGGCCGGATCTTTCCTGGCCGCGGACGCACGGATGGTAGCGGCATCAGCCATGCTTGCGCGCAAGGATGCGGTCGGCGCCATGGAAATGTACCGCGCCGGATATGAGACGTGCCAAGGGGAGCAGCGGGAGATGTTTCTTTACAAAATGGGTGACCTGTCGAGACGTGAAGGCAGGCGAGGGGAAGCGCGTTCCCGGTGGGAACAGCTCATCAGGGAAGGAAAAGATCCCGTATGGACAAGAATGGCCTCGCAGGCCCTCGCAGACATGCAATGGAGTGAAAAATGGGGACCGGGAGGCACGTCAAAATAATGTCTTTCGTCAAAAAAAACTTCCCCTGCAAGCCGGAGAGGCGAGAAGCGCTGCATGTAACATACTGAAATGTATTGATAATCTTGATGGTACGGGTTTTGCTCATACTCTGATACCAGGGAAAACAAGGAGCATTCCATGTCAATCGACGAAATGTTCGGGAAAACGATCAATCTGCTTGCCAAAAATCTGGACATGAGAGCAAAGCGTCACGAGTACATAGCCGGCAATATCGCCAATATGGAGACGCCGAATTACACTCCCAAGTCCTTTTCTTTTGAGAAAGAGCTGCAGGAAACCGTAAAGAAAAAGCAGCAGGGCGCCGAGGGATCGGCGATGAGCCATCCGCGTCACATCCCCCTGAAGGGAACGGCCGGCAAGGTTGATGAAGTTCAGGGAGTTGTCGAGGAAAGAGCCTCAAGAAGTATGAGCGGTGACGGGAACGGCGTTGATATGGAGGTCGAAATGGGAAAATTGGCGGAAAATCAGATTCTCTTCAATGCTTCCATCCAGATTCTGGCAAAGAAATTCGAGGGAATCAAAGAAGCTCTTAAACCGTAAAGGAGGCGCCAGATGGATTTCTTTTCCTCAATGGATATCAGCGCGTCGGCGCTTGCAGCAGAAAGAACCAGGATGAACCTCATTTCCGGCAACCTGGCAAATGCAAATTCCACCAGGACCGCCGACGGTGGGCCCTACAAACGAAAGGATGCCGTGTTCGGCGTCCAGCAGACATCTCTCTCGTTTGGCGCGACCCTGAGCCGCATCGGCGCCGCGGCGCCGAGCGGGGTTGAGGTTACGCAGATAGTGGAAGACACGTCTCCCCCCAGGCTCCAGTATGACCCGAATCATCCCGATGCGGACGCAAAGGGGTATGTGGCAATGCCGAATGTAAATGTGATGGAAGAAATGGCCGACATGATCGTCGCGACCCGCGCCTACGAGGCCAACATTACCGCTGCCCAGGCGGCGAAATCCATGGCCTTGAAGACTCTGGAACTTGGCCGCTAGTTCGTGCGGATACCAGATGGAGAATAGCTGAACGCAGGAGGAGCAGATGATTATCAAGGGAGTTGACAATTCTATGGGTGTTTCCGGCATCTCCCGCCCATTCCCGAAGGAGAGCGGGGCCGGGACAAAAACGGCGAGTGCGACTGAAGGGTTTACCCAGGTTTTCGGAGACCTGGTGGGTAAGGTAAGCGAACTGCAGGGCAAGGCGGACAAGGCCGTTGAAATGCTTGCCACCGGAGAGTCGAAAAACCTCCACGAGGTGATGATCGCCATGGAAAAATCGAGCATTTCCTTCCAATTCCTCACCCAGGTGCGCAACAAGGCCATCGAAGCCTATCACGAAATCATGAGGATGCAGGTGTAGCCTTTTTTGAGTCTCCGACCGGAGTGTCGGCCGGAGTCGCGCCAATAGTGAACCTTGTACTTAATCATCGGGAGTCGCAATGCCGGAAGCACTGAAAAGAATCATTTCACCGTTTCTCGCCCTCAGCATGTCGAAACGGTTGGTCGTAGGAGGAGTGGTCGGACTTTCGATCATTCTTTTCGCGTCTCTGATCATGGTCGCAAACAAGACCGACTACCGGCCCCTGTTCGCCAATCTGACAGGTGAAGATGCCGGCGAGATTGTCAAGAAACTGAAGGAACAGAAGATTCCCTATCGCATCGAGGGTGACGGTAAAGCGATTCTCGTGCCCGCCGACAAGGTATACGACCTGCGTCTCTCCCTGGCCTCCGAGGGACTTCCCCAGGGAGGAGGGGTCGGCTTCGAGATCTTCGACAGGAAGAATTTCGGCGTTACCGAGTTTGTGCAGAAGCTCAATTACCAGCGGGCATTGCAGGGAGAACTGTCACGGACCATCTCCCAGCTTGCGGGAGTTGAGCAGGCCCGCGTTCACCTGGCTATCCCGGAAAAGTCACTCTTCAAGGAGGAAGAGAAGACACCGACGGCCTCTGTAGTGCTGAAGATGAAGTCGGGCCGGTCGCTCAGGGAGAACGAGGTGCAGGGCGTAATCCACCTGGTCTCTTCCTCCATAGAGGGAATGGACCCGGAAAAAGTAACCGTCCTGGACAGCAGGGGAAAGATACTGAGCAGGACCGGAAGCACCGATCCGGCGGGGAAGATGTCCTCGGCCATGCTGGATATGCAGCGTTCCTATGAGAAAACGGTTGAAGAGCGCCTTCAGGGGCTTCTTGACAAGGCAGTGGGAACCGGAAAATCCGTGGCCAAGGTGAATGCCCTCTTCGACTTCAAGCAGGTGGAGAAATTCGAGGAGCGCTACGACCCCGAGGCAAGCGCGGTCCGAAGCGAACAGCGTACCGAAGAAAAGAACGGCTCGTCGAGCACCTCTTCGGGGATTCCCGGTGTGCAGAGTAACACAGGTAAAACGACTCCCGCGCCTGCCGCCTCTCCCCAAGGCCTGGGTTCGAAGAGCGACGAAACGATGAATTACGAGATCAGCCGTTCCACCGCGCGCATCATCGAACCGGTGGGAACCCTGTCAAAGATATCGGTGGCGATTCTGGTGGATGGAAAAACCGAAGGCACACCCGGCGCAACCGGCGCAGCGAAGCCGAAATATGTTCCGCGAAGCGCCGATGAACTGCAGAAGATAGAATCTCTCGTCAAGAGCGCCGTCGGTTTCAATACGGAACGGGGCGACCAGGTTACCGTTGCGAATATACCGTTCCAGGATGCGTCGCAAGTGGAGGACAGCGGATCCGGGGGATGGTGGAATGCCCCCATCTTCCTGTCGATACTGAAAAACGGACTGATCGGTTTCGGTTTCCTGGCGCTCCTGTTCCTGGTCGTCAGGCCCCTTCTCAACGTGCTTCGAAGCGCGAAGGGACAGTACAACGAAACATTTGTTCCGCTCGAGCAGAGTGAGGAGCAGCTGATGAATCAGCAGAAGCTTGCCCTTGCGATGCATACCCAGACACAGATGGATTTGATCGAGAAGGTAAAGCAGGATCCCTATCAGGCGGCGCAGATACTTCAGAACTGGCTTCAACAGCGGGATTAGGACAGCCGTGCGGTCTTCTGTCAAAACTTTGAAATCGGAAATGCTTGAGTATGGATGGGGTTGGAAATGAACGGAACCGATAAAGCAGCGATACTTCTCCTCTACCTGGGACCGGAGGCCACAAGCAAGGTCTTCGAGCATATGGAGGACATTGAGATAAAGAGGATAAGCCAGAGCATGGCGTGCCTCGGACATGTGACCAGAAATTCCATTCAGGAAGTTGTCAATGAGTACGTTGACATCACGGACCCGGAAACCGGCATGTTTTCCCAAGGCGAAGAGTTCGTTCGGAAAATCCTGGAAAAGGCCCTCGGCCCGGCAAAGGCGGAAATACTGCTCAAGGAACTGAGCGTGGCGAACTACGGCGACATGACGGACATGCTCGCCAATATGGATTCCAAGACTATTGCCAATTTTCTGTCCCAGGAGCATCCCCAGACCATCGCCGTCATTCTCGCGAAACTGAAGGCGAAGCATACCTGCGAGATCATCGGCTACCTTCCCCAGGAACTGCAGGCGGAAGTGGTGATGCGCATCGCCGACGTGGACCAGGTATCTCCGGAAATCATCTCCGAGATTGAGGACGTTATGCGCCGTGAGCTCTCCGCGGCGGGCGGTGTCCAGAGATTCAAGGTGGGCGGCGTGGAGAAGGTAGTTGATATGTTCAATCATTTCGACAGGAGCCGGGAGAAGCAGATACTGGACAAGCTGGATGTGCTCAAACCTCCCCTTGCCGAGGTGATCCGCAAGCACCTGTTTACCTTCGAGGACTTCGTTCACCTTGATGATCGCGGCATCCAGGCAATCATGCGCGAGGTGAGCAACGATACCCTGACCCTTGCCCTGAAGGCAGCCACGGACGAGTTGAAGGAAAAGATCTTCCGCAATATTTCCAGCCGCGCGGGAGAGATGATTAAAGAAGACCTTGAAGTCATGGGTCCGGTCAGGCTTTCCGACGTAGAGAAAGCCCAGTCGGAGATCATCAAGATAGTCCGGAGACTGGAGGAGGAAGGCCAACTTGTCATTGCGGGCCGGGGAGGAGACGATGTCCTCGTCTAACATCATCAGGCGTGATATCTCCGCCATGGCCGGTATCGTACCGTATCGCTTCGGATCAGCAGATCGTTCCGAGCTTTCTTCCGACGGAAATCCTGCGCTCGGTTTTGTTCCCCTTCTGGGAACCCTTTTCGGTGACGCTCCCGCGGATTCGGTCCGGGGCGCGGGAGCAGAGACGGCGGAAGATGGGTCGGACGAGGGAGGTTCCATCCAGGTGCGGGAAGATCCCCCCGGAATCTCCGAGGAAGAGGTGTTTCAGCGTGTTCAGGAGGGCTTTGACAAGGGATTTGAAGAAGGGAAACGTCAGGCGGAAAAGGGACTTGCAAACGTCTTCAGGGCACTGCGCGAGGCAGTGGACGAACTGAGCGGATTGCGGGAGCAGGTTTTGCGGGAGGCAGAGGAAGACCTTCTGAAGCTCGCCATCATGGTTGCCCGAAAGGTGATCCAGCAGGAGATAGCCACCGATCGGCTGATCCTGGCCAAGATAGTTGCGGCGGCGGTGAACAGCGCTTCGGAGCGCGAGGAGATTGTCATTCGCCTCAATCCCGAGGATCACCGGCTGGTCGCCGCGCACAAGAATCTCTACCTGAACGGATTCAATGACGACAGGCTGCTCGACCTGAAGTCCGACGACTCGGTTACGCCGGGAGGCTGCATCGTGGATACGGCCATGGGTGAGATTGACGCCCGAACCGATGCCCAGTTGGATGAGATCTTCAGGAGACTCATGGAAGAGAAGAAGAACTCCCCGGGTCTGCCCCAGACAATCGTATTGGAAAGGGATCATCATGCTTACGAAGAGAATTGATCTGGGACGCTATCATCCCGCCATCGAAAGCAGCAGACCGATCCGCTTTCACGGAAAAGTCACCCAGGTAGTGGGTCTGGTCATCGAGGGATACTGCCCTGGCGCCGCGGTCGGCGCGCTGTGCGAGATATACCCGCGGGGAGGGGAGCCGATACCGGCGGAAGTGGTAGGTTTCCGTGACAACAAGACTCTCCTGATGCCTCTGGGAGAGCTGCGCGGAGTCGGACTCGGCAGTCTTATCGCGGTAAAAAAAGAGGCAGCGTCACTCTGTGTCGGTCCCGCGCTCCTCGGCCGTGTGATAGACGGCCTCGGGGCGCCCATCGACGACAAGGGGCCGCTCCTTATCCAGGATGAATGTCCAATTTACGCACAGCCGGTGAATCCCATGAAGCGCGAGCCGATCCGTCGGCCGCTTGATCTGGGAATCCGCGCCATCAACGGCCTTCTGACATGCGGCGAAGGGCAGCGGGTCGGCATCATGGCGGGTTCGGGCGTTGGAAAATCCACACTTCTCGGCATGATAGCCCGCTATACCGAGGCAGACGTGAATGTCATCGCGCTCATCGGTGAACGGGGACGTGAGTTGCGCGAGTTCATCGAGAAGGACCTCCGCGAGGAAGGACTCAGGAAATCCATCGTTGTGGTGGCAACCTCCGACCAGCCTCCCCTGGTGAGGATGCGCGGCGCCTACATCGCTACCACCATCGCCGAATACTTTCAGGCCCAGGGGCTGCGTGTGCTGCTGATGATGGACTCGGCCACGCGTTTCGCCATGGCCATGCGGGAGGTGGGGCTTGCCATCGGGGAGCCTCCCACCACGAAAGGGTATACACCATCCGTGTTCGCCGCCCTGCCGAAGCTCCTGGAAAGGACGGGGAATTTCATAAACGGCAGTATTACCGGACTCTACACGGTACTGGTGGAGGGGGACGATTTCAACGAGCCGGTCTGCGACTCCATGCGCAGCATCCTTGACGGCCATATCGTCCTTTCCCGGGGACTTGCGGCGAAGAACATCTATCCGCCCATCGATATCACGGCCAGCGCAAGCAGGGTGATGAACGACGTTACTGATGGCGAACATCGCCGGTTCGCCGGCAAATACAAAGAAATGCTCGCCACCTATCTACAGGCGGAAGACCTGATCAATATCGGCGCCTACCGCCAGGGGAGCAACCCGAAGATTGACCTGGCCGTGAGCAAGATTGACAGGATATTCGGCTATGTACGCCAGGATATCCAGGAAAATGTCGGCTTTGAGCAATCGATTGAAGTATTGCGGGATATCTGCAGCGACTAGAAGCGGGATGCTTCGCTTCGAGCGACATCCGTGAGGGAGGAACCATGCGACGTAATGTTTTTAGTCTCGAAAGGGTTCTCCATTTCCGAAGGGAAACGGAGAAAATCCGCAAGATGGAACTGGCGCTTGCCAAACGGGAGCATGAACTGGCCGAAGATCGCCTCCGTCGCGAGGAAGAAGCCATGGAGAAGTTGAATCTCGAGTATATGAGCAAACAGATCGAAGGGATCTGCGCCTATGAGATGCAGCTCTATGCCGATTTCTTTCGGAAGAAGAAGGTCGATATCCTTCAGCAGCGGGAACAGGTCACGGATCTCGATCAGAAAGTGGTCGAGAAAAACGATCACCTGATCGAAGCAGCAACGGAAAAGAAAATCATGGAACAGCTCAAGCAGAAAAGGATACTGGCCTACGATAAAGAAATCGCTCTCAAGGAGCAGTCCTTTCTTGACGAGATTGCTCTCCAGAGAAGGGGAAACCTGTCATGAGCCGCATGCGCCGTCGCTTCGGGATAGTATTTTCCGTAGTGCTTCTGACGTTGCTCTGTCCGAGTTCCGACGGTCTGCGCAACCGTCTGCAGGCACAGAACCTGGCTCCCGCGGGAAGCTCCCGCACGGGGACGAGGCCGGGGGCTGTTTCTCAGCGGGCCGCGAAACCACCGGGCGCGGTGCCCATGTCCGACGGAAACAGCCTCATGGAAAGGGAGGCGGCACTCGCCCTGAAGGAACAGGAGATGAAAAAGCTGGAACAGTCCCTTGATTCCCGGATAAAGGAACTGGAAGCAGCCAGAAAAGGACTCGAAGCCCCCCTTGCACGGAAAAAAGCCGAAGATTCAGGACGATACAAAAAGATGCTGAAGGTATACAAGTCGCTGCGGCCCGAGGAGGCGGCGGTGCTCATCGACAAACTTGACGAGGACATTGCCCTCGAGATGCTTAACCAGATGGACCAGAAGAGGGCAGCAAAGCTCATCCCGTACCTGAACCAGGCCAGGGTGCTGAAATGGACTCGCCAGTCGCTCAAGGAAAACTGAACCGGATACATTTCTTTCTCATAGAGTGGTTTCGGCGCGATGTGCGCCGGAAAGAACGCACAAAAGAAAGGAGGTGAAAATCTATGGAAGCAGTACAGATAGTGCAAAACCCGGGAACGCTCGTTTCCGGAAAAATCGCCGCTTCAATCACCGGGCAGACGGGTGACGTAACCGCTTCTCCCATCTTCGAGCAGATGTTTGCCCGGGCAACGGCAACTGCCGGTCCAGCCGAAAAGGCGTCGGTGGAACCGGGTCTTCAGCTGTCAACCGTGCAGGCGATTTCCTTATCGGATATTCCCGCTCTGCCGGTGGCAGGACGGATACCCGTCCTGTCACCGTCCGGAGAGCCTGCCGGCACTGAAGGCGCCGTGGCGGGGGCAGCTGAAGAGTCTGCAACCGCATCGGCTTCCGAAGCCGGGTTCACGGTAACGCAGTTGCTGGTACCGTCTCGGGGGAAAACCGTAAAAACTCTTGAGCGTAAGGACTCTGCACAAGGAAAAAACCTGGAAAAGAAGGGTGATGCCCCGACCGTTCAGACGGAAGGGGAGGTGAAAAGCGTCAATTCGGAATTGGGCGCGTTGAAAAAACTGGAAGTAATGGTTGACTCGCCGGATAAAACCGATTCCGGCGAAATTTCGATTTCTTTGGATGAAGAGAAATCGGAAGGCTTTTTCGCGGAAAACGGGACGGCGGTAATTCCCGTCATAACTCCGGAATCTATCGTGACTCCGAGGGGTACGGCGGGGAATCGGACAATCATTCCGGATGTCGTGTTCCAGGTCCCGGCTCAGTCGGCTTTTGCGTCGGCCGAGGCCGGTATCGGAAATGAAAGTGCAGCATACTCTGTTCTTCGGGAAGGCGTAGTCGATTCCTTACCATTCGGTAAGGCTGTGGTTGACCTGAAAACATCGGATGCCGTGACTTTCATGAAAACCGGCGATGTGAGTTCGGAGGCGAATACCGCTACCCCCGGGGATATCGGCGCCAACAAGAAAGGTGCTGAATCCCAAGTCGTTCCTGCTCCGCTCATGGCACAGAATGGGGCGGTGCGGAACATTGACCGGGACGCAGGCGCCGACAGGGAGAATAAGGAAGTACTGAATGCAGTGAAAGGGGAAACCATCCTCCGGCAGGTACCCAGCGGAGTCACCGTAGCAAATCCCGCTCAGACGATACGGATGGGCGCATCTCCCTTCCATGCGGAAATGAAGGCAGTGACAGGACAGGGAAGAGAAGTTGAAGCAAAATCTGCCCGAGAAACGAATGAGGGCAACCAACCGGTTTCGGAGATTCTTCTCTCCGAAGCGGACCAGGGGGCTTCCCCGACAAATATTTCTGTCTCATCGGGGGAGGGCGCTTCACAGCAGAACGCTGGTGAAGGAAAAGAGAATCGTCAGCTTTTCGCGCCAATCTCAGCACCCGGAAGCTTTGAAACGGCATTACGGGGGCGGACGGAAGAAATCCGGCCGACTTTGGAGCGAACCGAGCTCCACGAAAGCATCCTGTCGCAGGTGCGGGAAAAACTTGCAGCCCCGGAAGCGGGGAACGGTAATGGTCAGATAACCCTGAAGCTGAATCCGCGTGAACTGGGCGACCTGCAAATACATCTTCGCATGCAGGACTCGAAAGTAAGCGTGGAAATCACCGCCCAGAATCCGGTGGTGAGAGAGGCGCTGGTCCAGAATCTCGACCAGCTGAAAGAAACACTGTCACGGCAGAATATCGCCATGGAAAGGTTCGACGTGATGAACGGCAACGGTCAGAGCTCAAACCAGTCATTCCGGGAAGGTCGACATGCAGCGCAACCCCATTTCGACGACACGTACTACCCGGACGCGGCATACTACCCGGAGGATCCGGGGGGGAAGACGCTTGCCTTCGGTGACGCACGGCAGAACACACTGGTGGATATGAGGTTCTGACAAGAAAGAGAGGTGGAACAATGATTGACGCGGTAACAAGTACTACCACAACCAGCGCATCAGCGGCCATGAAGCAGACAATGGGCATGAACAAGGATGACTTTCTCACCCTGTTCGTAACCCAGCTGAAGAACCAGGACCCGATGAATCCCATGGACGGAACCCAGTTTATCGGACAGCTGGCACAGCTTACCCAGGTGGAACAGGCGTACAACACCAACAGCAACCTGGAGAAGCTTATCAGCATGATGAACGACTCCTCGGCCATGTCGGCAGTTTCCTATATCGGACAGGAAGTGACCGCCTCCGGTTCCGAGGTTGCCCTGACTTCCGGCGGAGAGGCGAAGATTTCCTATGTCGTTCCGAAAACCGCGGAACAGGTTGTTGTGGATATCAAGGATTCAAACGGTTCGACCGTCAGAACACTGACACAGGGACAGACGGCCGCGGGCACTGCCTCCCTGGTGTGGGACGGCAAGAACAACGCGGGGACGGCGCTTCCGTCCGGGACATACACCTTTGCGGTGAAGGGAGTGGATTCGTCCGGAAGCACGTTCACCTGCGATTCGAGGACCGGCGGGAAGGTCGACGGTGTCAGTTTTGCCGGGTCGTCACCGGTTCTGAAGGTGGGCGGACTGGAGATCCCCTTCAGCAGTCTCCTGAGCGTCAACGGAGGAAGCTGACATGGTTGACACGGTCTATTTCCCGAATCCGGTTCAGGTAAACACCTCGCGGACTCCGACGCAGCCTAAACCGGGTACGTCGGCGGGTGGAGACTCGACTTTCGCGCGGGTGCTCGACGAGAAGCTTCCGGCGCAGGGGATAACGTTTTCCAGTCACGCACAGGAAAGACTCAAATCGAGGGGGATCTCGCTGAGTCCGACCGATATGGAGAAGCTGGAAGGCGCGGTCGAGAGCGTGGCGAAAAAAGGCGGCAAGGACTCTCTTGTACTGCTGGGAGACGCGGCGCTCGTGGTAAGCGTAAAGAACCGGACGGTAGT
>CAYSPF010000002.1:46864-52567 GCA_964432775.1 uncultured Geobacter sp.
AGCGGTCTTGTCAACAACGGTGAATCCATGAACGTAATCGGCAATAATATTGCCAACGTGAATACGGTCGGTTTCAAGTATGCCCGTACGCTCTTTTCCGATATGCTGTCGGCCAACATGGGCAACAACTCCCAGGTGGGCCGCGGCACGCAGATCCAGAAGGTTGACAATGTGTTCGGCCAGTCGTCTTTCGAGACCACCGAGGTGGCAACTGATCTGGCCCTTCAAGGGTCCAGCTTTTTTGCACTGGGAGCTCCCACTGCAACCGGCGCACAGGCGGCGACCGCATCGTACTATACCAGGGCAGGCGCCTTCCGGACCGATAGTGACGGTTATCTCATCAACCCTGACGGCTACCGGGTGCTGGACGAGGCGCGGACTCCCATCCAGTTCGACACGGCCACCTTCGGCAAGGTAACAAAGATTGGCAGTGACGGCACCATCACCTACCTCGACAATACCGGCGCGCAGCAGACGTACGCCAGCAAGATCGGGGTCGCGCTGATTCCAAACACCGGAGCGATGGACAAGGTCGGTGGAACCCTCTTTATGGCCGGCGCTAACACGGGTATCGCCGATACGAGCATAGCTGCCCCGGATGGCGCTACCGAGAGAATATTCTCCAACTCTCTCGAATTAAGCAATGTTGACCTCGCCAGCCAGTTCGTGAAGATGATCATCACCCAGCGCGCCTATTCGGCAAACTCCAAAACCATCACCACCACCGACGAGATGACCCAGGAGGTTCTCAATCTGAAGAGGTAATTAACTATCAGTATTTAATGTATCGTTAAAGCCCTAACCATAGAATGTTTAGGGCTTTTTTTTATTGATGTTTTGTTTATGCGTTGACTTTCTTGTCAGTAAATTATAGTGTAGCTAAAATTCTTTATAGGAGGAGTGAATATGAGCAGCGAGAATTTGATGTCAAAGAGGTGGCTCATCGCTATGTCGGGTGTAATCATGATGACTATACTCGGCACTGTGTATGCCTGGTCTGTGTTCGTGAAGCCGATTACCCAGTTGCCGTACGGGTGGGACAAAGCATCCGTAGCAGTCGTCTTCATGATCATCATCGGCATGATCGGCCTTTCCGCCGCCTTCGGCGGGATACTGGTTGACAAGAAGGGGCCGAAGTTCGTGGCCACCCTCGGGGTCATCCTGTACGGCATAGGCGTCATTCTCGGCGGCGTAGCACTCAACGCAGGCAACATCTGGCTGCTCTATATCGGGTACGGCGTGATCGGCGGCGCAGGTAACGGCCTTGCCTATGTCGTGCCCATCGCGACCCTGATTCGCTGGTTCCCCGACCGACGCGGTCTCATCACCGGAATGTCCGTTATGGGCTTCGGTCTGGGCGCCTTCTTCATCGGCAAGATCGTTCCCGGCTTGATCAACAACATGGGCGTTGCCAATGCATTCTTTGTTCTCGGCGTCGTCTATCTGATCGTCAACGTCCTGGCAGCCATGATTCTTCGCAATCCTCCGGCCGGCTGGCTTCCCGACGGCTTTACACCGTCCGCCAAGACTGTTTCCGCCGCGGATTCCTTCAGTTGGGCAGAGGCGAAAAAGACTCCCCAGTGGTACATGATATGGGGCATGCTGTTCCTGAACATAAGCGCGGGTATGGGCCTCCTCTCCAAGCTTTCCCCCATGGCCCAGGACGTAATCAAGGCTGCCCAGGGAATTTCCGACGAAAAGCAGTTGGCCATTGCCGGCGGCGCCGTGCTGGCAACGGCTTCCATCTTCAACGGTCTCGGCCGACTTTTCTGGGCAGCCGTATCCGACAAGATTGGCCGGAAGAATGTCTTCCTGACCATGTTTGCAACACAGGCGGCCCTCTACTTCTACCTGCCGCAGGTTAGCGACCCGATGATATTTACCGTCATCGCCTGTTACCTCCTGGCCTGCCTCGGCGGCGGTTTTGCCGTCATGCCGGCCTTTGCAGCAGACTCTTTCGGCCCGACCTACATCGGCAAGGTTTACGGTTTCGTGCTCACCGCCTGGGGTGCTGCCGGTGTTGCAGGGGGTCTGGCGTTCGCCAAATTCGACAAGCAGCAGGCTCTCTATACGGCAGCCGGCCTGCTCATTGCCGGTTTCGTGGTTGCCTTCATGTTCCAGCGGCCTAAGCATGTTTCCCATTACAAGAGTGTTTTGACTGCAGCTGAAAAGTAATATCCTTTCGGTTTTGCCTTTACCGCGATTGCTGTTAGGCGCCTTTGAGGGGTCTGCAATCGCACGCCCCCGCTTTGCGACTCCCCCGCTTTGCGGGGGTTCTTTTTTTCAAGGAAACCTGTATGGGTTTACCGGCAATGAAACCTATGTATTATCGGGTTTCCGCCGCCTGTCAAAATCTTGGCTTTTCATTTTTGTTTTTACGACGGGCGCGCCGAATACGGTGTCGCCCGTTTTGTCTCCGTCATTATCCTGCCCTGTTACCGCGATGTATCTTCAGATTTCATGATGCGGCTCTTCCTCCGGGAGAACAAAGCCGGATCCCCCGGCATTTCTCTTCTACTACTCGGGGTGTCGGGGGAGATCGCTCCCGGTAATCCCGCGATACCTTCAGCCGCGACTACCTCTGCCCGTCGCTCGTGAAAAGAACCGGCACTAAGGTTGCATTTGACGTCATGAGTTCTGAAAAGTACCGATATTCAAGCATGAAGGAGGTTTTTTTGATGGCTTCCAAGGACGAGCAGACACAGGAAAAGGCGCCGGAAAAGGGAAAAAGCAGATTGAAGATAATTATTATCATCAGTGCAGCCGTGCTCCTTGCGGCAGGTGGAACTGCCGCCTTCTTCCTCTTTACCCAGGGTGGCCATGATAAAAAGGTGACTGCCAAGACAGAGAAGGAAAACGTCCCCGTCACTTTTGAACTTGAACCCTTCATCGTTAACATTTACGACGGGCAGGACCTGCGTTACCTGCGAGTCAAGGTGGAGCTGGAAATCTCCGGGGGAGAGGCAACAAAGGCTGAACTGACGGCCCGCAAGGCGCAACTCCGCGATGCGATACTCGTTCTCCTGAGCGCGAAAACCCTGCTCGATGTTCGCGACCAGCAGGGTAAAAACCAGCTTCGCCAGGAGATCTTCTCGGCAATGGGCAAGATAATGCCTCCGGGCAAGGTTCAGAAGGTCTACTTCACCGATTTCGTTGTGCAATAATAGCAGCGTTCCGAGGCCGACGTGGAAAAGATACTCACCAAACAAGAGATAGAATCGCTGTTGGCGGCCATCGTTGACGGCCGCATCGAGCCGGAGAAAGAACTGTCCGTCGGCAGTGATAAGGTTTCCGTCTACGATCTTTTCACGAATGAGCACCAGGCGCTTGTTCCGAACCTGGACGTCATTTACGACAGCTTTATCCGCTATAACCGGGTGACGCTATCCAACAGGCTGCGCAGGCTCGTGGAAATCAAAAAGCTGGGGGCGCGTCCCTTCAAATTCGATGATTTCCTCAAGACCCTGCCGTCACCGGTGTGTATGGCAATTGTCAAGATTGAACCTCTCAAGGGCGCTGCCCTGATTACCATGGACAGCAACCTGGTATTCACCCTGGTTGACAGTATCCTGGGAGGGACCGGCACGCCGGGCCTCAACAGCGACAGCCGCTTGTTCACCTCCATCGAACTGCGGCTTATGGAGAAGATAATCAAGGATGTGCTGATTGATATGGAAAAATCATGGGCGCACATCCAGCCGACCAAGATGAGTCTCCTGCGCATGGAGATGAATCCGAGGCTGGTGACCATCGTGCCTCCCGAGTATCAGGTGATCACCATGTCGCTGGAGATCCAGGTGGAGGAATTCACCGGCGCCATGCAGTTCGCCATTCCGTACATGACCATCGACCCTATTCGTGACAAGCTGAAAACCGGAACCCAGCTGGATATCATGGCCATCGACCCCATGTGGTCCACCCGCCTCTCGGCCGAGCTCGTCGAGGCGCCGGTGGAATTGACGGTGGAGTTGGGGGACTCCTGGATAACGCTCAACGACCTGCTCAATCTGTCCGAGGGCGATACAATCGTTCTGAACAAGGAATGCCGGAGCGAACTGACCGTCAAGGTTCAGGGGAAAGAGAAATTCACCGCCTCCCCTGGTGTACACGCGGGAAATAAGGCAATCCGGATTTCCGGTTTTATCGAGCAATAAAGTCTTCCGGGAAAAATAACGATTCAGGTATTTCAGGAGGTATGCACGTGAGCGAAAGTCAGGAAAGAAACGAGCTGAAGGATCCGCTGCAGGAGAAAAAGAACCTGGATCTAATCCTCGATATCCCCCTTCATCTCACCGTTGAGTTGGGACGCACCAAGCTGCTCGTCAAGGACCTTCTCCAGCTGAACCAGGGCGCCGTGGTTGAATTGGGCAAGCTGGCGGGAGAACTCCTCGACGTCTTCGTTAATTCGAAGCTGGTTGCGCGTGGGGAGGCCGTTGTGGTGAACGAGAAATTCGGCGTGCGTCTGGTGGATATCATCAGCCCCGCTGAAAGGGTGGAGAAGATAGTATGAAATTTCTTCCGGTTTCCTTTCTGCTTTTTGCTCCATGCGCCGCGCATGCCGCGGAGTTGCAGGGAGGAGCCGCCGGGTTCAGCGTGGTGGGCAGCTTCCTGCAGATGATTGCCTCTCTGGGTGTAGTAGTCGGCATGATCTTTGTCGCACGTCACCTGGTGACCCGTTTTCAGAAGGGGGGACTTACGAAAAGGTCGGTTCCGAAACACGTCCGCGTCGTGGAGAGCCGGTTCCTGGGGCCGAAAAAATCTCTCATTCTGGTAGAGGTGGGTGGAGAATATCTCCTTCTCGGCTCCACCGGCGAAGGCGTCAATCTCATCAAGCAGATCGACATGATTGAAAGTATCGAGGTGGTGGAAGATCTTACGCCTTCCGTCAAGCCCGCGAAACCGCTGTGGGAGGCGGTGCGGTCACTGCTGGGATGTATCGGGAAACGGGGCGCCTGGTTGGGTTCGCTGGAAAGAAGGGTGGGGTAGGGACGTGAATAGTAAAAAAATCCTGTGGGTTGTCATACCCCTGGTCCTTTTTTCGATTCTTTTGACGGCTCTTGCAGCCTGGGCGGAGCCGGCAGGCATCCCGACCGTGAGTGTCGGTATCGGTAAGGCATCCAAGCCCGGCGATGTTTCAACGACTCTCCAGATCTTCTTTCTGATCACGATCCTTTCCCTTGCACCGGGGCTCCTGATCATGACCACCTCATTCACCCGCGTAGTGGTGGTTCTTTCTTTTCTCCGCGGAGCCATCGGCACCCAGCAGGCGCCCTCGAACCAGATCGTCATCGGCCTGGCCCTGTTTCTCACCTTTTACATCATGAACCCGGTATGGCAGCAGATCAATACGGAGGCATTCAAACCCTACAAGTCCGGTCAGATCACTCAGGAACAGGCCATCGACAAGGCAGCGGCGCCTCTCAGGAAATTCATGCTCTCCCAGGTGCGGGAAAAGGACCTGGCCCTTTTCATGAGTCTTTCCAAGATGCCGCGCCCGAAAAACCGGGACGAGATACCGACACTTACCATCATTCCGGCATTTATGATCAGCGAACTGCAGACCGCCTTCCAGATCGGCTTTCTGATTTACATCCCGTTCCTCGTGGTTGATATGGTCGTCGCTTCGGTTCTCATGTCCATGGGTATGATGATGCTGCCGCCGGTCATGATCTCTCTCCCCTTCAAGATACTCCTCTTCATCCT
>CAYSPF010000002.1:52667-65464 GCA_964432775.1 uncultured Geobacter sp.
CCCTGATGCTGGCGGCCCCGCTTCTCATCTTCAGCCTGGTGGTTGGACTCGTTATCAGCATTTTTCAGGCAGTGACCTCCATCAATGAGGCGACACTTGCGTTCGTGCCGAAGATTGTTGCGGTGATGGTTGCCATGATCATCTTCTTTCCCTGGATGATGAGCTATATGTCCGATTTTACGCGGGAGATATTTGCTCTCATACCAAGCTTGAGACACTGAGCATGTTCCAGTTGCCCCCTTTTCTCTCCCTCAACGAGTTCACTCTCTTTACCCTCGTGCTGGGAAGGGTGGCCGGAATCTTTTACTCACTGCCGTTGTTCGGAGGCGAGCGTGTCCCCATGAATATCCGGGTGCTCCTCACTCTGGCGATGACACTGGTCTGTTTTCCGGTGCTGAAGCTTACCCCTCAATTGCTCCCTTCCGATTTCCCGAGCCTCTTTCTCATTGTTGTCGCCGAAGCGCTCATCGGATTCACCCTCGGTATCGTCGCCAAGTCCGTATTCGGGGCGGTCGAGTTCTGCGGCCAGATCGTCGGCATGCAGATAGGGTTTTCCATGGCATCGCTGTTTGATCCGGCCATGGGGCAGCAGCAAATCATGTCGCTGTTCCAGAGCCTGCTGGCAATGCTCCTGTTTCTCACCCTCGGAGTACACCACGTATTTATCCGGGCCATGGTGGAGAGCTATACGCTTATTCCCATCGGGGGGTGGCACGTGAGCGGAGAACTGATTGCCTTTCTTGTGTCCACCACATCCGGGATTTTCGTTCTGGGCGTCAAGCTGGCTGCCCCGGTGATGGTGGCGCTGTTGGCCACCTCCGTCGTGCTGGGCGTGATGGCGCGCTCCTTTCCCCAGATGAACATATTTATGATCAGCATGCCGCTCAATATCGGTATCGGTTTTCTGGCTTTGGGGCTTTCACTGCTGGTATTCCTGCACACACTGGAGATGTCTTACGGAGCGATGATTCTCCAGATCAGGAATGCCTTCAAACTCCTCTCGTAGGTGACGCATGGCGGAAGCGGATAAACATTCAAAAACTGAACAGCCCACAGGGAAAAAGCTGGAGGAGGCCAAACGGAAAGGCTCGCCCCCCGTGAGCCGCGACATGACCTCTACCGTGACCCTCCTCTGTTCGATAATCGCCCTGTACGCCCTTGGCGGTTACATGCTTTCCGCACTCAAGGAGAGCTGCCGAGCGCTGCTGGGGGGGGCGGGCAAGGTGCTGATAACCCCGACCACGGCGCAAAACCTGCTCGAAACCCAGTTCCTCTCCATCGGCGGAATTCTGGGTCCCTTTATGGTGTTGGTCATGATAGCCGGCATCGTGAGCGTCGTGGTCCAGGGAGGGGTGTCCTTCTCCAGCGAACGGCTTTCCCTGAAACTGGACAAGTTGAATCCCGTCGCCGGCTTCAAGCGGCTCATGAATAAGGAAGCCGCTGTCGAGGCATTCAAATCCATCCTGAAAATCCTCATCGTGGGCTACATAGCCTACCGGGTGCTCCGGGACGAGATGCCGGCGATTCTCTATCTGACCGAGACCGATATCCGCGGGATATTCACCTTTATCAGTCATATTTCCTTCAAGATCGTCATACATACCTGCGGTGTTATGATTATCCTTGCCGTGCTGGACCTTGCCTTCGTTAAATGGAACTTCATCGAGAATCTGAAGATGACCAAAGAGGAGGTGAAACAGGAAAACAAGGACAGTGAAGGCGATCCCCATTTGAAGGGCAAACTACGGCAGATGCGCTATGAAAAGGCGTTCCGTCGGCTCCGGCAGATAATTCCAACGGCGGATGTCGTGGTGACCAACCCGACCCACTTCGCTGTCGCCCTGAAGTACGAGCGGCAAAAGATGGCGGCGCCGATAGTCATCGCCAAAGGGGCGGACCACCTGGCTCTCCGCATCAAGGCCATGGCCCGGGAGAACAGCGTGATGCTCGTGGAAAACCGCTTTCTTGCGCGGGAGCTCTATGCGCAGGTGAAGGAAGGGGAGGAAATTCCGGAATCTCTCTACGTGGCTGTGGCGGAGGTGCTGGCGTACGTGTACGGGATCAAGGGGAAGACATGAAATGAGTCAGGAATGTTTCCGGAGAAACGGCGACACAGGTAACCAATCCGATGTCGCCATTTTTTTGACAAAAGCTTGACTCATACTTTTTCAAAAACCTGTCGCAGGGATGCGCTGTACCTTCTCGCATACTGTCCCCTGTCCGGAACTTCTTGTTCCGGATGAACCGTAAACCCGCGACATGACTGTCTTCGGGCCGCCGGAAACAGCCTGGAGGTGAATCGCGAAATCTTCAGAAATATAGCCAGGAGATGGCACATCGATTGCAAATATAGTGTCGTACGCAATAACCTGATGAAATAACAAGGGAAAACTAGATGGCATCTCCTTCGACGGAAACTCTGGAGCTTCGATCCTCACGGAACAACTCCGATATCTACATGGCTATTGCCCTTATCGGCATCCTGGCCCTGATGATTATTCCGCTGCCCGCGTTTCTTCTGGACATTTTCCTGGCTGCAAACATCACCATCGCTCTCGCTATTTTGCTGGTTGGTCTCTATACCACGCAACCGCTTGATTTCTCTGTTTTCCCCTCGATCCTTCTTGTAACCACCCTGTTCCGGCTTTCGCTCAATATCGCATCGACCCGGCTGATTCTCCTCCACGGCAGTGAGGGGGTGGATGCTGCCGGCGCCGTCATCAAGGCCTTCGGCCAGTTCGTGGTCGGCGGCAACTACGTGGTGGGCGCGGTTATCTTCCTCATCCTGGTCATCATCAACTTCGTGGTAATCACCAAGGGCGCGGGACGCGTTGCCGAGGTTGCTGCCCGTTTCACCCTTGACGCCATGCCGGGCAAGCAGATGGCAATCGACGCCGACCTCTCCTCGGGGAGCATCACCGAAAAGGAGGCCCGGGCGCGACGCCTGAAGATCTCCAGGGAGTCCGAATTCTACGGCTCCATGGACGGCGCCAGCAAGTTCGTGCGCGGGGACGCGGTTGCTGCGGTTCTCATCATGCTGGCCAATATCGTCGGCGGATTCGTCATCGGTGTCTGGCAGAAGGGAATGGCCCTTGACGTCGCCCTTACTAACTACACTCTCCTTACCATCGGCGAAGGGCTCGTGGCGCAGGTCCCGGCGCTGATCATCTCCACGGCGGCAGGCATCATCGTCACCCGTTCCGCTGACGAGAAGAACTTCGGCCATGAGATAACCGGCCAGTTCCTCAACTATCCCAAGGCCTTCTACGTATCCTCGGGCGTGTTGTTCATCTTCGGACTCATCCCCGGACTTCCCCACTTCGCTTTCTTTCTGCTTTCCGGGGTTGCCTATCTGATCGGCAGGATGGCGCGGGAGAAGGCCGAGATTGTCGAGGATGATGCGGATGTCCTTTCCACGGGCGCGATTGATGAACATGCGGACCATATTTCCGCTATCCGCCCCGTGGATCTGCTTGAACTGGAGGTTGGATACGGACTCGTGCCGCAGGTGGACGTGGCCCAGAAGGGTGAGCTCCTGGAGCGGATTCGCTCGATGCGCAAAAGCTTTGCCCAGAAAATGGGCTTTATCGTGCCGCCCATCCATATCCATGACAACCTTCAGCTGAAACCCCATGAGTATTCCATCATCATCAAGGGCGCGAAAGTGGCGGGCGGCAACATGACGGGAAACTTCCTCGCCATGGATTCGGGTGCGGCGACAGGAGAGCTTCCGGGAGCGAAAACGACCGAGCCGGTGTTCGGCCTGCCCGCGGTCTGGATAAAGGCAACGGAAAAGGAACATGCGCAGATCTGCGGCTATACGGTCGTGGATACCACGACAATCATGGCTACCCACATCAGCGAGATAATCAAGAAGCACGCCCATGAGCTGGTGGGAAGGCAGGAGATGCAGCAGCTTCTGGACAATCTTGCGGCAAGCTGTCCGAAGGTGGTTGACGAACTGGTGCCCGCGACCCTGAGTCTCGGCGCGGTGCTCAAGGTGGTGCACAATCTGCTGAAGGAAAACGTATCCATTCGCGACCTGCGGACCATTCTCGAGATTCTGGCCGATTACGGCGGTGTTACCAAGGATCCGGACATCCTTACCGAGTTCGTCAGGCAGGGACTTGGTCGTTATCTCGTTGACCAGTACAAACAGGACGATGATGTCCTTTCTCTCCTTACCCTGGACCGCCAGATCGAGGAGATTATCGCCGAATCGGTGCAGCCCTCGGATCAAGGCGGCTACCTGGCCATCGAGCCGGGGCTTGCCCAGCGAATCCTCTCTTCCATCCGGGTAACGATGGAGAAATTCAACCAGACGGGCAGCCATCCGGTGCTCCTTGCCTCTCCCTCGGTCAGGCGCCATGTCAAGAAGCTGACGGAGAGATTTCTGCCGAGCCTTGCCGTGTTGTCTCACAATGAAATTCCGCCGCATATAAAAATCCAATCTTTGGGAGTGGTGACCGCAGATGCAAACTAGAACCTTTCAAGCAGGAAACATGACCGAAGCGCTGCAGATGGTGAAGACCGAACTGGGTCCCGATGCCATGATTATTTCTTCGCGCAAGGAGAAACGGAAAGGAATTCTGGGTCTGTTCAGCAAGCCGGTTTTCCGCGTTGTCGCCACCGTGGGTTCCAAGCCGGTGCGAAGGTATCCGGCTGAAGCGGATGAGGCGTATCAGGGAGAAACGACCCGGGACGAGTTCCGCAGATCGATGCTTGAACCACTGGTCCGTGAGTTGAGAGAGCTTCGGGAACGGGTTGACGCACTGGCTATTCAGGAGGATCCCCGGAGGAAAGTGACTTCCGAACGCCCGGCGCCGGCAGGTAGTGAAAAAGAAAGCAGTGACCCGGTCCGCGACTTCACTGCGCCGGAACTTTCCCCGGAGGCCCGGCAGGATTTGAAGAAGATGCTCGTTGCTTCCGTGATGGGCGCTTCCGACACGTCTTCGCCCGTGACTTTTCCCGCGGTGCTTCCCGCAAATGAGACAGTCGCGGCAGCTGAGGAGCTGAAACGGGAAGCCGACGCCGGTCCCCTGAGCCGCATATCCGCCGCTCTTCATGACGCAGGAGTGGGCGAATCCGCAATCGTTGCCCTTGTTCAACAGGTTAAATCCAATGAAAATCAGGGAGATGCGGTAGAAGACCTCGGTAAGAGATTGAAGGATGCCGTTGAGTGTGCCGTGAAGTGCAGCGGTCCCATCAAATTGAAAAAAAACGGACCGAGAATCGTCGCTCTTGTCGGCCCCACCGGTGTCGGTAAAACCACCACCGTTGCAAAGCTTGCCGCGCTCTATACGGTGGGAAGAAAAGCGAAGATAGCCCTGGTGACTATCGATACGTTCCGTGTCGGCGCCGTTGAACAGCTGAAGACCTACTCCCGGATCATGGGGGTGCCCCTAGAGGTAGCGTCCACGCCGAAAGAGCTGGAAAAGGCGCTGGCGCTGCACGAAGACAAGGATTTGATCCTGATTGATACCGTGGGCAGGAGCCCGAAGGACCATGAGACGATAGATAATCTGCGGGAAATGCTTCGCACGTCTTCCTCCATCGAGACTCACCTGTGTGTAGCCGCAACGACCCGCGAACGTGAGCTTCGTTCCATCGTCGAGAGCTTCAGTGTGCTGCCCATAAAGAGGCTTCTGTTTACCAAGCTGGATGAAAGCAGTTCATTCGGCTCAATCATCAATCTGCATCTGGAAAAGAAACTGCCCCTTTCCTATTTCACGAAAGGGCAGCGGGTTCCCGAGGACATCGAACCCGCGACCGGGAAAAAAGTCGCGGATCTGGTCCTGGGCGAGGATTGAGATGAAATATGGAAATGTCCCGAAAGAGCGGGCAAAGATTGTTTACCCAGGACCTGATTTTCATGGCCACGGATCGGAGTTGTTATGACTAATCTCGCGAAGGCATACGGAACGGAGAACCAGTTTGGCTCATTCACTACCAGGGATGAGTTGATCATGTCCCATCTTCCGTTGGTGAAATTTCTCGTCGGAAGGATTTCCGCCAAGTTACCGCCACACCTTGACCAGCAGGACCTGTTGAGCGTGGCTGTCGTCGGTCTAATCACCGCCGCGGAACGCTTCGACCCGGGAAGGGGCATCCAGTTCAAGACTTTCGCCGAAAAGCGCATCATGGGTTCCATCATGGACGAGTTGCGCGCCCAGGACTGGCTCCCCCGGACATTGCGGGAGAAATACAAGCGGCTTGAGCACGAGTTCTCCGTTCTCGAACAGAAACTGGGACGAAATCCGAGCAGCGAAGAGGTGGCAGCGGCCATGGGCATGGATCTGGAGAAATACTTCCAGCTTGTGGAAGAGGTGCACTCCCTTTCCTTCATGAGTCTGGATGATTTCCAGGAAGATGATGACGGCGGCACCTTCGGCTTTCTCCATTTCCTCTCGGACAATGGCGTGGAGAACCCCCAGAACCAGATAATGGCGAAACAGCTCCTCCATTCGCTGGGTGAGGCTATCGAGTCGCTTCCGGAAAAGGAGCGGATAGTCATTACCCTCTACTACTATGAGGAATTGAACCTGAAAGAGATAGGAGAGGTGCTGGGTCTGACCGAATCCCGGATCTCCCAGTTGCACAGCCAGGCGGTCATTCGTCTGAAGGTCAAGATGAGAAACCAGGCCGGGTAGCGGGACCGGAGCGAGGGGATACCATATGAACAGCGGGTTATATGCTGCACTTTCCGGGGGGCTGGCTTCCATGAAACGCATGGATGTACTGGCAAACAATCTGGCGAACAGCAATACAACCGGTTTCAAAAAGGATGTAATCCAGTTTGAAAGTGTTCTGTCAGTCGTCGTTGAAGGCGGAGCAAAGGCTGAGGGATCCGTTGAAACCGCAGGGCTCGTTTCTGAACAGTACGGGACCGATTATTCAGCCGGACCGATAAAAAAAACCGGGAATACCTTTGACCTGGCACTGGATGGCGACGGGTTTTTCGTGGTGAATACTCCGGAAGGAAAGGCCTATACGCGCCAGGGCAATTTCCGGATGGACGCGAGCGGCAAGCTTGTGACCGCTGACGGTCGGGAGGTTCTGGGTAAAGGCGGGCCGATTGTCATAAACGGCGGCAATGTATCTTTTGACTCCCAGGGCAAGATATTTGTCGAGGGTATCGAAACGGGGGCAATCGATGTGGTCGATTTTCCCAAGCCGTATGATCTGAAAAAAATCGGGAGCAGCCTGTTCATGCCCAATGAGGCGGGCGCCGCGGGACAGCCCGCGACGAAAACCGCCCTCCTCCAGGGAAGCCTGGAGGGATCCAACGTCAGCACTATCGAGGAAATGGTACGGATCATCGAGACGAGCCGCGGTTATGAAGCGTGCCAGAAGGCAATACAGAACTACGACGCTCTAACCGGGAAGGCGGTAAACGAACTGGGTAAGGTGTAGGGGGCGGGCAAAGGGCAAAGGGCATAAGGTCGCGGGTTCCGCGGCTTGGGAATAATTGGACGTACCGGGGAGGTAGAAAGATGATCAGGGCACTATGGACGGCGGCATCGGGGATGCAGGCCCAGCAGCTTAATATCGATGTGATAGCAAATAACCTGGCGAACGTGAACACGGCCGGTTTCAAGAAAAGTCGCGCCGATTTCCAGGATGTGATGTACCAGAATTTAAAGACAACCGGCTCGCCTTCCACCAACTCCACCCAGACGGCGGGTATCCAGATCGGTCTCGGCACCACACCTGCGTCGGTTACCAAGATATTCACCGCGGGCAACATAACACAGAGCGGAAATGAGCTGGATGTTGCCATTGAAGGGGAAGGGTTCTACCAGATCCAGATGCCGGACGGTACAACAGCGTATACGCGCGCCGGCTCGTTCAAAAGGGACGGTCAGGGTCGGGTCGTGACCTCGGAGGGGTATCCGCTGCTGCCCGAGGTGGTGATTCCCAACAATGCGACCAAGATTTCCATCGGCAGTGACGGAACAGTCTCGGTGCTCCAGCCCGGCCAGACAGGCACGACAACTATCGCCACCCTCCAGCTTGCTACCTTCCAGAACCCGGCGGGTCTCTCCAGCATGGGGCGCAACCTGTACCAGCCCACCGATTCGTCGGGAGACGCCACCACCGGCACGGCCGGTCAGAACGGTATCGGCACTCTCAGCCAGGGGTTTCTGGAGATGAGCAATGTGAGCGTGATGGAAGAGATGGTAAACATGATCGTCGGCCAGCGGGCGTACGAGGTCAACTCGAAGGCGGTCCAGGCTGCCGATGAGATGCTGCAGCAGGCCAACAACCTGAAGAGATAACGGTCAATCGGCCGGAGGTGCGGGTATGAAAAGATGTATCGCAGGTATCGTTCTTCTCCTGGCAACACTGTCCATGGCCCTGCCGGCAAACGCCGCAAAGGGCGGAACGGTTCTGAAGGAGAAAACAGTACGTTCTGCCGTGAGTTCTTACATTCTTGACAAGACGAAAGATTCCGGCATGGAAATCAGGATCAAGAAGATAGGGTTCAGCGGCGATCTGACGGTTTCGTCCGGAAACGTCACCTATGAGTTCATTGCTCCCCGGCAGTGGGAAGGGTGGGGCAAGACTCTTCTCGGGCTTGTCATCCGTGTTGATGACCGGGTCGTCAGGAATCTGAGCATTCCCGTGGAGGTGGAGGCCCTCGCCGAAATGGTGGTTTCCCTTCGTCCCCTGGAACGAGGAGATGTCATCGGCGAAGGAGATGTAGCCTTGCAGAAGCGTGATATGTCGTCGGGTTCCGCCAAGATCTGTCGTGATCCGGAACAGGTGATCGGCAAAAAGGTGCGCATCGCCATTCGCGGCAACACTCCGGTACGCAGCGATTATCTGGAAAAAGTCCCCCTGGTGAAGTACGGGCAGCTCGTTACCATCATCGCGGAAAACGGATCGCTTCGGGTTACCGCGGCAGGCAAGACGAAAGGCGCCGGAGCCGAGGGTGACTCGGTGCTGGTGCAGAACCTTGCCTCGAAAAAGGACGTTCAGGCACGGGTGATTGATTCCGGTACGGTGGCGGTGGATTTCTAAGGGCGCTCCGTGAGGGGTAGGGGCGCTGCTTGCCGCGCCCATAGCAGAATGCACGGTGAGATTCCGTACGAGGTTTTACCATGAAAAAATCAGTTTTCGCGATCATAGCGCTTCTTGCCTCAGGGTGTGTCTATCCCCAGGTTGAGATGCCCCGGCAATCTTTCGAAGAGCACATTCCCGCGCCTCAGCCCAATTATGCAAGCGGCTCTCTCTGGCAGGATAACTCGGTCAGCCTGGTGGATGATTACAAGGCACGGCGTCGAGGCGACATCGTGACCGTGGTAATCGTGGAACAGGCGAGCGCCAGCAAGCAGGCGAGCACCGGCACCAAGCGGGAAACCGGGATCTCCGCGTCCATTCCCAATTTCATGGGGTTGGAGACGACGGCGCTGAAGGACAAACTGGATCTGAACACACTGGTAAAGGCAAATACCAGTTCCAGTTTTGACGGAAGCGGCTCCACGACGCGGAAAGACGTCCTGAATGCAACCGTCTCAGCCAGGGTGATGGATGTCCTGCCCAACGGCAACCTTCGAATCCAGGGGCAGAGAAGCGTCAAGGTGAATAACGAAGAGCAGATAATCATTCTGGAAGGCGTGGTGCGGCCCAAGGACATCAACCACGAGAATATGATCAGCTCCGCCCAGATAGCCGATGCCCGGATAACCTATTCAGGCAACGGCATCGTCAATGACAAGCAGCAGTCCGGATGGCTGTTCAATTTTGTCGACAAAATATGGCCGTTTTAGCGTTATCCGTTGTTCGTGTCCGTTGTCCGTAACAAAGACAGTACAACGGAAAACGGACACGGACCACGGCTTTCGAGGTTTACCATGAAAAGAATTATCTTTACCCTCGTGTTGCTTCTGACGGCGCCGTATGCGTCTCACGCTACCCGCATCAAGGATATCGCCAGTATTGACGGTGTCCGGGACAACCAGCTTGTCGGATATGGCCTGGTGGTCGGTCTGAACGGCAGCGGTGACAGTGACCAGACCAAGTTTCCGGTCCAGACGCTCTCTAATCTGCTGGAACGTTCCGGAATCACCATCCGGCGCACCGACATTACGGTGAAGAATCTGGCCGCGGTTATGGTTACCGCCACACTTCCGCCCTTTTCCAAGCAGGGGACGCGGCTCGATGTACTCGTTTCTTCCATGGGTGACGCGAAAAGTCTTGCGGGAGGTACCCTTGTCATGACCCCTTTGAAGGGAGGGGACGGGCAAGTGTATGCGGTCGCCCAGGGGGCGCTTTCGACGAGTTCCTTCTCCTACGGCGGGCAGGCGGCTTCGACCCAGAAGAACCATCCGACCGCGGGACGGGTGCCGGAAGGCGCTCTGGTGGAAAGGGAGTTGCCGAATATGCTGGCGGACAAGAGCCGGCTTCGTCTGAATCTCCATCAGCCCGATTTCACCACAGCGTCGCGCCTTGCGGCCGCTATCAACGCGAAATTCAATTCCACCATCGCGGTCTGCAACGATCCGGGTTCCGTTCTTCTTTCAGTTCCGGAAAGCTACCGCGGGAATACGGTGGAGTTCGGGGCGGCCATGGAGGGGTTGGAAGTGCAGCCTGACACGACGGCGAAGGTGGTCCTGAACGAAAGGACCGGAACTATCGTCATGGGAAACGCGGTGCGTATCTCTACGGTTGCGGTTGCCCACGGAAATCTCACCCTCACCATAAAGGAGTCACCAATGGTTTCGCAACCCGCGCCGTTCAGCAAGGTCGGCGAGACCGTGGTGGTTCCGAGAACGAGCATCAAGGTTGATGAGCAGAAAGGCGGCGGTCTTACCGTGCTGAAGGAGGGGGCGAATATCGGTGATGTGGTCAGGGCGCTGAATGCTATCGGTGTCACTCCGCGGGATCTCATCGGAATCATGCAGGCAATCAAGGCTTCCGGGGCTTTGCAGTGTGAATTGTCGATAATCTGACGGTCTTGTCCGTACCATGCGCCGGTTGGTTGATCATGTTTTGAGCAGCTGTTCAAGAGTTGAAAAAAAATGTAAAAAAGAGCTAAAGTTTTCCGACTAATGTTCGATAGGAATACTATGATGACGAGAGAGTCGAACTCCATAGGGATTCAACAAAATGTGGATCCGACCCTGCAGCGGGAGAAACAGGTCCTTGAAAAGGCCGGTTCAGCAGGGAAAAGCACGGCTGCGGCGAAAAAGGTGTCCCGGGAATTCGAGGCACTGTTTGTCGGATTGATGCTGAAATCCATGCGAGCCACCGTTGGAAAAGACGAGTTGACCGGCGGCGGACATGGGGAGGAGGTCTACCGTTCCCTCCTGGACCAGGAATATGCAACGGCAATAGCACAGCAGGGCAGTCTGGGACTTGGGCGCCTCATCGAACAGCAACTGGAAAGTACCAATGGAAACCACACTACCAAAAAAGATCGAACGGAGCCCTGAAACGCACGAACCGGTTTCGGGGAACGCAGGCACAGCCATGAAAATATCGAACGATACCATCAATAATGCGCTTCAGAGCACGCGGAGTGAGCCCCTTGCGAAGAAGGGACGAACAGCTCCTTCCGTGGAAAAACCCCGGAGTCAGGCCGGTGACCGGGTTGAGCTTTCCGTAAATCTTCGGGACGTGGACAGATTGACGGCTACGGCGGCTTCCATGCCCGGAGCTTCCGCTGAAAAGATCGAATCAATCAGAAACCGGATTTCCGATGGAACGTACAACGTCAGCGGTCTGGCCGTTGCCGAGAAGATGCTGAGTTCCATGGGAATTAAAGTTGCCGGCGGAGATGAATAATGAAAAATTTACTTGACCACCTCGCGGCGTGTCTCTCGGAAAAGGAAGAAATACTGGAGAAACTCGTGCTTCTTCTGGACCGGGAGAGAAGCCGGATTGTCGAACTGGATACCGTCGGTATTGAGGAAGAGCGGGAAAACAAGCTTTCTCTCGTGGAGCGTCTCGGACAGGCGAAGATCGCCTGCAAGAAGTCGTTGGAAGAGGCCTCGAGGGAACTCGGGCTGCCGGGAGACGCTACCCTTTCCGTCCTTGTCGGCGCGATTGACCCTTCCCGGCGAGCCGGCCTCTCCGAATCCCGCAAGAGGCTCGTCGAGCTTATCGATGCGTTGAACAGGAGCAATCGTTGTAATCGTGATCTTCTCCGGGGTTCACTTCGTATGGTTACCCGTTCGTTGGAGTTCTACAATAACACCCTGGGAACCGCGAAGACATACAGCGGAGCGGGACGCATGGTAACAGGTCTTCCAGGCGGCAGATTGGTGAGCGGAGAGATCTGATGGGAATCAACAACCTTCTCAATATCGGGACATCCGGCATCACGATGGCACGGGTTGCCATCGAGGTTACGAGCGAAAATATCGCCAACGTCAACACGCCGGGATATTCGCGCCAGACAACGATCCTGAAAACCGGGCCCACCAATAACGCAAACGGATTTCCTCTGGGTACCGGCGTTCAGCTTGCTGCCGTGCAACGTAACCATGATGAGCTGCTCCAGTTGCAACTGGTGAAAGGGAACAGCACCTACGGTGAAAGCACGGTAAAACAGGAAGCGCTGGACCAGATTGAGCCGTTTTTCAACGAACTCTCAACCGAGGGACTCGGTCAGTCGGTGGAAGACTTTTTCAATACCTGGCAGGCCTTGTCGACAAATCCTTCCGGAACCGCTGAAAGACAGACGGTTCTCTCCCGCTCCCAGACCCTGGTGGATACTTTCCACCGGATGAATACCAATCTGAGCGACTCCCTGACAAACGCCGACATTTCACTTGACGGAATTACGCAAA
>CAYSPF010000003.1:0-1192 GCA_964432775.1 uncultured Geobacter sp.
CCGCATGCCGGGTGGTGTGGGGAGGGGGAGAGAAAAGCTCCCCCTTACCCGATTAGATCCATCACTTATTGCGTGAGTAAACTCCGGTAGCCTCTATTTGAAATAGTGGTAATCTGTAAGTCTTTTTCTGCAGATAGCTAATTCTTCGGCTGTAAATAGTGGATGATATTTTTCATTTTCTAAAACCGTGGCTTCCACTGTTAGTTCAAGCTTTCCTCTTTCCCATAAGGCAGTGTAACCGTCGGAAATATTGGTGGCATTTATAAGTCGTTTTGCTGCTTCTAGGCCGCCGTGATCAGTGACCATTTGAAGAAAAATGATTGCGTTGTATTTGGCTTCACTTTTCGCCCTGCGATAAATATTCAACATTGATTCATGGAACTCAGATTCAAGTATCATTATCGCTCCTTTGTTTTTGAGTCTAACGGGGCCGCGAGCTGAGTACAGCTCGCGGCCCCGTTCTTCGGGAGCGTAGCGACCGAAGAACTCGTCATTCACCGGTTCACGCGCGCGCGTGAACCGGTGATCTTCCCAAATGGAATATTTATTCAGCCAAAAAGCATCTAATGCAGGATGCTGCATCTCATATGGGATGCTTTCCTGACATCCCATATTGGGTGCCACATGCTGTCCCATACAAGATACCGAAATTTTCCTTGCGTCATCCTATAGGAGATAATTTCCAGCATCCCATACGGGATTCCTACTTTCTCCGCCTCTGTTTGCCTTCCTCCACCAATATCCTTTTCTCAAGTTCCGTGCCGCAGAACAGGCCATATAGACATGCCAGACCTTCTCCTCAGGATTCCACTTACCACCTGCCGCCTTCAGCCTGTCCCGCAACTCCTTTTCGGCAAAATTGACGGCTACCGAAACGATATCCCCAGCCCGGAGGCATGCGGACGGCTGCCATGGCTTTTCCTCGACCACGATCTAGACCGTCTTCAACCGCACACCGCGGACTTCGTCGTACCGATACGGACATAGAGCAACGACGTGCCGTACTGTTCCACCAGCTTCTTCGTCCCTTTCCGGCCCGGCTTGAGGTTCAGACGAGATTTCATGGAAAAGCTCCCTCAACTCCTGCATGACAGCACTACTCCGGCTATATCCTCTTGGCATGCGCCAGAATGCTGTCACCGACACCCATGCTGAATGATGCCCTCACGGTAATCGGATGCGCTATCGGTAT
>CAYSPF010000003.1:1292-4353 GCA_964432775.1 uncultured Geobacter sp.
TTTTTCAATCACCAAAACTGCCCCGCCTGGGTGCATCCATCATATCTCCCTGTGACAGAACGATATGCTCCTGAACATTAAAACATCGAATTTAACCTCGCTTCACGCGTTTTTTTATTGCACTTTCCCCTTTTCCTGTCAACAGCATAATCGGAAAACCCGAAATCCCGCGAACGATTGCAATGCCCGCCAAATGCCATTGCACAAAGGCAAGGGGATGTTCCGAGGCCTTTGATGGATCCGGACAGTTCAACCGGCGCCTAGTCCCGCGGCTCCACCAGTTCCCAAGCATCGTCATTCATGTCGTGTCGCAGCAGGCAGATCCCTCCGTCGTCCGCGAGCACCTTGAAACAGCTATAGTCAGGGTCATACCAGCGGTCGACAATCTCCAGAATCCGGAAGGTCCGCCCTTCGCGCGAGAACGAGACCGGCCTCTCGTCACCCTTGTACCCGGCATAGGTCTGAACGGTAATTCGTCTTTTCATGGCTGCGCCTACGTCAGTAATCTGGTCCTGCTACTGCAACAGCATGGCCGCAGTGAACAGGAGCATGGAGAGAATGGTGCCCACGCTGATGCAGGCTACGGCGAGATCATTGTCAAGACGGTACTGGAGCGCGAGGATACTGGTGGTCAGCGCCGGAGGCATGGCCGTTTCCATGAGGGCGACCCGGTAGGGCAGGCCGCTCTTTCCGAGGAAATGGAGGATAGCAAGAAGAATCGCGGGCAGAATCAGCATGCGCACCAGCAGGCACCACGCCACCGGTTTATAGTCCCGCAAGGCTGTGAGGCGCACTCTGAAGCCGATGATGAAGATGGTGAGGGGAAGCGTTGTCCAGCCGACCGTCTCCAGAAGCCAAGCCGTCGGTCCCGTTATGGCGTAGCCGGCGCCGTTGAGCGCCAGGGCCGCCAGGAGGGCGATGAGAGGGGGAAACCTGAAGGCGCGGTGCAGGCTTTCTTTTCCTCCCGCGATAAAGAAGCCGAGGGAGACGAAAATGGGGAACATCCCCATCTGGTCATAGATAACGGCATAGGAGAGACCGGTGGCGCCGAAGAGTGCAAAGGCAAAGGGATAGCCGAGGAATCCGGTGTTCGGAAAGGTCGTGACGAGCATGAAAACCCGGAGCCGCGCCCCTGCGAAACCGGCCAGTTTCCCGATTCCCCAGGAGACCGCCGCTCCCGCGAGCATGACCCCCCAGGCGATCACCGCGATGTCGAAATGGGCATTCCGCAGGTCGATGGCGCCGATGGTCATGAGGGTCAGACAGGGGAGGGAAACCGTCAGAACGTAGCGCACCAGCAGGGCCAGGTGCTTTTCGCGGACCACCCCCGCCCTGCGGAAGATCATCGCCAGGCAAAAGATGCCGGTTATGAGGAAAACCTTGTCCATGGGTAGACCTATGCACGAAATGATGGAAACGGGCGCTCGATCCGCATCATTTTCAATGAATCGGGATGAGGCGGTGATGATAGCAGTCCGAAGAAGAAAAAACCAGATAAAATGGAATGAAATTGAGGAGATGCAGATGAAAAGGAACGGGAATGGCGTTGACATCCCGCGGCATATTGATTACCTTGTGTGCAGTCGCATGTTGAATGAACCACATTGTGAGAGGTTACCATGAAGAGATTTTCCATCATCCCCTGCATTCTGCTCCTGGGCGCTGTTGCCTTCTTTTCCGGATGCGAGAAGAAGGATGGGGTGCTCTACTATGATTCGAGCCGCAAGGGAACGGCGGAGGCGCCGGTCAAGGAGGTGCCGAAGGATATCCTCGCCACCCAGCAGGCCTTCACAACCCTGGTGAAACAGGTGACCCCCTCGGTGGTCAATATCTCCACCATCACCAGGAAAAAGCTGGTACAGCCCCCTTTCCAGCTCTCGCCGTTTTTCGACGAATTCTTTGGCGACCGTCAACCCCGCTACCGGCGGGATACCAGCCTCGGTTCCGGTTTCATCATCAACCGGGACGGCTACATCCTGACCAATGACCACGTGGTGCGGGATGCCGAATCCATCAAGGTGAAGCTTTCCAACGAAAAGGAGTACGAGGCGAAAATTGTGGGGCGTGATCAGAAGACCGATATCGCCATCATCAAGATCGACAGCAGTGAGGGGCTGCCGGTCGCCGTGCTCGGAGATTCCGACAAGCTCCAGGTGGGGCAGTGGGCCATCGCCATCGGCAATCCCTTTGGCCTGGACCGCACCGTGACCGTCGGCGTCGTTTCCGCCACCGGCCGCTCCAATATGGGAATCGAGACCTACGAGGATTTCATCCAGACCGACGCGTCCATTAACCCCGGGAATTCCGGCGGGCCGCTCCTGAACATCCATGGCGAGGTAATCGGCATCAACACCGCCATCGTGGCCGCCGGCCAGGGTATCGGGTTCGCCATCCCCATCAACATGGCGAAACACGTGGTCGAACAGCTTCTCAAGAAAGGCACGGTCAGCCGGGGGTGGCTGGGAGTGTCCATCCAGCCGGTGAATGATGAGATCGCCGCTTCTTTCAGCCTGAAGAAGGCGTCGGGCGCCCTGGTCAATGAGGTTATCGCGGGAAGTCCGGCTGCCGTTGCCGGGATCAGGCAGGGAGATATCATCCTTGCCCTCGACGGAAAGGAGATCAAGGATGTCGCCCAGCTTCAGCGGATGGTGGCCGATACGCCCGTCGGAAAGCGTGTGGAGGTCAAAGTGTTCCGGGATGGGCGGGAGCAGAGGCTGAGCCTGGTACTGGGAAATACCGAGAGCGCCTCCGCGAAACAGGCGAAACCGGCGGAAGCGGCGCCCGCGAACTGGATGGGCATGACGGTTGCGGAGCTGCCGCGGGAAATGCGCATGCGGGGAGCATCCGGTGTCGTCATCACCGACATCGATGCCGAGGGGCTTGCAGCCGAAGCGGGGCTGCAGCGCGGAGATGTCATCGTCTCCGTCAACAGGATCCGGGTGGCCAATCTGGCGGAGTACGGCCGGGCGATAGCCGAGAGCGGCAAGAAGGGTTCGGCGGTGCTCCTTGTCAAAAGGGGCAATGCCAGTATCTATTTCGTGCTGAAGACGAAGTAGAGACG
>CAYSPF010000003.1:4453-65142 GCA_964432775.1 uncultured Geobacter sp.
TCTCTGCATATACATTCAAGGAACTAATCATGGGTAAGGAAATATCGCATATCCTCTGTGCCGAACAGGCGGCGTATTCCTGTGCAGGCGCCTCCGGGGGGGGCTTGCGGTCTCTTCTGGGAGACTTCTCCCGTTGTTATCACCTCGGTTCCATCGTCCCGGACACCTTTTTCTATGCCTTCCGGTTGCCGTTCACCACGGGGAACCCGTCCGGGTACGGCGACATGATTCATGGGTCGGGAGGCAACGACACCGGCAGGCCCGCCCACGAGATGCTGAAGTTTCTGCGGGATACGCCGAATGATCCCCTGTACATGGAGAAGGCCGCTTTCGTCTGCGGCTACCTGACCCATATTGCTCTCGATACGACGCTGCACCCGTATGTGTATCACGTGAGCGGAAACTACTACGCCGACTGCCCTGTTGAGCGGCGGGAAGCGCAGACCCGTCACCGTCTTATCGAAGGATGGTTTGATCTGCACCTTCTTCACCAGGCTTCACGGGAGTTGGCCGGATGCGCCTATTTGAGCGACATCCGCCGAAACGGGTCCGTGAACAGGGAATTGCTGAGATTTTTTCTCGACGCCTGCGAAAAGTCGATGCCCATGGATGCCGCGGCCTGGCGAGACCTGCAGCGCGGGTATCGGCTACAGATGGCGTTGAATGCGGTTTTCAGAATGGCCTCGGCGGAAAAGCTCGTGCGGCGTATGGACCGGACTCTGGGAGGCAGGCTGATGAGCTTCCATGCGCTCTTTTATCCCGGGAAGTCCCGGGAGATCCCCCGGGAGATTATCCATTTTCCCTCCTTTCGTCACCCGGTCACCGGCGAGGAAAGGGAGGGTGGATTCGAAAGCCTCTGGAAGCAGGCGCTGGCGCGTAGCGAAGAATTCCTCGCCGCGGCCGCGGCATTTCTTTTCGCGGGTGGGGATGACGAGGGTCTCAGGAGCGTCGTCCAGGGATACAGTCTCAGCAGCGGGATTGTTGGGGTGCCGATCCGCGATGCTGTTTACTACGACTGCATTCCTCTTGAAAAACTCCGATTCCCCGAATGAAGCTCGTGACGGGTTTTCCCCATCTGCCGCGGGGTTCACTGCCTCCCCGCACGGCAGACGGAGGAGAGGTTCTTCAGTGCGAGACTTCCGAGGCGATTCCCTTCGCCTCCCGGGCAATTCCCTTGAAGGTATCCAGCATCTTCAGAAACAGGGGTGACGCTACCGGGAGACATAACCCCTCTATCATCCGTTCTTCATGCTGGGTGGCGTATTCAATCGCCATCTTCGCCACCATGGTTTCAGATTCCTCAACATAGCGAATCAAAACAGGGTTTTTGACAAGGATAAGGTCTCCGGTTGCCTTCAGGAGTTCCGTCAGATTCTGGGAGAGAAAACTTATTTCCGTTACGGCCCGATCGCTGAAGAGGATCCTCTCTTTGATCTTTATCTCGAGGGGTTCCGTGAGCTTCGCCAGATCGTCGCAGATCCTCATGAGATGGTGAAGGATGGCTGAATATTCCTTCTTTGTCTCGTCCTTCCGTACCAGCTCCGCTACCTTTTTCGCGAGTTCCGGTTCCGCGTTCCTGATGACGGTGAGTTTTTCCCGACAGGCGTTCACCGGTTCCAGCGAATTCTTCATAAAGGCCCTCTGCAGCAGAACCATGCAACTTCCCGTGCCCGTGCCTATCTCGTGCAGCTCGTGCCGCACTTCTTCATAGAGTGTCTTCATACAATCCTCTCCTTCCGCGCCGCGTTTTTTGTATCCGGCGAAACGGCAGCTTTTCAAAACGACTGATTATATTTTTACCCAAACTAAATATCAATGCTTTTCTTTCACGCGGTTTGACAAAGGGAAATGCGAGGATAAAATTTTATCCATAACAGGAAAACCTTAAACTCCAAGAAAATCCCCCTTCCCCGTAGCCTGCTTCTGATTTTAATCTTACTGTATTTTTCCGGATATTCCAGAGCAGCCGACCTTTCCGAACCGGGAAACGAAGGGAACTGATGTTCTGTTGTATGGTAGCGGAAACCAGGGAAGAGTGACTGCCGTTTTCCGAAGTACCGGCGACGGCGAGCGGCATTGCGGGAGGTGAAATCCTATGAACGCTGAGAAGGGGGAAGGCAAGGATCTTGAGTATATCAAGCAGGGTACCGGATCCGCCGATGCCAGGGGAACCGGGGCCGCACTCAAGCGCGAGGCGAAGGAACTCGCCAAGGTTGGTGTTCGCCCGGGAACGAGAGAGGATACGGCACGGGATGTCGCCGTATCTCCTTTTATCCAGGTTGACCGGGTCCTGCAGCGCTGCCGGTATAGTCAGGACGCCTTGATCGAAGTCCTGCACGCCGCCCAGGAAACATTCGGATTTCTGAGCGAAGACACGATGACGTACATTGCCCATCAGCTGAAGCTCCCCCTCAGTTGGGTATATGGGGTGACGAGCTTTTACCATCATTTCAATCTCAAACCCCAGGGTAAGCATGTCTGCAACATCTGCCTGGGAACCGCCTGCTTCGTGAAGCGGTCCGGCGACATTGTGGAGACACTGGAGAGGGAGTTCGATGTCAAGGCGGGAGAAACAACATCGGACGGAAAATTGAGCATCAATATTGTCCGGTGTCTCGGTAACTGTGGTCTGGCGCCCATGATCATCCTTGACGGTAAGGTGCATGCGCGGCAGACACCGGAATCCATGCTGCGCGAGTGCAAAGAGGCGGTGAAAGGCTGACGGACGGTCGCGAGGGAGGGAAAAAAGCCATGACTCGTGAAGAACTCCATGCAATGGCCCGGAAGGAATGGGAGAAGCGGAGCGCATTCCGCTGCCGTCTGCTCGTGTGCTACAGCAGCCCCTGCCTTTCCTCCGGAGCAGAGGCGGTCCACAAGGCATTGGTGCAGGCGGTCAAGGAGCGGAATCTCGACGCTGAAGTGGATGTGACCCGCACCGGTTGCGTCGGCCCCTGCAGCCGGGGACCGCTCGTCACGGTCCGGGTTCCGGGGCGGGATGATGTGATCTATGAACATGTTACCCCGGAGTTTGTCGTCCGGATCCTGGAAGAACATGTCATCGGGGACAAGGTTCTTGATGAAAATGTGCTCCCCGGAGACCTCCCGTTTTTCACTAAGCAGCTCAAGGTGGTGCTTGCCAACAGCGCCAATCTGGACCCGGAAAGCCTGGAGTCCTCGGTGAGCATGGGAGGATTTACCGCGCTCAGCAAGGTTCTGGAGGAGATGACGCCGGAGCAGGTGGTGGAAGAGATAAAGAAGAGCGGCCTGCGCGGTCGCGGCGGAGGCGGTTTCCCGACCGGCCAGAAGTGGGACTTGGTTCGCAAGGCCGCGGGCGGGAAGAAATTCATTGTCGCCAACGGTGACGAAGGGGATCCCGGCGCCTACATGGATAGAACCACCATGGAGTCCGATCCCTTTCTGGTGCTGGAGGGGATGGCTATTGCCGCGTACGCCGTGGGCGCCGACCAGGGGTATTTTTATGTGAGGGCGGAATACCCCCTGGCCGCGGAGCGACTCGCCAAGGCCATCAGGAGGGCGGAAAAGGCGGAACTCCTCGGTAACCGCATCTTCGGCAGCAACTTCAATTTCCGTATCGACATCCGTCTCGGCGCGGGCGCCTTTGTCTGCGGCGAGGAGACCGGCTTGCTCACCTCCATCATGGGCCGGCGCGGGCAGCCCTATCCCCGTCCGCCGTTTCCCGCCAACAGCGGGTTATGGGGGTGTCCGACCCTGATCAACAACGTGGAGACCTTCGGCAACATCGCCCCGATCATCAACCGGGGAGGAGACTGGTACGCGGAGATCGGAACGGAAAAGAGCAAGGGGACCAAGATCTTCGCCCTGGCGGGTGAAATAAACAACACGGGGCTTATCGAAGTGCCCATGGGAATTACGCTGCGCGAGGTGGTGTTCGAGATCGGCGGCGGGATTCCCAAGGGCGCAGGTTTCAAGGCAGCCCAGACCGGCGGGCCGAGTGGCGGCTGCATTCCGTCACAGTTTCTAGATACCCCCATCGATTACGAGAATCTGGCGGCCCTCGGCTCCATCATGGGCTCCGGCGGTCTCGTCATCATGAACGACCGGAGCTGCATGGTGGACGTGGCCCGGTTCTTTATGGATTTCTGCCGTGACGAGAGCTGCGGCAAATGCATCCCCTGCAGGGTGGGCACATCCCAGATGCTGCGGATTTTGGAGCGCATCTGCAACGGGAGCGCGGTCATGGAAGACCTGGACAAGCTCCGGGAGCTGGCCGAAATGGTCCAGGACACGAGTCTGTGCGGTCTCGGCTTCACCTCGCCGAACCCGACGCTGAGCACGCTCAAGTATTTCCGGGAAGAATACGAGGCCCATATCCGCGACAGGAAATGCCCCGTCGGGGTGTGCGTTATGAGCGAGGCGCCGCTGCGGGAACTTGTCACCGAGCTGCCGCGCCGCATCAGGGAAGCCGGGAAATCGTGAGGGAGGGGTACCCATGTCAGTCATCACCTTGACAATCAACGGCACGGAAGGGAGCGTTTCTTCAGGAGCGACACTGCTGGAGGCCTGTCGTCAGAACGGGGTCGAGTTGCCGACCCTGTGCCACCTGGAAGGCCTGACCCCCATCGGCGCCTGCAGGCTCTGCCTGGTTCAGGTGGAAGGGGCCAGACGCCTGCTGCCTGCTTGTACCACCGAGGCCCTGGAAGGGATGGTCGTTCTTACCCACACGGAAAAACTGGTGAACTACCGCAAGATGATACTTGAACTGCTCCTTTCGGAGCGGAATCATATCTGCGCCGTATGCGTGGCAAACGGCTGCTGCGAGTTGCGTGCCCGATGCGCGGAACTGGGGGTGGACCACACCCGCTTCGAGTACCGCTGTCCCGATCTGCCCGGCATCGACACCACCCACGAGCGGAACGGCCTCGATCCCAACCGCTGCATCAGCTGCACGCGTTGCATTCGCGCCTGCGATCAGATTGAGGGCGCCCACACCCTGGATATGGAGGGACGGGGCATCGAAAACCGGATAATCATCGATATGCACCAGAAATGGGGGACGAGCAAGAGTTGCACCAAGTGCGGTAAGTGCGTGAACGTCTGTCCCACCGGCACACTTTTCTGGAAGGGGTCGACGGTCGCGGAGATGGAGAAGGAAGTCGGCTTCCTTCAGTGGATCAAGGGCGGACGGGAGAAGAAATCGTGGAGTTACCTATGACATCCAAAGCGAGAGTCGCGACTGTCTGGCTGGGCGGCTGTTCCGGCTGTCACATGAGTTTTCTCGATATCGATGAAAAGCTCATCGATCTTGCGGACAGGATCGAACTGGTGTACAGCCCCCTGGCCGATGTAAAGGAATATCCCGAGGATGTGGACGTGGTGCTGATCGAAGGAGCGCTGTGCAATACCGAGAATCTTGAGTTGCTGCTCAAGATACGGGAGAGAACCAGGTTCCTTGTAAGCTTCGGTGACTGCGCCGTTACCGGAAATGTGCCGCAACTGCGCAACCGGTTGAAGATCGACGATGTGCTGACGCAGGTGTACCAGGCGGGACCGGGAAGCATTCCCAAGGGACCGGAGGCGATAAAGGTCCTGCCGGCGCTCCTACCCAGGGTGTATCCCCTGCATGCGGCAGTGACCGTGGATTTCTATCTTCCGGGTTGTCCTCCCGAGCCCGACCGTATTTTCACGACTGTCGCGGCCCTGCTGGCGGGAGAAAAGCCGGAGTTGTCCCCGGAGTCAAGAACGTTCGGGTAAGCGTTGAAGGAGTGCGAAATCATGGCAAAGACACTGCGAATCGAACCGGTCACCAGGATCGAGGGGCATGCGAAGGTTTCCATCTATCTGGACGAGTCCGGCGAGGTGAGCGAGGCCAGGATGCACGTGGTGGAGTTCCGTGCCTTTGAGAAGTTCTGCGTCGGTCGGCCGTTTTACGAGATGCCCGGCATCACCAACCGGATCTGCGGCATCTGTCCCACCAGTCATGCGCTCGCCTCGGTAAAGGCAGGCGACGCAATCATGGGTGTCGCCATCCCGCCGGTTGCGGCAAAACTCCGCAGGATTTTCAACTGGGCCCAGTACGTTCAGAGCCATGCGTTGAGCTTCTTCCACCTCAGCGCCCCGGATCTCCTGCTGGGGTTCGACCATGACCCCGCCACCCGCAACGTAATGGGACTGATTCAGAAATATCCCGACGTGGCCCGCAAAGGGATCCGTTTGCGCGGCATCGGACAGGAGATTATCCGGATTCTCGCCGACAAGAGCATCCATCAGGCCTGGGCCGTCCCGGGCGGGGTCCGGCAACCGCTGAACGCTGAAAAGCGGGACGCCATCATGGCCATGCTGCCCGAGGCCTTTGCGACGATTGCTCTTGCCCTTGAACTCCTTAAAAAGAGCTTTGCGCAGTTTGCCGCCGATGTGGAGATCTATGATTTTCCTTCCCTGTTCGCCGGGCTGGTGACGCCCGAAGGCGGACTGGAGCACTATGACGGCCTGCTCCGTTTCTCAGCCAGTGACGGAAATCCCATCGAGTCCGGGATTGCCAACGATCGATACCGCGACTATATCGAGGAGGCTTCGGAAGACTGGAGCTACCTGAAGTTCCCCTACTTCAAGGCCCACGGCCCCTATAATCGCGCCGAGTATACGGGCATGTATCGCGTCGGGCCGCTGGGGCGCCTCAATGTCTGCGACTTCGCAGGGACGCCGAGAGCGGACGAAGAATTGGATTCTTTCCGCCGTCTCGGCAACGGTCGCACCGTGACCAGCAGTTTCCACTACCACTATGCGCGCCTCATCGAGATCCTCTTCTCCCTGGAAAAAATCGAGCAGACCCTGAATGAAGAGGATATTCTCGATGGCTGGGTACGCGCGGAGGCGGGTGTCAACCGGCTGCGGGGGGTCGGGATGATTGAGGCCCCTCGGGGGACATTGATCCATGACTACTCAGTAGATCGCAACGGCATCATCACGGATGTCAATCTCATTGTCTCCACCGGCCATAACAATCTGGCGATAAACCGGACGATAACCTCTATAGCCAAGCAGTATGTTCGAGGGGATACCGTGCGAGAAGGGATGCTGAACCGGGTGGAGCACGGCATTCGGGTCTATGACCCGTGTCTCAGCTGTTCCACTCATGCGGTTGGCTCTATGCCTCTTCAGGTTCTGGTGCTGGCGGCTGACGGCAGGATACTCAGTACTATCTCCCGCGGGTAGCATTTCACTTCAGTGACCAAGGGAAAGTGTGAGCGAAAGGTTCCTGTGCTTCAATCGTTCTGGCGTCGAAATCGGGCTACCCTCTTTGTATAAAAATTTAATTATAATTAAAAAAATTACCGCATAAGTAAAATAATACTGAGAAATATTAGAAACTGCTTAAGATATCTGTTCGATACTCTTGAACGAAATAAAAGTAATTTCGTAATATTTTCAGGTAATTACATGCATCATACGTTAATAGTGCCTCTCGACAAAATCAGAAAAATGTTGAATTAAGCCGAGTGCTGGTGTATAAAATACCGATCATTTTTCTGTGCCTCATTAAGCCACCGACGTTTCCGCAACAGGCATGTCCGATCAATCACATCATCTTACAAATAATTGAAGACTACAAACCGTACGGGAGGAAGGTAAATGGATATCCTGGCCATTAACTGTGGCAGTTCGTCTGTCAAGTACCAGCTTTTTGACTGGAAAAACAAAGAGGTTATCGCGAAAGGCGTTGTCGAGAGAGTTGTCGTGGGCGGTTCCTTCATTCAGCAAGAAGTGCCCGGGCGCCAGAAGTACAAAAAGGAATCGGAATGCCCGAATCACAACGTAGCCATGGACCTGATTATCAAGACACTGACTGACCCCGAGCATGGCGTTCTTCCTGATATCAGCCAGATATCAGCGGTAGGCCACCGCGTCGTGCACGGAGGCGAGCAATTCACCCAGTCAGTGATGATAAATGACGAAGTGCTTGACGCGGTCAAGGCCGTACAGCATCTCGCTCCTCTCCACAATCCTCCCAACATCGCGGGCATCGAGGCGATGATGGCGGTATTGCCCGATGTTCCCAACGTGGCCATCTTTGATACCGCATTCCATCAGACCATGCCCGAGTATGCCTATATCTATCCGTTGCCGTACGACTGGTATGTGCGCTACGGTGTCCGCCGATACGGCTTCCACGGCACTTCCCACCTGTATGTCTCGAAAAGGGCCGCGGTCCTGCTGGGAAAGAAACCGAAAGACACCAATATCATTACCATGCATATCGGTAACGGCGTTTCCCATTGTGCAATCAAAAATGGTGTCTCGGTTGATACCAGTATGGGCCTGACCCCCCTCGAGGGCGCGGTGATGGGAACGCGGTGCGGCGACATCGATCCGGCGATTCCCGGATTCATGATGCAGATAGAAGGACTTTCGGCGTCAGAGATAGACGGTATCCTCAACAAGAAGAGCGGGATCCTCGGGATCACCGGCAAGTATACCGACCGGAGAGACGTGGTTACTCATGCTGATAAGGGTGACAAGACCTGCAAGCTTGCCATGGATATTGAAGCCTATCGCTTGAGAAAGTATATCGGCGGCTATATGGCTGTTCTTGGGAGGCTCGATGCGGTTGTCTTTACCGCTGGTGTCGGTGAGCGTGGCTGGCAGATTCGTGAAATGGCCTGTCATGGCCTCGAGCATATGGGAATTCATCTAGACAGGGAGAGAAATCGTGAGGCGGTGAAAGGACGTGAGTGCGTTATCACAACCGACGACTCGCCGATCAAGATCTTCGTCATTCCCACGGATGAAGAGCTTGTATTCACCGAAGACGTTGCAGCGATTTTGGATGGCACCTATACGGACCACATGAACTTCGAGTACTCTTTTTCACGGTCGGATTATAAACAGTAAGTTGACGGGAATAATTTGCAACAAAAAAGGCCGGCATGTAATGCCGGCCTTTTTTGTTGCCCTCATTTTCGTGTACGGTCTTAGCTCTGTGCCTGAACCGCGGTGATCGCTGCAACGCTTACGATGTCTTCCACTGAGCAGCCGCGGGAGAGATCGTTTACGGGTTTGGCAAGTCCCTGAATGACCGGACCGATGGCCTCGGCGCCGCCGATTCTTTCCGTGAGCTTGTAGCCTATGTTGCCGGCATCCAGGTCGGGAAATACGATAACATTTGCCTTGCCTGCTACCGTGCTGCCGGGAGCTTTTTTTGCGCCGATACTGGGGATGAGGGCCGCGTCGACCTGAAGCTCGCCATCGATCTGGAGGTTCGGGTCGATCTGTCTGGCAATTTCGAGCGCCTTGGTGACCTTTTCCACATCGGGGTGGGAAGCGCTTCCCTTGGTGGAGAAAGAAAGCATGGCAACACGGGCATCCACATCGAGGAAAGCCTTGCAGTTGCGGGCGGTTGCCACGGCAATTTCCGCGAGGGCCTGAGAATCGGGATTTGGATTCACGGCGCAGTCCGCAAAGAGGACGATGCCGTCTTCACCAAATTTCACATCCTTGGTAATCATGATGAAGAAGGAAGATACGGTTTTGATGCCGGGGCTGGTTCCGATGGTCTGGATTGCTGCTCTCAGCACGTTGCCCGTGGTGCTGGTCGCGCCCGCAACGCAGCCGCCCGCGTCGCCCAATCGAACCATCATGCCCGCGAAGTAGAGATTGTCCTGTGCGGTCAGTAGCTTGCGGGCGTCCTCGGGCGACAGACCTTTGCTCTTGCGAATCTCCACAAGTTTGTCAATATACGAATCAAGTTTAGGCGCCGTGGCCGGGTCAATAATCTCTACACCTTTGAGGTCTACTCCCTTGGCTGCGGCGTTTTCCCTAACTTTTTCCGGATTTCCCAGAATAATGATCTTGGCGAGTCCTTGCCCGACAATCTTTTCCGCGGCAAAGAGCATTCTCTCGTCGTAACTTTCGGGGAGAACAACGGTTTGCGGATTGCTTTTTGCTTTTGCCTTGATTTTCTCGATAAGATGCATGACTTCCTCCTTGGATGGTATTCCTTCTATCTCATGTCCAGTTAAGAGTAAAGAGTGCCCACGGTAAATCTTTGAATTTATAGCATATGAGGTGGGGAGGGTCAATAGAAAAGCCGGCCTAACCTTGCAGAGGAATTAGTGAAATCTGTATGCTGGGTGCGGGCGATACCGAATCGTCCTGTCCGTTGTCTGGTATCCGTCTTTCGCGGTTGCTTCAGTAATTTCTGTACAAATGGATGCGATAAATTTTAGTCGTGGTACAATATTTCACTATTACAAAAATTTATGTAAGAAATATTAGCCATAGTATTTATGTTTCATAATAAAATCAGTACATTGACAAGCGCGCATGGACACCGGGGAGAATTATTCCTTTACTCATAGTAAAAATAAAGGAAAAACAGCATGTTAGGCTGTTATTGGGGTGAAAAATTGTTTGACAAGGTTCTGGGTATTGTGTATTCTTGCGCTTGCGTTTACCGGGGGCTGTCCGGTGCGTCTCTCAGATAGAAAAAGCTTTCCACCTCATTATCAACTCACGTACTTCAGGAATAATACCGACATCGCCGTTGTCACACAGGCTACCCATAGGTTCTGAATTGTTATGCGATGAACAATTCACCTAACACTAAATTAATGGAGGTATGTCATGGCAGACGTAGTACAGAAGATTGATGCATTGGTAGCAAATGCACGAAAAGCCGCAGATATCATGAAGGGATTCACCCAGGAGCAGGTTGACAAGGTCTGTGCGGCAATGGACGCAGCCAGTGTTGCCAACGAAGTCAAGCTTGCTGAGATGGCAGTTGCCGAGACCGGTATCGGCCGTGCAGACCACAAGGCAATCAAAAATCATCTTGGCGCCCATGTCGTCTATGAGTACTTCAAAGACAAGAAATCCGTCGGCATAATCAAGGAAGAAGACGGCGTAGCCTATGTTGCCGAGCCTTTCGGCGTCCTTGCTGCCGCCACCCCGACCACCAACCCGACTTCTACCGTCATGTTCAAATCATTGATCGCTCTCAAGTCGCGCAATGTCATCATCTTCGCCGCTCACCCCCGCGCACAGAAGTGCAGCGTCGAAGCCGCGAAGATCATGCTTGATGCGGCAGTGGCCGCAGGCGCTCCTGCAAACTGCATTCAATGGATCGACGAGCCTTCCATCGAGGCAACCAACCTCCTGTTCAAACACCCCGGAGTTAACCTTGTTCTGGCCACCGGCGGCGGCGCCATGGTCAAGTCTGCATACAGTTCCGGTCACCCCGCCATCGGCGTCGGCCCGGGCAACACCCCGGTCTACATTTCAAAAACCGCCAAGCTCAGCGTAGCGGTGAACAACGTCATCGCCTCCAAGACCTTTGACAACGGCACCATCTGCTCTTCCGATCAGTCAATGATCTTCGACGACAAGGAAGTTGCCGACAAGGCCGTGAAGATGATGGTAGAAAGAGGCGCCTACCTTGTCAACGCCGAAGAAAAAGCCAAGCTCGAAAAAGTCATGTTCGACAAGGAAAGAGGCGTTCCGGCAATGGCCATCGTTGGCAAGTCTCCCCAGGCAATCGCCAAGCTTGCCGGTTTCGAGATCCCGGCAGACGCCAAGCTGCTCCTCGTTCCCCTTACCACCATCGGTCCCGAAGACTGGTTCAGCCATGAGAAACTCTCTCCGGTTCTCGGTTACATTACCTTTGACGGCAGCGACGCAGCCATCGCAGCAGCCAAATCTCAGCTCACTTGGGGCGGCCGTGGCCACACCGCGGTTATCCATTCTCAGGACCAGAAAGTTATCGACAAGTTCGCCATGGAAATTCCCGCCAACAGACTGCTGCTCAATCAGCCCGCGGTTCACGGTAGCGTCGGTCTCATCTACAATCAGTTGCCGCCTTCACTCACACTGGGCTGCGGCACGGACGGCGGCAACTACCTGGGCAACAACATCAACTTCTCCGATCTTCTGAGTATCAAGACGATCGCAAAACGTATCGTTGACTACGAAAGGGATGAATAGAATCCTTGACGTCGAGTAACCAGCATTTTTTTCGTGTAGGCCGGTAGCTGCAAGGTCCTCGGCTTAACTCGCACGATAAGCCCCTGAAGTAATTCTTCAGGGGCTTTTTTTATTTTCATTGCATCCAAAGTTGTTCAGCATTATTGGAGCACGTTTTATTTCTGGTAAAATAATCTTGACATTTCCGCCTGAATTCAGTTTAAATAAAACAAGATTAGTTATGATGAAAATTATAGGTGAAAGCGGATCCGATTCTTTCGTCTTCGATTAAGGTTTGGTTTCATTGGAGGGGTGGTGAAGCTGGGCCTTATTGCGGCAGAACAACGAGCTTAATCAAAGGAGGCAGACATGAAAGACGAAAAAAGATTTATGCAGGATGTGGGGATGACTGATTTACCGTTTCCCATGAGGGTCTTGTCGAGAGACCATAAAGAGGGACAGTTCACCATCGCGAAGATCTCCATTGCAGCTCGCATCATGCACGAATTCGAGGCGCGGTGGATAGACAAGTTTATCCAAATCATTCATCAGCACCGGGACCACATCGGTGCGGAGACATTGAAGAGCAATATTCTGGACTACATGAGAGAGTTGAATGCGACCAAGGTTAAAGTTGACTTCAGCTATCCGTTTTTTGTCGAAAAAGAGACACCTGTTTCAAAGGAGAAATGTCTGGTACGGTATTTCTGCACCTATTCAGCCAGCGTTGCCAAGAGTGACCTTAAGCCGAAAGTCTCATTGAAAATCGCGGCTCCCTGTATTACCACCTACCCTGCATCATCTCCCGACAAGCCGGGTGGGCTGTTTGGTCAGATGAGCACGGTCGATCTTGAAGTCCAGTCCCAGAAAGAGATATTTCCAGAAGATCTGATTGATATCGTGGACAGCCACGCCCTCGTACCGGTCTATTCATTCCTGACGGAAGAAGACCAGGAATTTGTAATCAAAAAAGTGCATAGTGAGCAAAAAACCAGTGTGGTAATGGTTGATGAGATCAAGGAAGATCTTGCCAATCTCAGAGATATTGAAGGGTATTCTGTGAGTTGTTCAAACTTCGGCATGCTCCATTCGTACAGTACGTTTATCGGTACCGCAAAGAGCATGTGGATACCCTTAAGCTAAATCATCCCGTAGCCCCCCTGTGAAGCTACAATCTTTCGGAGGTGTACTGCTGTTGCATGAGGTAAAGAGAAGGATTCTTCAAAGCAGCTATATGATGAGATGATTCGTCACTGGGGTGATACATTTCCCGCTTCATTCCGCAGCAGTACCGTTATTTGAAACGGCCGGCGTCACAGAATCATTCTGGTTGCGTTGGCCGTTTTTACTTTCGCCGTGCACATTTCCTGGTTTTGTAGGCTGCAGCTGCACTCGACAAGAGCAAAATCGAAAAAACCTTGTATACTAGAACGGTGTTTTCTGAATGTCTCTCCGTACCTTTTCCCCGTAGTTGACCGATTCAGTTGCGCACGGTTTGCCTCGCTTTTCCTTGAAAGCATGTGTTTTATTTTGAGTAAAATATCGTCTTTCCGGATCAATTGCTGTTAAATTTATTTGAATATGACTAAAAAAATCTTGACAGTGAAGCCTTGCCAAGCATAACATGAGTCGATTTCCGACGTAATTATGACCCTCTGTCAACGCTTTTCAGTATGACATTGTTTTACTCATACTGAAAGATGCCCTTGCGGAAACACTGAAGGCATATAGGCGTCATCCAGCAGGAAGAGAACATTGAAAGGAGAGGCCATGGCACGGAGAAAAACGGAAGAGCTGTTTTTTCTGCTGAAGGGAGGTACAAGATGGTAGAAGGATTAATTGGTGTCAGCATTTTGCTGCCATTCATTGCCGGACTGCTCTGCTTCTTTATCAAGAGCTCCCGCGCGAGGTCGGCAATAATCGTCACGACGGGATGTGTTCTGACGATAAACGCACTCATGCTCTTTCAGAACGGCCCCAGCACCTATACGCCGCATACCATGCTGGGGATTGATGTCAACCTGATGATAACCCTCGCTGATTTTGCACTACTGTTCGTTATTCTCGGAATTGCCTTCAAGCTCGGCAATCCGCTTGTCATAGTTCTCACGCTGCTGCAGATCATTCCGCTTGCGTATTTCGAGTTGAAGATGGCGCCGCATGTGGCGGTGTCGCCGGCGTTTTACATTGATAAGCTCGCTCTTATCATGAACCTGATAATCTCCATCGTCGGATCGCTTATCTGCATTTTCGGCATCCGCTACATGGAAGAGCATGAGCACCATCTGCACCTGAAAAAGAGCCGCCAGCCGCGATTTTTCTTCTTTCTGGTCCTGTTCCTGGGCGCAATGAACGGGCTTGTCTTCTCCAACAACCTGTTGTGGCTCTATTTCTTCTGGGAAGTTACCACGTTCTGCTCATTTATGTTGATAGGGCATGACCGGACGGAGATTGCCATCAGAAACGCCACCAGGGCACTGTGGATGAATATGACGGGCGGAGTGGCTTTTGTTGCGGCGATCATCGCAATCTATTATAAAACTCAATCCGTAGAGTATCTCTCCCTGCAGACCCTGATCAATCACGGCCCTGAACTGACTGGCTTTCTGCTTTTACCCCTTGCCCTTCTCTGCTTCGCGGGATTTACCAAGGCTGCCCAAGTGCCGTTCCAAAGCTGGCTGTGCGGTGCGATGGTTGCTCCGACCCCGGTTTCCGCTCTGCTGCATTCCAGCACCATGGTCAAGGCCGGTGTCTATCTTGTGCTCCGCTTGGCCCCTGGATACCAGGGAACCTATCTGAGTACCATGGTAGCGACTTTTGGCGCCTTTACCTTTCTAACCGCATCCGCCCTTGCGGTGAACATGAGCAACGGGAAAAAAATCCTTGCCTATTCAACGATTGCCAATCTTGGGCTCATTATTGCCTGTGCCGGCATTAACACCCCTGCTGCAATCATCGCAGCCATTCTTCTGATTATTTTCCACGCGGTTTCAAAAGGTCTGCTCTTTCTCTGCGTCGGAACTATCGAGCATGCCATCGGCAGCAGGGATATCGAGGATATGCGTGGTTTGTACAATACTATGCCGGCGGTCTCCCGAATCACCATAATTGGTATTTTGACCATGATGCTGCCGCCCTTCGGAGCGCTCATGAGCAAATGGATGGCCATCGAAGCCGCGGCGAATATTCCCTGGGTCGTTGTCATGATCGCCCTGGGAAGCGGTCTGACCGTCCTGTTCTGGGCGCGGTGGGCAGGTTTGTTCGTGAGCGGCCCACAGCTCAAGCACCAGGAGGACAGAAAAGAATCTGCTTTCACAGCTACCTTTATGACCCTGTTCCGGGGTTTTTACCCGAACGCGAAGTGGAAGGATCCCGCTTCAATCAAGGTTCCCCTGGTAGTGCTGGCTACCGGTGCAATCGTATTGAGTCTGGCGGTCCCGTGGATATACACTATCCTTGTTGAGCCGGTGCTGGCCTCCTATAAACCGGGACTGTTTGTCGAACCTTTTAAAACAGGAGCTTTCGGGCTTACCAGCGGGGTCGGGGCATTTTATGTCCTGCCGATTTTTCTTGTCTCTATTATCGCGTACCTGATGGCGGTACTTGCCTCGAAGAAAAGCGGGCATCGGGTTATAAGCGCACCCTATATGTGCGGTGAGCAGTACCCTGATCCGACGCAACCCAAATTCCGAAGCCATCTGAATTCATGGAAAGATTATCTGGCAGCGAACGTCTATCTGCATGAATTCATCGGGGAAGACAAGATTTCATATTGGATTAACATAGCTTCACTTATTATCTTGATCGTCATGTTCGGGGAGGTCGTACGATGAGCACATTTGACGTGATAGCCGTGATAGTTGCAGTTTTCTTGGCGCCACTACTGGGCGGGCTGGTTGCGGGGATTGACCGGAAGGTCACCGCCCGTCTTCAGGGGCGTTACGGCCCTCCGATTCTTCAGCCTTTCTATGATGTCCTCAAGCTGTTCGGCAAGGAAAAAATGGTTGTCAATTATTGGCAGATTTTCTGCGCATACATGTATCTGGCGGCAAATATTCTTACGGTTGTGCTCCTTGCCCTGCAATCCGATTTACTGCTTATCTTCTTCGTTCTGGCCGTCGGCGGCGTTTTCCTGGTTATCGGGGCGCTTGCTGCTGAATCACCCTACAGCCAGATAGGTGCGCAGCGTGAGCTTATCCAGATGCTGACATATGAACCACTCCTCATCCTTGTGTTTGTCGGCATTTATCTGGAAACGGGAAGTTTCAAGATATCAGAAATCATAACTACGTATCACCAACCGCTCCTGTTGTCACTCCCCTTGCTGTTTATCGTGATGGGGTATGCGATTGTTATCAAGCTGAGAAAATCACCCTTTGATATTTCCACTTCGCACCATGCCCATCAGGAGTTGGTAAAGGGGGTTATGACCGAATACTCGGGGCCATATCTTGCAGTTATCGAGCTCTCACACTGGTATGAGACGGTCTTCATTCTCGGTCTTTGTGCACTTTTCTGGCATACAAACCTTATCTGGATGTCGGTTCTGGTTATTGTCACGTATTTTGGAGAAGTTCTCGTGGATAACATTACGGCTCGTCTGACCTGGAGATGGATGCTTCCCCATGCCTGGACCGGCGGCTTGCTCATGTCCTTTGCAAATTATTTCTGGATCTACGCCAAGATCTAATCACTGGGCCACGTGACAGTTACAGAGTGGCGGGATGGCATCCCTGTCTTGCTTACTAGAGAGGTAAACCAACTATGAAGAGTCTTATTGCAAAATCGAGAGTAAAATCCCCCTGGCTCATACATTTCGACTGTGGGAGTTGCAACGGATGCGATATCGAGGTGCTGGCATGTCTGACCCCTGTTTATGATATTGAGAGATTCGGTATCATCAATGTAGGAAACCCCAAGCATGCCGACATATTGCTGGTGACCGGAACAGTCAATCATCGGAACAAAAAAGCTTTGAAAAACATTTACGACCAGATGCCCGAACCGAAAGTCGTCGTGGCGATCGGAGCATGCGGTACTACCGGGGGTGTCTTTCGTGATGCCTATAATGTCGTTGGCGGCATAGACAAGGTCATCCCGGTTGATGCTTACGTTTCGGGGTGCGCACCGAAGCCGGAATCAATCATCGATGGGGTTGTTATTGCGTTGGGTAAACTTGCGGAAAAAGGCAAGAAGGTCGATCAGGGCATATTCGAGCGCCTGGAGAAAACCCAGTTGGCAATAAAGGCAAGATAGGATGACGGAAGGAGGCTTGTTCCATGAAAGATAGTACGCTTATTTTAACAGAGGAAAACACAGCGGAGATATCCATTGATGAGGTTATCACGCAGTCCAGGATCCTGAAAGACGAGGGATTCCGATTCGTAACGATGTCCTCAACGGATTTGGGAGATAGTATCTGTGTGCTGTATCATATGGACAAAGACCTGCAGCTCAGAAACCTGAAGGTAACTGTTCCCAAAGGAAAAAAAATTGCGAGCATTGCATCGGTCTACTACTGTGCCTTTCTCGTGGAGAATGAAATCAAGGAGCATTTTGGTGTAGACTTCGACGGTCTGCCGCTTGATTTTCAGGGGATGCTCTATAACGACGAAGAGGTGCAAAGAACACCGTTCTGCAAAATTGGCATTACAAGGGTCTGATTCATTACGTTACAGCGACAGGGAATAGTAGTATTCGCAGGTTCTGCTAAGGAACAGGAGGCATAGAGATATGGCAAGAACTGTATTACCTTTTGGGCCGCAGCATCCGGTTTTGCCGGAACCGCTGCATTTGACCCTTACTATTGAGGATGAGATCGTAAAAGAGGCAATCCCGAAGCTGGGGTATGTACACCGGGGTCTGGAAAAGCTCGCGGAAATACGGGATCACACCCAGATGATCCAGATTGTCGAGAGGGTGTGCGGCATATGCAGCACCCTCCACGCCATGTGCTACTGTCAGGGGATAGAGGCGCTCATGGGTGTGGAGGTCCCTCCGCGTGCCAGATTTCTCCGGGTCATATGGGCAGAGATGCACAGGATGCACAGCCATCTCCTGTGGCTCGGGCTCTTTGCCGATGCGTTCGGTTTCGAGAGCCTCTTCATGCAGTTCTGGAGAATACGGGAACGGATAATGGATCTACAGGAGGCTACGTCGGGAAATCGCGTTATCGTTTCCGTCAATGTAGTTGGTGGCGTGAAAAGGGATATTGATGCTGAAACAGCAAAATGGATCCTCGATACCCTGAAGATTGTCGAAAAAGAGACTCTTCAACTCAAATCAACGATAATGGATGATTTCACGGTGAAAAGACGGACCGTCGGCATTGGTGTGCTGTCGAAAGAAAAAGCCTACCTGCTCGGCGCAGCCGGTCCTACGCTCCGTGCGAGCGGTATTGCCCAGGATATGCGACAGACAGGGTATGCCGCATACTCAGAGCTGGACTTCGCACCGGTCGTAGAAACAGACGGAGATTGTTATGCGCGAACTGTCTGCCGTTTCAATGAGATATTCCAGGCGATTGATTTGATACGTCAGGCTTTTGCCAAGCTTCCGGAAGGCGAACTTGCGGTGAAGGCAAAGGGGTTGCCAAATGGAGAGGTGATTTCCCGAGTCGAACAGCCCCGTGGTGAGGTTCTCTACTATTTAAAGGGCGAAGGCAAGAAATTTCTCGACAGGGTGAGAATCCGCACCCCCACGTTTGCAAACATTCCTCCTCTGCTGGACATGTTGCCGGGTTGTGAGCTTGCTGATGTACCGGTGCTTATTTTGACCATCGATCCCTGCATAAGCTGCACAGAACGCTAATCATCGGAGAATGCCATGTTCATGACAACAACGGTTTTAAAGAATCTGCTGACCAAATTCGCAACTCGATTATACCCCTTTGCCACAAGGGAAACCTTCAAGGATGTGAAGGGTGAGTTGAAGATTGAGATGGATAAGTGTATTCTGTGCGGAATATGCCAGATGCGCTGCCCCTCGCAGTGCATAGTGGTAAGCAAGCAGGAGAAGACGTGGCAGGTAGACCCTTTTGCATGCGTCTATTGCGGTATTTGCGTTGAAGCGTGTCCGGTGAAATGCCTGTTTCAGGAAAGATTGTACCGCGCTCCGCTGGCTGAGAAGGATATGGTCCTGCAGGTGCAGCAGGAAAAGTCGCCTGCCGCACCCTAGTCCGGCAATCCAGATAAGGAGTTGATGGAAGAGATGCATGAGCTTTCGGTAACAGAGGGTTTGATTCAGGTTGTTTCCGACGAAGTCAAAAAAAAAACCTTTCAAAGGTAACTGGCATCACCCTGGTAATCGGTGATCTGACCAGTATCATTGATGATTCGGTTCAGTTCTATTTCGATATCTTAAGTAAAGGTACCGCTCTTCAGGGAGCGGTTCTTTTTTTCAAGAGAATTATGCCGGAGTATGAGTGCAGGGAATGCAAGCATGTCTTTGCCGGCCGTTACGTGGGCTCAATGTGCCCAAGGTGCGGGGGCAAGACTGTGATTGCGAGTAAAGGGCAGGAGTTCTTCATAGAAAGCATCGAGGTTGAAGACAGTGAAGATTGAGGTGAGAAGAAATATACTGGAAGCGAACGAGAGTCTTGCCAGGGAAAACAGGACGTTCTTCACCAGCAACAGGGTTCTCGCAGTGAATGTGATGGCCGCTCCCGGTGCAGGGAAAACCAGCACGATCCTTCGAACAATCGAAAAGTTGGCCGGGAAGATCGACTTCGCCGTAATCGAAGGTGATATCGCCTCGCGAATCGATGCGGATACAATGGAGAAGCGAGGTATTCCCGTAGAGCAGATCAACACTGGAAACATGTGTCACCTGGACGCAAACATGATTCGCCATGCAGCAGAAAGGTTCAGCTTCAATCAGAGAACGATACTGTTCATAGAAAACGTGGGTAACCTTGTGTGCCCATCGGAATTCTCCCTTGGCGAGGATTTGAACATTGTCATCGCCAGCACAACCGAAGGTCATGATAAGCCCTACAAGTATCCAACTATCTATCTGCACGCCGATGCTGTGCTGATAAATAAATCGGATCTTCTGGATGCCATGGAGTTCGATAGGAGTGTATATGGTGAAGGTGTTTCAGCAGTGAACCCGGTTGCCCCCATTATGGAAATATCATGCAAGACCGGAATCGGCATGGAAACTTGGGCGCGTTGGTTATTGGAAAAGTATTTCGAAAAATACCCGTCTCCGAGAAATAGCCTATGTGCAACATATTGTAATAGCGAAAAACCTTGACACCCGTGTTTCGTTTGTCCTATCATGATAATTCACTTTGCGGGCCTATAGCTCAGCTGGCTAGAGCTACCGGCTCATAACCGGTAGGTCCCAGGTTCGAATCCTGGTGGGCCCACCACCTGATCCATGGGATGATTGGGGATGCCTGTACGGTGCAGACGTAAACGGAATCTATACACAAGCGTGGAGAAAAGAGTGCAAACTTTCCAGATTGCACTCTTTTCTTTTGGCTGGGAACATGACCCCCAGAATATCAAATATTATTGAAATCATTGATAGTATTGCCCCATTTCGCTGTGCGGAGGAATGGGATAACGTCGGACTGCAGGTTGGAGATCCTTCAGCATCGGCAGCGAAGATTATGGTTTCTCTCGACGCCGGCAGAGAGGCGATCGATGCCGCGGTAGCAGGCCGCTGCCAGCTACTACTTACCCACCACCCTCTCATATTTCAGCCACTAAAGAAGATTGACCTCAGTGAACCCTCGGGGGCACTAATTGGCAAGGCATTGCGTAACTCCCTGAGCATTGTTTCCCTCCATACAAACTATGATATCGCCATCGGCGGTATCAACGACCTCCTTGCAGAGAAACTGGGAATAATCACCCCCGTTCCACTCTCCGTGACCCACGTTGAAGAGTTGATAAAGCTGACCGTCTTCGTACCGAAAGGGTACGAGGAAAGAATTATGCAGTCCTTGTTTCTATACAGCGGTTTCATCGGTAATTACAGTGAGTGTTCTTTTCAGACCCGTGGCACGGGGAGCTTCAAACCTCTTCCCGGGGCCTCGCCTTTCATTGGCGCAATCGGTATGCGCGAGTATGTGGAGGAAACGAGGATCGAGGTGCTTCTCCGCTCGCAAGACGCAGATGCGGCCTGTGCTGCTCTCTCAGCTGTCCATCCGTACGAGGAGCCTGCCATCGATCTGTGCCTGCTGATGAACAAGGGGCAACCGGTAGGGCTTGGCAGGATAGGGGAGCTACCTCAGGAGGTTTCGCTGGAAAGGCTGGCCCTTCGTCTAAAGGAAGAATTTTGTATTGAAGGGGTACGCTTTGTTGGTGACGGAAGCCGGACCGTAAAGAGAATTGCGCTTTGCGGCGGCAGCGGTTCCTCATTGTTGCGGGATGCCCATCGACAGGGCGCTGATGTGCTGGTTACCGGAGACGTTAAATACCACGATGCGCGTGAGGCTGAGATGCTGGGGCTGGGTATTATTGATGTGGGGCACTTTGCCTCGGAAGTTCTGATGGTGAAGGGATTGATTGCGCGGTTGGAAAAAGAATTGCACACGCGAGGATTGACGGCGGAGCTGGTAGCGTGTGCGGAAGAAAGGGACCCGTACCGGTACCGGTGATCCCTGGAGGGCGAATCTTTAAGCATGGTGTACCGTGAAGGAGAAACAGGAGGTAGGTTTTGGGCAAAAATGTAAAAGTACTGGCACAATTGCAGGAGATCGATCTGAAGATAGACTCTGCGCGCGGCGAAAAGCAGGCCTTGCAGGAAGGTGTCGACTCTCTGGAAAAAAGGGTGGAGGAAATGCGGCTGGAGATTGCCGGCCAGAATTCCGAACTGGAGACTGTTGAAGACGAAAAGAAGGCTCTTGAGGAGAATCTGGTTGCGGAAACGGAGGCTATATCGAAATCCGAGGCCAGGTTGCGGGATATCAAGACCCAAAAGGAATACCAGGCAGTATCTAAGGAAATCGCTGCTGCGAAAAAGGTGAAAAACGAAGTCGAAGAGCAGATCCTGCAGAAAATCACGCGAAGTGATGAACTGAAGACTGTCATTGGCGACAGGGAAAGGGAACTGTGTGACCTTGAAGCGACGGCGACCGGTCAAAAGGATGAGTTGCTGGATCAGATTGAAAAGCTCGATGCGATTATCGGTGAAAACCTTGCTTCTCGGGAGGTTACCGCTCGGGTGATTTCACCCTCCATGATTAAGAAGTACACGATGCTGCGGGAAAGACGTCAGGGAGTCGCCGTAGTCGAAGCGAGGAATGGTTCGTGTCTTGGGTGCAATATGAATCTTCCGCCGCAGTTATTCAACAGCCTGTATAAGATAGAAAATCTGGTCGCCTGCCCGCACTGCCAGCGTTTGCTGTTCCTCCGACCTGAAGATGAAGATACAAGTACTGAATCGAAGTGAACTCGTACCGCACTAGATGAGACGGAAAGGGTTTTTTCCGTATACAAGCGCAGGGTAGTTTATTATTAACGTAAGGCTTGGTCGAAGCAGTCCAGGTGGCCGCTGCCCGTGCATCGGGGAGAGGAAAGTCCGGGCTCCGCAGGGCATGGTGCTGGATAACATCCAGCGGGGGTGACCCCAGGGAAAGTGCCACAGAGAGTAGACCGCCCGCTTCGGCGGGTAAGGGTGAAAGGGTGAGGTAAGAGCTCACCAGACTCGACGGCGACGTAGGGTGCTCGGTAAACCCCACCAGGAGCAAGGCCGAATAGGGAAGCGCAAAGGACTGCCCGTCCGAGCTTCCGGGTTGGCTGCTTGACGCCGCCGGTAACGGCGGTGCTAGAGGAATGGCCATCGTTCGCCGCTGGGTAACCGGCGGCGGGAACAGAACCCGGCTTATGGGCTGCTTTGACCAAGAAGTGATTCGCCATAACCCACTGGCGTGGGGAGACTTCGTTTGACCGAACAAGAAATGTGGGACAATGCAGTTGCCGTTGTTAGGGGAGAGTATGCAGCCCTCTCCGGTGAGGAAAAAGCCGGAGTTGGCTCGGTAGCCGGTTTTATCCGACTGAAGAAAGAGGAAATATTTTCCCTGACAGAGAATAAGGGGGCCTCGGAGTTATGTGAAAACTGTCGAGGCGCCTGCTGTGCAAATGGTAAATATCATTTTACGGTTGTTGATCTGCTCGTATTTTTTTCAGGCAATGCTGAACTCTTCTCGCCGTTCTTTTGCGGAAATCTTTGCCCCTATCTGGGGAATGGGAAGTGTCTCATGTCTCCCTCCTTCCGTCCTCTGACCTGCATAACCTTTCACTGTGAGCCTCTGGAGATGTTGCTGTCACCCGCGGAACTTGAGCGGATGTATTCTCTGGAGCTTGAATTGCGTAACTATTATTCGCAGCTGGAAACGTTTTTCGGTACCCGTCTTACACAGGGTCTCCTTCTGAATTACGAAGTGTATCGTGAAGGGCGAAGCACCGGTATCTTAGCAAAAAAATAATACAATATCTATCCTGCGGGAGGGTGCATGGCAACCTCTATTTCTGACTTGGTAACGGTATACATAGAGAAAAAGCCTTCATTTTTTGCCCGAATAGAAGACATCACGCCCGACGTGAAACCCGGCTGGTGGCAGGTTAAGCTGCTTGTGTTGACAAGTCCGCCGCAGATCTTCACCTGGATACTTGAAGAATCCCAGATTGATGGTGAACCCTTCACCATGGGCGGCACCCCGGTGTATCTGGAAAAGGTCATTTCTCCGGTTGTACGTGATGCTGTTACTCCTTCCAGGGAACAGGTGAAAGAGGACACTGGGAAGGGAGAAAAAAAAGAGGGCGGGAAAGTTGTCTCTCTGTTTGAGAGAAAAAAGGAAACGTAACGTTTTTGGATTTCCATACACCGAAATCGCAAGACGATTCGGAATGTATTGGTTTAATGGTGTTTTCTCCCCTTTTTCTGAATTGTGGAACCCATTGAATCCGAAGGTTTTATTGAGCTAAACGCACTATAATGAAAAGGTAGGTTCTCATTCCGCGACAGAACCCCCTTCCTTACCCCGGAATGTCTGTTAACTCCCTAAAAAATCGTGATAAAATTCTCTTTTCCGACCCCATCTTTTGCCTTGACAACTCTGTAACCCCTTAGTATAGTTTTGCCGTAAAGTGGTAAAAAGTGGCAATATGTGGTAACGGATGCCGGGGGGGCTAATGTTTCGGGGGGTTATTACTACCACCATCGATGCGAAGGGGCGAACGAGCCTTCCGGCCAAATTCCGTGAAGTCCTTGCGGAAACCTTTGGCGATGAGCGATTTTTTCTCACTAATTCCAACCCGGTACGTCTGGAAGGCGGGATTTCCTGTTTCGGCCTTTCCATTTATCCATACCGCGAATGGCTCGCTCTGGAGGAAAAGTTTGTAAGCGGTGTAGGCCTCGGCCTTTCCTCCGCTGAGTTGGCGGCCGTCAAAAGAAAAATAATAGCTCCTGCTGTGGAGTGTATCAGCGACAAGCTTGGGAGAATACTTATCCCGCCTCAACTTCGCAAGAACGCCGGATTGGAGCGAGAAATAGTTTTTGCCGGGATGTTGAACAAGGCAGAAATCTGGAGTCTTGCGGAATGGGAAAGGGTGGAGCGGCAGGATGAACAGATTTTCCCAAGTAATTCTCAAGCTTTGGCAGATTTGGGGTTGTAGTGGGCGACTTCTCGCACATTACGGTACTGTATGATGAAGTTATCCGCTTGCTGGCGCCGCGGCCAGGTGGGGTATACGTGGATGGAACTCTCGGTGGGGGTGGACATGCATTGGGCATCCTTCAAGCCTCATCCCCTGACGGCATGCTCCTCGGTTTTGACAGGGATGCCGAGGCTCTGGCAGCGGCATCCAGGAGGCTTTCCAGTTTTGGGAGCCGTGTAAGGTTGTTCCACGAGAATTTCACCCGGCTTGCCGAGACGTTGGCGAATATGGGAGTCGGGAGCATTGACGGGATGGTTCTTGACCTCGGGGTTTCTTCCCATCAACTGGACACGGGAGAGAGAGGGTTCAGTTTTCAGCAGGATGCTCCCCTGGATATGCGGATGGATGCAACATCGGGAAGAACCGCCGCGGACCTTGTGAATACCCTCCCTGAACAGGACCTGGAACGAATCATTCGTGACTTCAGTGAAGAACGATGGGCCAGGCGAATCGCCGCTGTAATCGTCGCTGAGCGGGAAACCGCTCCTATTCTCACAACCTCACAACTTGCAAATCTCGTTAAGAGGTCGATCCCCCGGGCGAAATGGGAAGCCCGACTGCACCCGGCAACCCGAACCTTCCAGGGGTTTCGTATCGCCGTAAACGAGGAACTCGATAATCTCGAAGCGGGACTGAGAACTTCTGTCGCTTCCCTCGCCGGAGGAGGAAGGCTGGCAGTCATCTCATTCCATTCGCTGGAAGACAGGATTGTAAAAAACACCTTTAACGAGCTGGCCAAGGGGTGTGTGTGTTTGAAAAACATCCCCCGTTGCGTCTGCGGAAAGGTTCCGGTGGTGAAGAAGTTGACCGGCAAACCAGTGGTGGCCCGACCGGAAGAAGTTGCGGAGAATCCCCGATCCCGCAGTGCTAAATTGCGGGTTATTGAAAAACTCTAGCTGGAAAGGAGCGGCCTTCAATGTCAGTTGCTAAAACCGCGTTCAGCAAGGTTGCAGCCCCGAAAAAGGTTGAAGCATCGGTTTCCCAGAGATGGGACCTGCTGCCGTATCTTATTACCGTTCTGGCGCTCCTCACACTCCTGTCCCTTTTCCACGTCTGGTCTCGCGTAAAAGTCGTCAATCTGAACCAGCAGATCACTGAGGGAAGCAGGGTTCTCAAGGAGTTGCAGCAGGAGAAGAACATGCTCAGGCTGGAGGTTGCTTCATTGAAAAACCCCGCACGCATTGAAGCTGTCGCCAAGGGCCAGCTCGGCATGGCACTTCCAACCGACCAACAAGTGATACTTGTCAAATGAAGGACTCCAGGGAAAAATGGTCGAGAATACGTATCCGGATCATTGGAGCCTTTTTTGCCGTTTTCTTTGTTATTACCTCTGCCCGTGCCTTCTATCTGCAGATAGTCAAGAAAGATGATTGGACAAAGCGTGCGGATAAGCAGCACCAGAAGATGGTCCCCCTAACTCCTGCCCGTGGAACCATATATGACAGCACAGGAGCGGCCCTCGCCGTCTCCGTTGAAGTAGATTCCTGCTTTGCTGAACCTGCCGTAATCGAGAATGTTGAAAGAGTCGCCTCCGGACTCGCTCCTCTTCTCGGGATGCCCCGGGATGTCATCACGAAGAAACTCTCGGGAAAAAAAAGCTTTGTCTGGCTACAGCGGCAGATTACTCCTGAATTGACCAGGAAAATTAAGGAGCTGAAAATTGGCGGAATAGGATTCGTGAAAGAGTCGAGGAGATTCTATCCCAATTCCGAAGTGGCGGCCCATGTCATCGGATTCACCGGTCTGGACCCTGAAGGACTGGAAGGAATCGAGCTTGGATACAACAGGCAGATCCTGGGAAGTACCGGATATATGGTCACCGAGAGAGACGCGCTCGGTCGTGAAATTGCTCTGGTGGGGACGGTAATCAAGAAGTCGTCCAAAGGGTATAACGTCACCCTGACTCTGGACAAAAATATTCAGTACATAGCGGAGAAGGAACTTACCAAGGCGGTAACGGAAAGCAGGGCAGCAGGAGGAATTGCGCTCGTCATGGAGCCCCAGACCGGCAAGATCCTGGCAATGGCCTCCAGTCCGACCTTCAATCCCAATGCCTTTCGCCGCTATCCCCATGACTCTCTGCGCAACCGGGCCGTTGCCGACAGCTTCGAGCCGGGTTCAACGATGAAAGTTTTTCTCATCGCAACCGCTCTTGAGGAGAAGGTTGCGGGCCCGAACGATATCTTCAATTGTGAAAACGGAAGCTACGCCATCGGGGGGCGCGTGATTCATGATACCCATAAACACGGAAGCATCCGGGTCTCGGACATACTGAAATACTCCAGCAATATCGGGGCTGCAAAGGTTGGGAGCAGGCTTGGCCCTCAACGGGTATTCGATGGCCTGAAGAAATTCGGCTTCGGGGAGAATTCGGGCATTGATCTCCCCGGAGAGGTTGCCGGCTATATGCGGCAACGTAGCAGCTGGGGGGGGCTCGATCTTGCGACTATCTCTTTTGGCCAGGGGATATCCGTTTCATCCGTACAACTGGCTGCCGCCGTTTCGGCCATCGCCAATGGAGGCCTGCTGATGAAGCCGTATCTCGTGGAGAAGATCAGTGATGATTCCGGAACGGTTATCCGGCAATTCTCCCCCCAGATCCGGCGTAAGGTTCTTTCGCCGGCTACCTCTCAGGCAATGGCGAAGATGATGGTCGGTGTCACGACGGAAGGAGGAACCGGCCTGAATGCAGCCGTCGACGGATACCGCGTCGCGGGAAAAACCGGTACCGCCCAGAAGGTTGATGCCCTCACGAAATGCTATTCGGCCAACAAGCGGACTGCTTCATTTATCGGTTTCGTGCCGGCCGATCATCCGCGTCTGGCTATCCTCGTGGTGGTCGATGAGCCGAAAACGAATGTATACGGTGGCGTCGTCGCTGCACCGGCTTTTCGCGAGATTGCGTTGCAATCCCTCTGCTATCTGAAGGTCACTCCCACCGGCCCGATGAAGGCGAAAGCGAAGACACCGGAGACCCGTGAAGAAGCAAAACCCAGTCCTGAACAGGCAGTCAATGTTGCTGAAGGGGCCATCGATGAAGGGACCGCTGGTGCGGTTATGCCGAATTTTCAGGGAATGAGCATTCGACAGGTACTTCGCTATATGGAAAAGAATACCCTGAATGTGAAGATTTTGGGGAGCGGCCGGGCCGTGGAACAGAATCCCCTTCCGGGACACAGGATTGGTTCAGGAGATCCGGTCTGGGTTAAATTCGTACCCTCCGCGTAATGCGCAAAGGTCTTGGCGGAACGGGAGAAGCGGGCGCCATTGAGCGGCGCTCTTGAGAGGTAAGATGCGGTTTGCCGAGTTGCTACAAACCATCGGGGAGGCGGTGCGGATCACCGGAAACACGGAGGTAGAGATCCGGGGACTGTTCTATGACTCCCGTACGATTGTGCCGAGTGGCCTGTTTTTCGCCCTTCGGGGAGCTGCCGTCGATGGCCATCGGTTCCTCCACCAGGCTGTACGGGCGGGAGCGGCGGCTTTAGTCGTGGAAGACGATACGGATGTTCCTCCGGAAGTGCCGTGTGCGACCGTCCGAGACGCGCGTCTTGCCATGTCTCTGATGGCGGCGGCCTTCTACCTGAATCCGACAGACGGAGTGCCCGTTGTCGGTATAACCGGTACCAACGGAAAGACTACGACCACCTATCTCATCGAATCCATGCTCGAGAAATCCGGTATCCCGACCTCGGTACTCGGGACAATAAATTATCGATTCCGAGACACCACCCTTCCCGCTCCCAATACGACCCCCGAGTCGGTGGATCTGCAGAAGATTCTTCGTCAACTCGTGGATCTCGGCGCCCGCGGCGTTGTCATGGAGGTTTCCTCCCACGCACTGGAGCAACGGAGGGTAGACGGCTGCCGGTTTGATGTGGGTATTTTCACGAATCTGACACGGGATCACCTGGACTATCATCATGACATGGAATCCTATCGCGCCAGCAAGCAGCGGTTTTTTTCCGAGCTCCTGGTCCCGGATAGCGTGAAGCCGATACGGTCAGCGGTGGTGAATATCGACGACCCGGCGGGATTTCAGTTCGCTGCAGTTGCGGCGTGTCCGGTGATTAGCTACGGTCTTGACGCCGAGGCTCAAATTGGCGCACGGAATGTGGTCTTCTCCACTGCCGGTATTTCCGGGACCCTGTATACGCCTTCCGGTGAGATGGATTTTTCCTCACGGCTTCTCGGGCGCTTTAACCTCTATAACATTCTCGCCGCTTCAGCAGCGGCCTTCGCCCTGGGTGTACCGCTCCAGACAATTCGAGCCGGCATTTTGGAACATGGAAAGGTCGTAGGAAGGCTGGAAAGGGTCGAGAATGACAGGGGCGTGACCCTTCTCGTGGACTATGCCCATACCGGCGACGCCCTGGAAAACGTCCTCACGACCCTTAGTGAGCTTGAGCACGGACGCATCGTCACCGTCTTCGGCTGCGGAGGGGACCGGGATCGGGGCAAGCGTCCCATCATGGGCGAGATTGCCGGTCGATACAGCGATCTGGCAATTATTACGTCCGACAATCCGCGCACCGAAGGACCGGCGTCAATTATCGCCGAGGTGCGTACAGGAATTCTTCCTCTCGGCATTCGGGAATATGCTCCCGCCGACTTGGCCAGGGGCATGGCGGAGCGGGGGTTCCTCTGCGTGGAATCGCGCCGCGAGGCGATACGTCTCGCGGTCCATCTCGCCAAGCCGGGAGATATCGTCCTCATTGCAGGGAAAGGGCATGAGGACTATCAGATAATCGGTACCGAGAAACACCACTTCGACGATCGGGAAGAGGCCGCCAAAGCATTACACGAAGAAGGGGCGGCGCGATGAAACCAAGATTTACCGTCAGGGAGATTTCTGCAGCAGTCAACGGAGTAGTTCTTGGAAGCGAAAACAGCGAAGTGTACGGAGTCTCCACCGACAGCCGGACGATTGAACCCGGCGAATTGTTCATCCCCCTGAGGGGAGATCGTTTTGACGGACATGAATATATTTCCGGTGCGTTTCAGCGGGGAGTGCGGGTCTTCCTTGCGGATCGGCAACGAGCAGCCGCTCTCGAACTTCCCCCGGATTCGACCTGCGTAACGGTGCCGGATACGCTCCGGGCGTTGGGAGAACTGGCGGCCTTTCATCGAAACCGGTTTTCCCTCCCGGTGATTGGAATAACCGGCAGCAACGGCAAGACAACCACCAAGGAGATGCTCGCGTCGATCCTGTCGCGCACCGGAGAAGGATTGAAGACCTCCGGAAACCTGAACAACCTCATCGGCCTGCCGCACATGCTGCTTCGGCTTCGAGAGGCGCACCGCTGGGCCGTGCTGGAGATGGGGATGAGTGAGCCCGGGGAGATTGACCGTCTGGCCGAGATTGCCCGCCCTGATGTGGGGGTTGTTACCAATGTGTCTCCCGCCCACCTCCTGAGCATGGGCAGCGTAGATGCCGTAGCCTCGGCCAAAGGCGAGCTGCTCATGCGGCTTTCCGAGCGGGGTAGTGCCGTGCTCAACGCCGACGATCCGCTGGTTTCCGGCCTCCCGTCACCCGCCGGGGTGCGACGCATCCATTTCGGCTTTGGAGAGACCGGGATCGGGGCGGAAGAAATCAGGGAACTGGGGAGAGATGGACAGGAATTCGTCCTTTCTCTTCCCTCGGGAAGATTGCCGGTCCGGATGAAGGTTTTCGGCCGTCACAACATCTCGAACGCCCTTGCCGCAGCTGCCGCCGCCCATGCAATCGGCGTCGCTGCGGAGGATATCCGGGCGGGGCTGGAATCTTTCACTCCCTTTGAGAAACGGTTCGCCCCGGAAGAGCTCGGCGGCATCCTCCTGGTGGATGACAGTTACAACGCCAACCCCGCATCCATGCGTGCCGCGCTGATAACAGTGCAGACCTTGAAGGGAGCGGGGCGGGGCATTGCGGTCCTGGGTGACATGCTGGAGTTGGGTGTGTCCTCCGCGGAACTCCATGAACAGATAGGCCGTCTGGCCACCGAATCCGTGGAGCGTCTCTATCTCCTGGGAGAGATGGCTGATTACGTTGCCAGGGGCGCCAGAGCGGGTGGACTCCCGGCGTCTTCTATCCTCGTGGCAAAGAGCCACGGAGAGATTATTCACGATGCGCTCAGCTTTCTCACCACGGGCGACTGCATCCTCGTGAAGGGGTCACGCGGTATGCGGATGGAATCCGTTGCCGAGGGAATCAGGAGCGCTTTCCGTTCCGGCATGGCGAAAGGGGATGTGAACTGATGCTGTACCATTTTCTCTATCCGCTGGCATCCGACTTTCATTTCCTGAATGTCTTCAAGTATCTGACATTCAGGACCGTCTATGCCGTCATCACCGCCCTGGTGGTTTCCTTCCTCCTCGGACCGTGGATGATCCGGAAGCTGCAGGCCATCCAGGTTACCCAGGTAATACGCACCGACGGCCCGGAGTCTCACCTGCAAAAACAGGGAACACCGACCATGGGCGGGGTGCTCATCCTGGCGGCCATCGTCATCCCCACACTCCTGTGGGCTGATCTTTCCAACCGCTATATCTGGCTTGCCCTTTCCATCATCATCGGTTACGGGCTGATCGGGTTCGTGGATGACTACAAGAAGGTAGTGGAGAAGAATCCGAAGGGTCTCTCTCCCCGACAGAAGACCTTTTTCCAGGTGCTCCTCGGCCTTCTGGTCGGCGTCGCCCTCTATTATACACCGGGATTTTCAACGGAGTTGACCATCCCGTTCTTCAAGAACCTGCGTCCCGACCTGGGGATTCTCTATATCCCCTTTGTGATGCTGGTTATCTTCGGGGCCAGCAGCGCCGTGAACCTGACCGACGGGCTTGACGGGCTGGCCATCGGGCCGGTGGCCATCAACGCCGGCACCTACATGCTCTTCACCTATATTGCCGGCAATATCAAGCTTTCCGGCTACCTGCAGGTCCCCTATGTTGCGGGTGCGGGTGAACTGGCAATCCTCTGCGGCGCCATGGCGGGCGCAGGGCTCGGTTTTCTCTGGTACAACTCCTACCCTGCCGAGGTGTTCATGGGCGACGTGGGATCCCTGCCTCTGGGCGGAGGGCTGGGAGTGATCGCGGTGATTACGAAACAGGAGATCCTGTTGGTGATTGTCGGCGGCATCTTCGTCATCGAGGCCCTATCCGTGATCTTTCAGGTCGGTTCCTACAAGTATCGCGGCAAGAGAATCTTCAGGATGGCGCCCATCCACCATCATTTCGAATTGAAAGGCGTTGCGGAGCCGAAGATCATTGTCAGGTTCTGGGTCATTACCATCATTCTGGCGCTGATAGCCTTTTCCACATTAAAGATACGATAAGCCGGGGGCAAAGGGCAGAAGGCAAAGGGCAAAGGGCAAAGGGTTCAAGAGAAGCTTCAAAAACCATCTGTCTTTAGCGGTTAGCGGCTAAAGACTCCAGGATACCGATAACGAATGGAATTACAGAATAAGAAAATACTGGTAGTCGGATTGGCCCGTACAGGCGCGTCCGTGGCTCGTTTTCTCGCAGAGCGTGGAGCGCGGGTTACCGTGACCGACAAAAGGGAGAGGGAAGCGGTCGCCTCTTTCACCGAGAGTCTGCAAGGACTTGACATTACCTTTGAACTCGGTCGGCACGGGGAGGAAACCTTTCTGTCGGCGGAACTGATCGTGGTGAGTCCGGGAGTGCCCATGGATATCGCTCCGCTCAAGCTCGCCGTGTCGCGGGGTGTCCCGGTTATCAGCGAGATTGAGTTGGCGTACCGTTTCATCGCCGCGCCCATCGCCGCCATTACCGGCACCAACGGCAAGACCACCACAACCACCCTTGCCGGCGAAATCTTTTCCGCATGCGGTTTCAGGACCTTTGTGGGCGGCAATATCGGCAAACCCCTTATCGATCTGGTTACCTCGGGTGAAAACTGTGATCGCGTAGTCGCGGAGATCAGCTCCTTCCAGTTGGAGGGTATCGTCCGGTTCCGTCCCCGGGTGGCGGTACTCCTGAATATCACCGAGGACCATCTTGACCGCTACACGAGCTATCAGGAATACATCGACGCCAAGGTGCGCGTCTTTGCCAATCAGACCGCGGACGATTTTGCCGTGCTGAATGTGGATGACCCTCTCGTGGCTGCATGCGCGGAACGGATAGCGGCGCGTGTGGTCCCCATGAGCAGGCATTCCGTGCTGGAACAGGGCATATTCTACCGTGACGGTGTCATCACCTTCGCCTGGGAGGGGAGGCTCGAGCGTTTCCCCACGTCCGCCTTCACATTGCGCGGGGTACATAACCTGGACAACTGCATGGCCGCCCTGGCAACCACCCTGCTGATGGGGTGTGCGGCCGGGCCCGCACTGGCCGCGGTGGAAGCCTTTCCAGGACTCCCCCACCGCATGGAACTGGTGGCGACGGTCAACGGCGTGGCGTACTACAATGACAGCAAAGGGACCAATGTGGGGAGCGTGGTGAAGTCCCTGGAGAGCTTTCCCCGCGATATTACGCTGATTGCGGGAGGCAGGGACAAGGGTGGAGAATACGCTCCTCTCGCCGAGTTGGTGCGGGAGCGGGTCAGACGCCTGATCCTTCTCGGAGAGGCAAAGGAGAGGATGCGGGACGCCCTCGGGCATCTCACCGATACGATCCTGGTGGGGAGCCTGGAAGAGGCTGTGCAGGAGGCCCATCGGCTGGCGCGGCCGGGAGAGATCGTCCTCTTCTCGCCGGCATGCTCCAGCTTCGACATGTTCCGGAATTACGAGGAGCGGGGTGAGCGGTTCGCTCTGCTGGTCCGCTCTCTGCCGGAAGGAAATGACTAGATGAACAAGGCAGAGGGACACGATCTTATCATTCTGCTTATGGCCATAACACTCACCTGCTTCGGGGTGGTGATGGTTTATTCTTCGTCCTCCATCATGGCGGTCAAGAGATATCACGATGAATTCCATTTCCTCAAACGCCAGGGCGTCTTTGCTCTCCTCGGGATAGGCGCCATGATGTGGGCAATGCGGGTTGATTACCACGTGTGGAAAAAGCTGGCTGTTCCGGTGCTTCTTGGCTGCCTTGTCCTGCTTGTGGTTGTGCTGATACCGGGGATCGGCGGCAACGCCGGCGGGTCATCCCGCTGGATACCGTTGCCGGGCTTTTCCCTGCAGCCTTCGGAACTGGCAAAGATCGCTTTTATCATGTATATGGCCTATTCACTCGACAAGAAGCAGGATAAGATGAAATTCTTTTCCTCTGGATTCCTCCCCTATATGGTTGTCCTGGCCGTCATGCTTCTCCTGCTCCTGAAGCAACCGGATCTGGGATCGTCGCTTACCCTCGGGGTGGTTGCCATGATCATGCTCTTTGCAGCCGGGACGAGGCTGTCCTATATCCTGTCCATGCTCCTCCTGTCTCTGCCCTTCCTCTACTATGCGATCATGCACGTGGACTACCGGCGCAGGCGTATCATGGCCTTTCTGAATCCGTGGGAAGACCCGACAAATACCGGTTTCCAGATTATCCAGTCTTGGATCGCCGTCGGTACCGGAGGGCTCTTCGGGCAGGGGCTTGGAGAGGGAAAACAGAAGCTCTTCTACCTTCCGGAAGCCCACACCGATTTTATCTTCTCTGTTGTCAGCGAGGAGTTGGGCTTCGTCGGTTTCATGGTTGTTTCCGCCATGTTTCTCCTGCTGCTGATGCGGGGGATCCGGGTAGCCCTCTATGCGGAAGACAACTTCGGCCGGTCACTTGCCTTCGGCATTACCTGCCTCCTGGGTCTTGAGGCGTTCGTTAATATCGGCGTGATCACCGGCATCTTCCCAACCAAAGGGCTGGCGCTGCCGTTCATCAGTTATGGGGGAAGCTCCCTTATCATCAGCCTTTTCGCCGTGGGGATTCTGCTCAATATCTCCTCACGGGTGCGGGTAACGCCATGAGACTGATCGTCGCCGGCGGCGGCACGGGTGGCCATCTGTTCCCCGGCATTGCCATCGCGGAAGAATTCCTGTCCCGGGACCGGGGCAACGAAGTACTGTTTGTCGGCACGGAGCGGGGCATTGAGGCGAGGGTCCTTCCCCGACTCGGCTACCGGTTGGAATGCATCGCGACTGCGGCTCTGCGCGGTGTGAGCTTCTTCCAGAGAATAAAGGGAGTGTGGCTCTTGCTGGCGGGATACCTCCAGTCACGGAGGATCGTCAGGGAGTTCCGGCCGGACCTGGTTCTGGGGGTCGGAGGCTATTCTTCGGGACCGCTCGTGCTGGCGGCCAGACAGGGCGCGTGCCCCTGTTTCGTCCACGAGCAGAATGCCTTTCCCGGCCTCACCAACCGCCTGCTGGCGAAACTGGTGAAGAAGGTTTTCATCTCCATCGAGGAGTCACGGAAATATATGCCGGGGGGAAAGACGCTTCTTACCGGCAATCCGCTCCGCAGGCAGATCCTGGAAGGTGTGCAACGGGAGCGACCGGCTACTGGACAAGGCGGGGCGTTCAACCTCCTTGTGTTCGGCGGGAGCGCCGGCGCACACCGGATCAACGTTGCGATGACCGAAGCACTCCCGAGCCTGGCCGCACTCCGGGATCGCATCGTGATCACCCACCAGACCGGAGAGAGCGACCTGACGGAGGTGCGGAATGCTTACGCCCGGGAGGGGTTTCACGCGGAGGTGACGCCGTTCATCGATGACATGGCCTCAGCCTATGGGCGAGCCGATCTGATTGTCTGTCGGGCAGGCGCCACAACAATCGCGGAGGTGACTGCGTGCGGCAAGGCATGCATATTTGTCCCGTACCCGTATGCCGCTGATGACCACCAGCGCAAAAACGCCGAGGCCCTCGTGGTCAAGGAGGCCGGTTTCATGATACTGGACCGGGAACTGTCGGGAGATGCTCTGGCGTCGATGATTCAGGAACTGTCCCTGGATCCGGAAAAGCTGAAAGTCGTCGGCGGAAATGCCACCGCAATGGCGCGTCCGGATGCTGCGAAAGTTATCGTGGACGCAATGCTGGCGGGATGAGTTCAATCAGCAATTAACGTGTAGCGAACAGCGGATAGTACAGAAGTTTGTGAGAAGAAAGGGCTTAGTGTTCAAAGAGATAAGAAACAAAAACACTACGCCAGAATACGTGAATAGGGAAATGCGTCCGGGTAGTTACGGAAGTTGCTTTACGCTAATCGCTATCCGCAATACAGAGGTTTCATGTACGGGAAAATTTCAAAGATACATTTTGTAGGCATCGGCGGTATCGGCATGAGCGGCATCGCCGAGGTGCTCCTGAACCTGGGATATAAGGTCTCCGGTTCGGACCTGCGGCGGTCGGAGATTACCGATCGTCTTGCCGAGCTCGGCGGAGAGATTTTCTACGGCCACGCGCGGGAGAATATTGCCGGCGCCGACGTGGTGGTTATCTCAAGTGCGGTAAAAGAAGACAACCCCGAGGTGCTGGAGGCCAAGGAATTCCTTATTCCGGTAATCCCCAGGGCCGAAATGCTTGCTGAGTTGATGAGAATGAAGTACGGCATCGCCATCGCCGGGACCCACGGCAAAACCACCACAACCTCCATGGTTGCCACCCTGCTGGGGCACGGAGGAATCGATCCCACCATCGTCATCGGCGGCAGGCTCAACTCCATCGGCACGAATGCCCGGCTCGGGCAGGGTAAATTCCTCGTTGCCGAGGCGGATGAGTCGGACGGCTCGTTTCTCAAGCTCTCTCCGACCATTGCCGTGGTGACGAATATCGATGCCGACCATCTGGATTTCTACAGTGGGATCGAACAGATCAAGGACACCTTCGTGGAGTTCATCAACAAGGTGCCTTTCTTTGGGCTTGCGGTCCTCTGCCTTGACAACGGCAACGTAGCGGGCATCATCCCCCGGGTAAAGAAACGCTTCATCACCTATGGCCTCAGCGCCCAGGCGGACTTCCGCGCCCTCGACATCAGGCTGGATGGTTTTACCACCTCGTTTGCCGTCCAGTACCGGGGCGAGCGCCTCGGAGAAATTTCCTTCACCCTACCGGGCGCCCATAATGTACTGAACGCCCTGGCCGCTGTCGCGGTTGCCATGGAGTTGGATGTTCCTTTTTCCGTAATAAAGGAGGGGTTTCTGGCGTTCGGCGGGGTCGGTCGGCGTTTCCAGGTCAAGGGTGACGTGAACGGCATCATGGTGGTGGACGACTACGGCCATCACCCAACCGAGATTCGGGCCACGCTGGCAGCTGCGAAGGGGGGGTGGGACCGGCGTCTCGTGGTGGTTTTTCAGCCCCATCGCTTTACAAGGACAAAGGAGCTGTTCGAGGAATTCGTCAAGGCCTTCTATGACGCTGATGTCCTGGTACTGACCGATATCTATCCCGCGGGGGAGCAACCCATTGAAGGGATTACCTCTGAGTCGCTGGCGCGAAGCATCCGGCAGCACGGCCAGAAGGATGTTACCCATATCGCGGCCAGGGAAGAGGTAGTCGAGCATCTGCTGCGAATCCTGAAACCCGATGATATCGTGCTTACCCTCGGGGCGGGCAACATCTGGCAGACCGGGGAAGCCCTGCTCCGGAGTCTCGGGAAAGATCTTTGAAAAACGGTTTTGTCGATCTGGTAACGGAAAAAGTGCGCGGCACGGTCCTCCGCAACGAGCCCTTGGCTCACCATACCTCGCTCAGGGTCGGTGGTCCGGCGGACTGGTTTATCTCTCCCGCGGATGTGGAGGACCTGATGCGCCTGTTGGCCCTGCTCGCGGACCATGGGATTCCGTACCTGGTCATCGGTGGGGGGTATAACCTGCTGGTACGGGACGGAGGTTTCCGCGGCGCGGTCATCTCCCTGGAGAGGTTTGACCGCCTGCACCTTTCGAAGGAAGGCCTCCTCGATGCTGAGTCGGGTGTCGCTAATCGCGCGCTTGTTGATTTCGCCCTGAAAAAGGAGATTACCGGCCTGGAGTTTCTCGTGGGGATACCGGGGAGACTCGGTGGCGCCCTGGCCATGAATGCCGGCGCAGGGGGGCAGACGATCAGCGACTCTCTGAGCAGTCTCGTTACCCTGAAAGACGGCATCGTCACCTCAGCGGAAAAGGGACGCCTGGAGTATGGCTATCGCTATCTGCGGCTTGCCCCCGGAGAGATCATCATCGCGGCTTCCTTCAAGCTGGAAAAAGGACGTCGAGAGGGGATCGCCAGCCGGATGGAAGAGCTTCTGGCCCATCGACGGACCGTCCAGCAGGCGGGGTATCCGAATGCCGGATCATTTTTCAAGAATCCTTCGGCCGGACCGGCATGGCGCTTAATCGAAGCAGCCGGACTGCGGGGCTGTCAAGTGGGCGGGGCGCAGGTCTCGGAGGTCCACGCCAATTTTCTGGTGAACCGGGGCGGGGCAACGGCAGGCGATTTCCTCGCCCTGGCCGACCGCATCAGGGCGAGGGTCAGGGAAGAGAGCGGGATCGAGTTGGAGGAAGAGGTCAGGATCGTCGGGGAAAACTAAAATAACTTTCCGCTTGGTACGGAAGGAAACGGATACGGACGGATGATGACACGACAGGAATTGAAATCGAAGAAGATAGGGGTGCTGTGCGGCGGCCTCTCGGCGGAGCGGGATGTCTCCCTGAAGAGCGGAGCGGCTGTCCATGATACCCTTGTTTCCATGGGCTATGACGCTTTACTCATGGACGTGGACCGGAACCTGCCACGCTCTCTTGCCGATCTCGGCGTGCAACTGGCGTTCATCGCCCTTCACGGCCGGTACGGCGAGGATGGCGCCGTGCAGGGCGTCCTGGAACTGTTGGGGATACCCTACACCGGTTCCGGTGTCCTGGCGAGCGCTCTCGCCATGAACAAAATCTTCGCCAAGGCGGCTTTTCATGCCGCCGGGCTGGAGATCGCCCCGTACCGTGTGCTGACAAAGGGCGAAACCCTCGATCCGTCCTCTCTCGGTTTCCCGTTTCCAGTGGTGGTGAAGCCGTCTCAGGAGGGTTCGTCGGTGGGCGTCACTATCGTGAAGGATCCCGAAGATTGCGGAGCTGCTCTGGAGCTTGCGTTCCGCTACGACCGTGAGGCTCTTGTCGAGCAGTTCATCGCCGCTCGTGAGATCCAGGTGGGGATTCTCGATGACTCAGCCATCGGCGCCATTGAGATTGTTCCCCGCAACGAGTTCTATGATTTCGAAGCAAAGTATACGCCGGGCATGGCAGAGCATATCTTTCCCGCCCCGCTTCCGGAAGGATTGTACCGGAAGGCCCTGGAGATAGGCGCTCGGGCGCACAAGGCCCTGGGATGCAGCGGCTACAGCAGAGTTGATCTGCTAGTTACACCCCGGGAGGAATGCTATGTTCTGGAGGTCAACACCTTGCCGGGGATGACCTCCCTCAGCCTCTTCCCCGAGATTGCCAACGGTGCGGGCATTCCCTTCGCTGAACTGCTGGAACGGATTCTCCTGTCCGCATCCCTGAAAATTCACGGGTAGAGGCGGTCTCTTCCCGAACTACGGTGCAACATGCGCGATCTGCATCATAAAAAAGCGAAGCCTCAACAGAGCAGAAACCGGCAGAAGCGGGAACGGAAACCCCGCAGGCCGATTCAGTTTCGCAGCATGCTGCGAAAGGCGGCCCAGGGGTGCGTCGGGCTTCTCCTGGTGAGCGTTCTGTGGATCGTTTGTGCCGAGGTCTACGAACTTGTCACCACGGCGACACCGTTCAGACTGGAAAGGATTGAGATAACGCGTACGAAGCGGCTGACCAGGGATGAGATTATCGCACTTGCCGGAGTAAAGCTTGGCGATCCTCTGCTCAGGCTCGACCTGGGGCGCATGGCCGAGCATATGGAGAAGAATCCGTGGATAGAGACGCTCAAGATTCGCCGTCGTCTTCCCGCCGCTCTTACTATCGAGATCACTGAACGAGAACCGGTAGCCGTGGTTAACATGGGGTATCTTTACTACCTGGACACCAAGGGTGAGATCTTCAAGCCACTCACCGAGGGGGATCGGCTGGATTTTCCCGTTGTTACCGGAATTACCGGAGAGGATCTGGGAAAGGATCCGGTCGGTTCGAAGGAGATGTTAAAGTCGGCAATGGGAATTATGGCCCTGCTCAGGGCCGGAACGGTTTTCCGGCTTGAAGACGTCTCGGAGATCCATCTGGACAAAGGGTACGGGATCACCTTGTTCACCGCCCTTGGAGGTATTCCGGTAAAGCTGGGAAACGGAGATTATAACGAGAAGTTGGCGCGCTTTTCCCGGATCTACCGGGACCTGACAGCCCAGATTGCGATGCTTGAGTATATTGACCTTAACTATTCGGATAAGATTGTGGTAAAAAAGGTGTGATAGAGGAGGGGGGGCCATGGCCAACAGAAGAGAAAATCTGATCGTGGGGCTTGATATCGGCACCACGAAAATATGCGCCATCGTCGGCAATGTGACCGAAGATGGGGTTGATATCGTCGGCATCGGCTCGAGCCCGTCCCGCGGTCTGCGAAAAGGTGTGGTCATCAACATCGAAACAACCGTCGCCTCTATCAAAAAGGCCATTGAAGAAGCTGAGCTGATGGCCGGGTGCGAGATAAAGTCGGTGTACGCCGGAATAGCCGGCGGTCACATCAGGGGATACAACTCCCAGGGGGTGATAGCCATCAAGAACCGCGAGGTTTCTCCCGACGACGTGCGCCGGGTAATCGACGCGGCAAAGGCGATAGCCATCCCCATGGACCGGGAGGTGATCCACATCCTCCCCCAGGAATTCATTATCGACGATCAGGACGGTATCCGTGAACCGCTGGGCATGAGCGGAGTGCGCCTGGAGGCACGGGTCCACATCGTTACCGGCGCCGTGGCCAGCGCCCAGAACATCATCAAGTCATGCAACAGGGCAGGCCTTGATGTGGCCGACATTGTCCTCGAACAGCTCGCTTCGTCCGAGGCGGTCATCTCTCCTGAGGAAAAGGAGATAGGAGTCGCCCTGGTGGACATCGGCGGCGGGACAACCGATATCGCCATCTTCGTGGACGGGGCAATCAAACATACCTCGGTCCTGTCACTGGGAGGGAGCCACCTGACCAACGACATTGCCGTGGGCCTTCGGACACCCATGGCGGAGGCGGAGAAGATCAAGCAGAAATACGGCTGCTGTTATTCACCCCTGGTGGGCAAGGACGAGACCATCGAGGTACCCAGCGTCGGAGGCAGGCAGCCCCGCATTCTGTCGCGCCAGTTGCTGTCGGAGATTCTGGAGCCGCGGATGGAAGAAATTTATGCCCTGGTCAACCGGGAGATTGTCAAGTCCGGCTTCGAGGATCAGATCGCCTCGGGGGTCGTGATAACCGGCGGGACTTCCATTCTGGAAGGGATGCCGGAGCTTGCCGAGCAGATATTCAATCTTCCGGTCCGTCGCGGCCTGCCGCAGAATATCGGAGGTCTGGTGGACGTGGTGAATTCTCCCGTTTATGCAACCGGTGTGGGCCTGGTCGTTTACGGCAGCAAGAATCAGGGAATCCGCGAGTTCCCGACGGTACAGAATGATGATAATGTTTTTCGCAGGGTGACGCGACGGATGAAAGAATGGTTCGGTGAGTTTTTCTGAGTTCACGGTCCTGTAACTATGCGTAGTGTCTATACATAAGGGGGTAGGGTATGTTTGAGTTTGACGCGAGTATCGACCAGAGTGCGAAGATCAAGGTGATAGGGATAGGTGGTGGCGGGGGCAATGCCGTCAATACCATGATCGACTGCGACTTGCAGGGGATTGATTTCATTGTTGCCAATACCGATGCTCAGGCACTGCGCATGTCCAAGGCGCCCGTGAAGATTCAGCTGGGCGGCCAGCTCACCAAGGGACTTGGCGCGGGGGCCGACCCGTCCATGGGAAAAGATGCGGCGGAAGAGAACCGGGAGCAGCTTGCCGATGTGCTTCGCGGCGCCGACATGGTATTCATTGCCGCCGGTCTCGGCGGTGGAACCGGCACAGGAGCCGCCCCCATCATCGCGGAAGTGGCCAAGGAGGTCGGCGCGCTGACGGTCGGTGTGGTGACCAAGCCGTTTACCCGTGAAGGTAAGTTGCGACTGACCAAGGCGGAAAACGGGGTGCGGGAGTTGAAGAAACATGTGGACTCCCTGGTGATTATTCCCAATGATCGTCTCCTGGGGCTGGCGGGAAAGTCCATGTCTATCCTGGATGCGTTCAAACCTTCCGACGACGTGCTTCGACAGGCGGTGCAGGGGATATCGGACCTCATCACCACCTCGGGCCTGATTAACGTCGACTTTGCCGACGTGAAGGCCATCATGAGCGAGAGAGGCATGGCAATGATGGGTATCGGTATCGCAAGCGGGGAAAACCGGGCCGTGGAGGCAGCCACCAAGGCCATATCGAGCCCGCTCCTGGAGGATATCGATATCTCCGGCGCGAAAGGCGTACTCGTCAACATCACCGGTTCCTCTTCCATGACCATGGACGAGTTCGATGCCGCGAGCAAGGTCATTCACGAAAAGGTCCATGAGGATGCGAACATCATCGTCGGCCTCGTAATCGACGAGACTCTCAACGATCATGTGAAGATCACCGCCATCGCAACCGGGTTCGGTGATCGGTTCGACCTGGAAAAGGCAAAGCCGGAACTGAAAAGTATTGCCGCCCATCAGTCGGGAGAAGAGGTCAACCGGGATATCCCGGCCTTCAAGCGGATTGAGCGGCAGACACGGGAAGTGCCGAAGCAGCGCGCTTTCTTCGTGGATGAGGAAGACCAGTACGATATCCCCACCTTCCTGCGGAAATCGGTAGACTGATTCAACCATAGACACTACCGGGCATTACCGGACACAGGCGCCGCCCGTTTTCAAGAGTTTTGTTTCCCCGGCCTTCCTTCTTCCCCCCTCCGTGGAAGGCCGGGGCTTTTTTCGCCGCCCGCAAATTTCCCGTTTCCCTGTCCTGAGAAGCCTTCCCAGACCTTTCTGCGCATTCTTTTCCTTCGGTCGGACCAGGTGCCGTGGTTGCCTTGTGCGGAATATTATGCTGCTTGCGAAGCAGTTGATTTCTGGTATAAAGTAGTGTCAGTCACGGTTTCGTCCGTAGTGAGCCGGAAACGGTATATTTCAATGCCATAGCGAAAAGGAGAATGCACTATGAAAAAACTGATAATAATTGCGGCTCTTTTTGCCCTGACCGTGTCAGGGTGTGCGACGAAGGCGCAGACCGGCGCGCTTGTCGGGACCGGTGTCGGTGCGGCGGTCGGAGCGGGGCTCGGTCAGGCAATCGGCCGCAGCACCTCGGCGACTCTCATCGGAGCGGCTGCCGGAGCGGTTGCCGGCGGACTGGTCGGCACGGCCATCGGCAATTATATGGACAAGCAGGAAGCCGATATGCGTCAGGCATTGGCCAATGCCGAAGCGGCAAGCATCCAGAGAGAACATCAGGTTCTGGAAGAGGCCGGGAGGCGAGATGTGGAAGTCCTCACGGTTACCTTCAAGTCCGACTTTCTTTTTGCCGTAAATTCATCCACCCTGCTTGCCGGGGCCTATGATGAAATCAACCGTGTTGCAGATGTCCTCAATCGATATCCGCAGACGAATATCGTCATCTCCGGCCATACCGACAGCACCGGTTCCGAGCAATACAACCAGCGGCTTTCCGAGCGTCGTGCCGATTCGGTCAAGAACGCGCTCGTCGGCATGGGTGTGGATCCGTACCGTATGACAACCGTCGGTTTCGGCAAGAGCAAGCCGATAGCCAGCAACGCAAATGAGTCCGGGCGTCAGTTGAACAGACGTGTGGAACTTCGTATCATTCCGCAGCAGCAACAGTAGCGTTCATTTCTGACTGTTGGTGACGGAAAACCGACACGACCGGATCCGTATCAAACGACCGCAGCCGGGGTTTTTCCAGAAAAACCCCGGTTTTTGCGCATTGTTCCCGTCTGTTCAAGGGACAATGTTTCCATGTCCCTTCCCCTCTTTTTCTTTCCCCTTCGGTTCTTCCCCAATTTGCATCCCGTCCTAGTTTTCGCTGCCTGAAAAGTGGGCAGCTTTCAGGTTGCCGGGCTGAACTCGGCTTCATTTAGAGCAGTACTCCCAGTTGTGAGATGCTCGGGAAGTTGCGCTGTCGAGTTCTTTTGTTTCCACGCGGTGGATAAAAACATTAAAAATTAGCACGATACATAATTGGGCATGCTATTTGCTTTTGTATTTATATCGTAACAATAGGCAATCAGTAGCCGAAACCCTAGTGTCGGCATCGGGGAATGCGGACGAAAGGAGGCACGACCATGGCAGGATTTACAATCACGGGAAAGGTTGAAGTTAAGGGTATTCTCATAACCCGGAAAGACGGTTCGGTGCGCAGCCCCTATGATGTGGTTCTGGCCACCTGGGAGGAAACCGATGCTGTTCTCAAGCTATGGGCGAAATCCTCCGCGTCGGGCGGCGGCTTCGAGACATGCGAGTTCCGGGTCTTCTTCGATGACGGGTTCAGCTATTCCGGTACGTACTACCTGAAACAGCAGGACGCATTCGCGAAAAATCTGCTTTCGAATCACATCCGCCGAATTTGCGACGAGACGCGCGTTGGATGGGATGCTGATTCATTCCTGACAAAGTATGACATTCCGAAGGCCGCCTAGCTGTCTCGCACGGGGCTCTCGGGAAGGGAGGTTGACATGGAACGCTTTGAGGAACCATTGACGGAAGATGTCTGTTCCTTCTGCGGAAAGAGCCGCGAAGAGGTCGGCGGACTTGTTGCCGGGGTGAAGGCTCATATCTGTGAAGAATGCATCGAAGTTTGCGAAGGCATTGTTGCCGGGATGAGAAAAAAGGCATCCACCTCCCAATCGCGCCATGTCGCGGGTCGGCTGCCTACGCCCCTGGAGATCAAGAACACTCTCGACGATTACGTAATCGGTCAGGATTATGCCAAGAAAGTCCTCGCCGTTGCGGTCTACAACCACTATCGGAGGATCGAAGTCACCGCAGGAGATGACGATGTCGAACTGCAGAAAAGCAATGTCCTTCTTCTCGGTCCCACCGGTTCCGGCAAAACCCTCCTGGCGAAAACATTGGCCCGTACCCTCCATGTTCCTTTTACCATCGTCGACGCCACGAAGCTTACCGAGGCCGGGTATGTGGGGGAGGATGTGGAAAATGTGGTGGTGAGTCTGCTCCAGGCAGCAGACTATGATGTGGAAAAGGCGCAGCGGGGGATCATCTATATCGACGAGATCGACAAGATCGCCCGCAAGACCGACTCGCCTTCGATTGTCAGGGATGTTTCGGGCGAGGGCGTCCAGCAGGCGTTGCTGAAGATTGTTGAGGGTTCGGTCGTGAACGTTCCTCCCAAGGGCGGGCGGAAGCACCCCGAACAGGAATTTATCCAGGTGGACACAACCAACATCCTCTTCATCTGCGGGGGGGCTTTCGCCGGATTGGACAAAATAGTGGAGAAGCGGGAAAACTCACGGAGTGTCGGTTTCGCTGCGATTTCAGGTCCGGAAATCGGGGAAGAGACGCTCGCCGACGAATTCACCACGAACGACCTTCTCCGTTTCGGACTCATCCCGGAATTCATCGGGCGTTTTCCGGTAGCCGCGGTACTGATGGAGTTGGACGAAGATGCCCTGGTCAGAATCCTCCAGGAACCGAAGAATTCCATTGTGAAGCAGTATCAGCGTCTGTTCGCCTTGGAACATGTCGCGCTGCGCTTCACCGACGATGCCCTCCATGCCGTGGCCCGCGAGGCGATGCGTCGCGGCGCCGGCGCCCGGGGCCTGCGCGCACTCATTGAGCGGGTCATGCTTGACAGCATGTTCGAGATTCCTTCGCTAAAACTGGAAGGGGAGGTTGTCGTAACCAGAGACGCCATCTACGGAAGGGAAAAGCCGCTGGTCATCGGTCGAGAGGCCCGCAAGCGGGCCGCATGATCCTTTCTTTCAAGAGTATCAGCCGGATACAATGGGGCTTCCTTTCGGGAGCCCCGCCGGCGATTATACCAGAATCCTGTCATCCCCAATAGAAAAGCCCGCCCGGAAACGACCTTTCCGCAAACAGTCTTCCAGCTCCTGAAACCCCTGATTCACATTGCTCAGGCAGTTGCATCTCCTGCAGGTGTATGGGTATCTCTCGGCCGAAAGCTATCTTTCCGTTGCGTGGATCATATCTCACAGCCATGCGCGAATATGAAAAATGATAATATTCCCGCCAAAGTCACCTTTCGTCATGATGCCGGTGAGGGTATACTGACAACGGTAACGGTATTATTACTCGGGATGGAGTGACCTGGAATTATGAGTTTTCATATGGGGAGACATATAAGCCTGGTACCGGCCATTACGTTCGGACTTCTGATCCTTTTCACAAGGTGTCCCCTGTTTGCGGCGCCTCTCGCCGCTGCACAACGAATTCTCGTTATCAATTCCTACCATTCAGGTCTCAGCTGGACGGACTCCGTCATGAACGGCATCCGGGATGTCTTTGTACGGAGTGGCAGAAATAGTGAAATTAGCGTCGAGTATCTTGACGCCCGGCGCTTCACGGATACCGAAAGCTCTCAGCGGATTAGGGAGTTACTGGTCTACAAGCTGAAAAGGACGGCGCCGGACGTGGTGCTGGTCTCGGATAACGCGGCCCTTGACTTCGTGATTGAACATCGCGCTACCCTTTTCCCGGAAGTTCCCGTCGTGTTCTGCGGTATCAACCATTATTCACCCTCCATGATTTCGGGTTCCAAGCGCATGACCGGCGTGGCCGAAGATGTTTCGGTTGGCGACACGGTAGGTCTTGCGCTTCGTCTGCACCCGGGAACGAGGGAACTGATCGTCATCGGGCGGACCTCCGTGGCGGCGGACAAAGCCAACCGGGACAGTCTCGTGGATGCGCTGCCCTTTCTCCCCTCCCGGATCAAGGTTTTTTTCTGGGATGACCTTCCGCTGCCCGCATTGAGGTCGAGACTGGAAAAGTTGACGGCCGGTTCCGTCGTTTTACTCAATGGTCTGCTGCAGGATGAGACGGGACGACAGTTGATGTATGGGGAAACAACGGAGTGGGTCCGCCAGTACACTTCGGTTCCCATTTACTCCCTGTGGGATGTCTACCTGGGATACGGCATCGTTGGAGGCAAACTGGTGAGCGGCTATCGTCAGGGCCGAATAGCCGCCGAACTGGCTCTGCGCATTCTCAACGGCGAGAGCGCGGACCGTATCCCCGTAATCACTGCCCGGGATGCCAACAAATACACTTTCGACTACCGTGAGATCGAGAGACTCGGAATTTCTCCGTCAGCACTTCCGCGAGGCAGTATCTTCATCAATCGACCGGATACCCTGTACCACCTGTACAAGAAATTCATCTGGATATTGGCCGGAGTTGTCCTTGTGCTGGCCGGTTTCCTGTCTCTCCTGAGCGCTACCATCTTCCGTCGGCGAAGGGCGGAAGAACAACTGCGGCAGGCCAATCTGGTAGTCGAGAACAGCCCTGCGGTCCTCTTCCGCTGGAAAGCGGCTGAAGGATGGCCGGTTGAGCTGGTGTCCGCGAACGTCAGCCAGTTCGGGTATACCCCGGAAGAACTCCTTTCCGGGAAGGTGAGTTTTTCATCGATGGTGTTCCCCGAGGATTTGGACACGGTATCCACCGAGGTGAAGGAGTATTCATCCCTGGGCGTAGACCGGTTTCAGCAGGAATACCGCCTCCTCGCCAAGGACGGCAGTGTCCGCTGGATAGATGATCGCACGGTGATAGAGCGGGACGTAGAGGGGCGCGTTACCCACTATCAGGGCATCGTCATTGACATTACGAACCGCAAAAAGGCGGAGGAGGAACTGCGACTTGCACAGTACTGCATAGACAATGCGTCAATCTCAATTGCTCTGTTTGACAGGGATCGAATAATAAAAGTCAATGATCATATGTGCAAAACCCTTGGATACACCAGCAGTGAACTTACCGGCATGACCGTTTTTGACATAGATCCGCTTATGACCAAAGACAAATTTTCGAAACTGGCCCGACAGATTGATGAAAATGGCTACAATCCGCCATTTGAAGGCCGGCACCGCCGCAAGGATGGATCGGTGTTTCCCGTGGAGCTCACATCCAATCATCTGAGATTGGAGGGACGGGATCTGGTGATATCATTCGGCCAGGACATCACCGTCAGGAAGCGTGCGGAAGAAGCTCTCAGGCTATCAGAGCGGAAATACCGCGATATCGTCGAAAACTCGCCCATCGGGATATTCCGTTCCAACCTGGAGGGGAAGTTTCTCTCTGCCAATCCGGCCCTGGCGCGCATTCTCAAATATGATTCGCCGGAGGAACTGATCCGGGAAATCAACCGAAAGAGCGCGGCCGAGGTGATCTACACGGGGGCCGAACGGAGGAAGAAGGTAGTCGAAAGATCTCTGCTTTCGTACGAGTGGACCGTGTACGAGGAACAGTTCCGCTGCAAGGACGGAAGCATCGTCACGTTGAACGTCCATCATCGATCCGTTCCGGGAGGCGACGTGGATTCCATTGAGTTCGAGGGATTCGGAGAAGATATTACCAAGCGCAAACGGGCTGAAAATGCCCTGCGAGAGAGCGAGGAGAAGTTCCGGGTACTGGCTGAAACCTCTCCGACCGCAATTATTCTGTGCCAGGGAGAGAGCATCATCTATTCCAACCCCGCGGCCACACGGATTTCCGGATACATGGCGGAAGAGCTGTCACGCATGAAATTCTGGGACTGTATCCATGAAGATTTCAGGGAGACAGTCCGAGAACGGGGCCTCGCGCGCCAGCGTGGAGAGGCGGTGCCGGAACAGTACGAAAGCGTGATTGTCACCCGCTGGGGAGAACAGAGGCGTGTCGTGGTGTCGGGAGCATCCATCGATTATGGAGAAAAGCCGACCAGCATCATTACGCTGCTCGATATTTCCGAGGCCAGGCGGGCTGAGGAAAAGCTGCGCCAGTCGCAGGAAATGTTTTCCTCCGCGTTTCGCGCCTCTCCCGACTCCGTAAATATCAACCGTTTGTGCGACGGACTGTATCTGGATGTCAATGAAGGATTTTGCGTAATGACGGGCTATACCGCGGAAGAGGTGCTCGGCAAGACATCCGTGGAGCTGAATATCTGGGTCCGCCTCGAAGACAGGGAGCGTTTGGTGCGGGAAATGACCAGTCATGGTTTTGTCACAAACCTGGAGGCGGAATTCAGGAGAAAAGACGGGTCCGTTCTCATCGGGCAAATGTCCGCGCAGATTGTCGAGATTGACGGTGCGCTCTGTATCGTCAACATCGTTCGTGATGTAACCGAAAGAAAACGGGCCGAAGAACAGATACGTGCTTCTCTTGCTGAAAAGATAGTCCTGTTGAAGGAAATCCACCACCGGGTGAAAAACAATATGCAGATTATTTCCTCACTGCTTGAGCTTCAATCCGATTCCATTGCGGATGAGGCCTCCCGGAAATTTATCAGCGAAAGCCAAAACCGGATCCGGTCCATGGCGCTGGTCCATGAAAAATTGTATCACGCGGAGAGTTTTGCCTCCATCAGCTTCGGGGATTATATCGACAGCCTCACCCAGTACCTGTTTTCTACCTTTGTGAAGGATCCGGACCTGATACTCTTCACCATTGATGCCGGCGACTTTTCGCTCGGGATCGATGAAGCGATCCCCTGTGGGCTCATCGTCAACGAACTGGTTTCCAATTCCCTGAAGCATGCCTTTCCCGACGGCAGAAAAGGAGAGATCTCGGTCCGATGCCGTACCGAAGAAGACGGACGGGTTGCACTGACCGTCTCGGATAACGGTGTCGGGCTGCCGCCAGACCTGGATTTCAGAAATACCGAGACGCTGGGACTTCAGCTGGTGACCATGCTGGTAAAGCAGTTGCGGGGGGATATCGAGCTGGATGGCGCCGGAACGACCTTTGTCATCCGTTTTCGGAGCGAATGGAGCCGCGAGGGGTCCAGGAATGAACGACGGTAAAGGATGTGGGCCGAGCCGGGAATACACCCTTTCAAGTTGTCCCGGGAAACGAAGTGTTCTATAAGTATGAAGTCAATCAAATACATCACTCCAGGAGCGCCTTCCGGCGCGATTATCGCGGCTGAAGGCGCTTCCGCGTTACCAGGGCATGTTGCCGGAGTACTCAGTGTGCCAAGGGGGCTTCCTCTATGCTGAATGAGACCATTGCCGTGCGAACGGAAGACAGGTTTAGCAGGATTTTTCAGTACCTTCCGCATGCCGTTCTTGTGGCCCGCGCCGACGACAGCGTGATCCTCGACATCAACGAGACATTCACGACGTTGACCGGTTACGGACCGGACGCTATCATCGGTCGGCCGGCGATGAGCCTGGTTTTCTTCCTGGATCCGGACCTGTGGACACGGGTACGACAAGAGATACACGCAACAGGAGAGGTTCGCGGCCTGGAAACGGGGCTGCTGAGGAAGGACGGAAGGATCGCTTTTGTGCGTATGTTTATGCGCAGAGTGGAGTTGGAGGGCATCTCCTGCCATCTGACAACCATCCATGACATCTCCGCCCGCGGAATTCCAGCAAAGGAAGCGCAGTGTCGCCCCGATGCGTCGAGTCCCGCACTGGAAAGCCTGCTGCTTCCCGATGCGGACATCGACCGGGAGGAGGTCGGACGACTCATCGACTTCCAGGCCCTCCAGGATCTGATGAACTCCTTCTACAAGACCACACGTATCCCGATGGCGATAACCGATGTCAAGGGAAACGTCCAGGTCGCCACCGGATGGCAGGACATCTGCACGCGGTTTCACCGTATCCACCCGGAAACCCTCGCAAACTGCAAGGAGAGCGATACCTGTCTTTCCCGGAATCTCAATCAGGGTGAGTATGCCCTCTATAAATGCAAAAACGGCATGTGGGATCTGGCCACTCCCATTACCATCGGCGGCAGGCACATTGCAAACCTTTTCCTGGGGCAGTTCCTTTACGATGACGAGGTTCCGGATTACGACCTCTTCAGAAAACAGGCGGAAAGATATGGTTTCAATGTGGAAGAGTATCTGGCGGCCCTGGACAGGGTGCCGCGCTGGAGCAGGGATGCCATCGTACATGCAATGGAATTCTACACAAAAATGGCGGTGATGATTTCCAGGCTCAGTATCGGGAATATCCGCATGTCGCGATCGCTAATGGAGCAGAAGAGGGTGGAAGATGAGTTGCGCGAGAGCGAGGAAAAGTTCAGGGTGCTGGCGGAGACCGCCACGGCGGCAATCGCTCTTCACCAGGGAGATAAGTTCCTCTACGTCAACCCGGCGACGTCGCGTATCTTTGGATACTCCGAGACCGAGTTGCGGGAGATGAATTTCTGGGAATGGGCACATGTGGATTGCCGGGACCTGATTCGTGATCGCGGGAAGGCGCGGCAGCGGGGAGAGGCGGTTCCCAATCAGTACGAGCACAGATTTACCGCCAAGGGGGGGAGGGAAGGATGGGTTCTGATCTCGGCCGGCACTTTAAAATACCGTGGAAAGCCGACCTGTATCATAACACTCCTCGACATCACCGAGGCCAAGCGGGCCGAAGAGAAAATGCAGGCCGCCCTCGCGGAGAAGACGGTTCTGCTCAAGGAGGTCCATCACCGGGTGAAGAACAACCTGCAGATAATCTCTTCGCTCCTGTACCTGCAGTCGGAGTACATACAGGACGAGCAGTCTCGCGTCTTCTTCCGGGACAGCCAGAACCGAATCGGTACCATGGCCCTGGTCCATCAGAAGCTGTACCAGTCGGAGAGTCTCGCCTTCATAGACTTTCGCGAGTATATCGAGGAACTTGCCAATCACCTGTATGCGGGCACGGTGAAGGATCGTGATCTGATATGCCTGACAGTTGATGCGGAAGAGGTTTCGCTGGGTGTGGACGAAGCGATCCCGTGCGGGCTCATCGTGAACGAACTGGTTTCCAATTCCCTGAAGCATGCCTTTCCCGATGGGGGGGAAGGGGAGATCTCGGTCAGGTGCCGTGTCGAAGAAGACGGCTGGATTACGTTGACGGTCTCGGATAACGGTATCGGTCTGCCGCCCGGCCTTGATTTCAGAAATACCGAGACGCTGGGGTTGCAGCTCGTGACCATGCTGGTGAAGCAGTTACGGGGTCGAATCGCCATCGACCCCGAACCGGGCGGCACGGCTGTCAGGCTGTCATTTCCGGGATACCATTCTGCATGAGTGTCGAAGGCCGGAATTATTCCCGTACGGTACCGTGCGAAAAATGCAGGGCAATGAAAACAGGGATGATATCATGAAAAGATTGCTGAGTATTGATGACAACGGGCAGGGCCATGACGAGATACTGTATCTCCTCCGGGAGCATGGCTATGCGGCACATGAAGTAGCTGATGAGCTGCCGCGGAGAGATCTTGCCTGTGTCCAGAGAATGGTGAGAAATGCTCCCATTGTAATTTATGGCGTCGACCGTCAAGGGATCTTCACGTTGTCCGAGGGGAAAGGCCTTGCGGGAATGGGGTTGAAGCCTGGAGAGGTTGTCGGCCGGTCCGTCTTCGACGTCTACCGGGACAACCCCGAATGTCTGGATAATTTCCGCCGGGCGCTTGCCGGTGAAGTCTTTACGGCGCAGGTGCATACCGGTACCCATGTCTACGACGCATATCACGAACCGGTGTTTGGAGAGAACGGCGCTTATGCCGGAACATTCGGTGTTCTGGTGGATGTTACCGAGCGCACTCGTGCCGAGGAGGAACTGCGCGAGAGCGAGGAGAAGTTCAGGGTGCTGGCGGAGACCTCGCCGGCCGCCATCGCCCTCTATCAGGGAGAGGAGGTCATCTATATCAATCCGACGGCCGCGAGGCTGATAGGCTATACAGTGGAAGAACTGTCGCGGATCTGTTTCTGGGGCTGCGTGCATGACGATTTCAAGGAGATGGTACAGGAACGGGGGCTTGCCCGCATGAGGGGTGAGCCCGTGCCGGGCCAGTATGAATGCAGATTCGTCACCAAAGACGGCAATGAACTGTGGGCGATAATCTCCGTGGGGCGTATCGAATTCAAGGGGAAACCGGCTGGTATCGTAACACTTATCGACACCACGGAGGCAAAGCTTGCGGATGAGAAGATGCGAACCTCCCTGGCCGAAAAGGTGGTCCTGCTCAAGGAAGTCCATCACCGGGTGAAGAACAATCTGCAGATTATTTCTTCACTTCTCGAGCTTCAATCCGATTCTATAGTAGAAGAGCAGTCCCGCAGATTTATCAGTGAAAGCCAGGACCGGATCAGGTCCATAGCCCTGGTTCACGAGCAGCTCTACAGGTCGACAAACCTCTCATTCATCGACTTCGCCTGCTATGTGGGCGAACTGGTTGATTCCCTCTGCCGTTCCTCGCTGAGGGATCCGGAGAGAATCCGGGTGAAACTGGAGATTCGGAATATCGAGCTTGGTATAGACGAGGCTATCCCGTGCGGTTTGATTATTAACGAGTTGGTTTCCAATTCCCTGAAACATGCCTTCCCCGGCGATCGGGAAGGGGAAATCCTGATTCGGGCCGCCAGGGACGGGGAAGGCGGGGTCCGGCTTTCTGTCGCCGATACCGGTGTCGGTCTTTCTCCAGGAATCAACCTCCTGGATACCGAGACGCTTGGATTGCAGATCGTGAGTCTGCTGACCAGGCAGCTGCACGGCACGATGGAGATCCTGGGGGATCACGGTGTTACCGTTACCGTACGCTTTCCGGAGAAAGCGTGAACGTGAGGAATTTTCATGGGCAGAGAGATAGTCGCGGAACAACCGGGCAGGGTACTGATTGCGGATGACAGCGCCGCCAACCTTCGGCTGCTGTCGGAGATTCTCACCGGCAGCGGCTATGCCGTCCTTGAGGCTTCCGACGGCGCTGCGGCGCTGCGTCTTGCACGATCAGAACTGCCGGACCTGATTCTGCTGGACGTCATGATGCCGTTTCTTGACGGATTCAAGGTATGTCAGTTTCTGAAAAGCGATGCTGCCACGCGCGACATCCCGGTTGTCTTTATGACATCCCTGACCGAAACTCGGGATAAGGTCGAGGGGTTCCGCATGGGTGCGGCGGATTATATTACCAAACCCTTCCAGGCCGAGGAGATCCTGGCCCGGGTGAAGACGCTCCTCTCCCTGCATGTCATGCGCAAGAGGCTGGAGGCGCGGAATGCCGAGTTGCTCCGGGCAAATAGCGAACTGGCAGACGTTAACAGTGCCCTGGGTTGCGAAGTGGAGAAGCATAGACAGGTTGAGTTGGCGTTGCAGGAGAGCGAGGAAAGGATGCGCACCCTGATGAATGCCATGCCCGACATTGTCGCCTTTAAGGACGGCGAGGGGCGCTGGCTTGAGGCCAATGATTTCGATCTGCGTCTCTTTCAGCTCGAAGAGGTCGATTACCGGGGAAAGAAGGATTCCGATCTGGCCGAATTCAGCCCTTTTTACCGTGATGCCTTCCTCGGTTGTGCGGAATCCGATGAAATCGCCTGGCAGGCCCGGAGGGCGAGCCGCGCGGATGAGACCATTCCCCGTCCCGACGGCCCTCCCATGGTCTTCGACATCATAAAACTGCCCATGTTTCATCCCGACGGGCGTCGCAAGGGACTGCTGGTTGTCGGGCGGGACATTACGGAGCGCAAGCAGGCCGAAGCGGCATTGAAGAAGTACCGGGAAAGCCTTGAAGTACTGGTGAAGGAGCGCACGCACGAGCTGGCCCGGGCCAATGCCAGCCTGAAAGCTGAAATTGTCGAGCGGGAACGTGCCGAGGAGAAGGTCCGTGCTTCGCTCAGGGAAAAAGAGATACTCCTCAAGGAAATTCATCACCGGGTGAAAAACAATCTGCAGATAATTTCCACTCTGCTCGACCTTCAGAGCGAATATATCCTGGACAAGCAGTCACTGCGGTTTTTCCGGGAGAGCCAGGATCGAATCAGGTCCATGGCCCTGGTGCATGAGAAGCTGTATCAGACCAGTGATTTCATCTCCATCAACTTCGGGGACTATATCGCGAATCTTACCAAGTACCTTTTCAACTCCTATGTCACGGATCCCGAAAGAATATCCCTGGTTCTCGATGTGGCGCCGGCGACCCTCGAGATCGACCAGGCAATACCGTTTGGATTGATCCTCAACGAGTTGGTATCCAACTCCCTGAAATATGCGTTTCCCGGTGAGCGCCGCGGAGAGATTGTCGTCCGACTCCGCACGGAAGGGGATGTGGGTGTCGTACTTCTGGTGAAGGATGATGGTGTTGGGTTGCCTCCGGGACTTGACTTCGAAAATACCGAATCATTGGGCCTTCAGCTGGTTACCATGCTCGTCAGGCAGATTCGGGGCGAGATTGAGCCGGGAAACGAAGGCGGCACGTCATTTACGATTACACACCGGAAAGAGCGCCGCTCGTGAGAATGCAGGGGCCGCTTCCCGGTGACCTCAGGCGGAAAGCGATTCAGGAACGGCCCTTTTTTCAGGGTGGAGATTTCCTTGGGAGCGAAAGATGCTATACTTTTTTCATTAGTCTATGAGGCCGCGGTTCAGGGGGTACAGTATGAACAACACGTCGTCCGCTGATTCAGCCGCAACAATTCTGGTCGTTGAGGATGAGCTGATAATTGCGAAGGGAATACAGAAGCGATTACAGGCTTTAGGATATTCCGTGGCCGGCGCGGCGTCATCCGGCAAGGAGGCTGTTGAAAAGGCCCTCGACCTGCTGCCGGATCTCGTTTTGATGGACATAAATCTCCAGGGCGGTATGGACGGGGTGGCGGCCGCCGAACAGATCAGGTCACGTGCAGACATCCCTGTTATCTTTCTTACTGCCTATGCGGATGCCGATACCCTGGAAAGGGCGAAGGTAACCGAGCCGTTCGGGTATATCGTCAAGCCGTTCCAGGATATAACCCTGCAATCGTCCATCGAGATGGCTCTCTACAAGCACAGTATGGAAAGCAGGCTGCGGCGAAGCGAGCAATGGCTCGCCACTATCCTGCGGAGCATCGGCGACGGGATTATCGCAACCGACACGGCAGGCCGGATCACCTTTCTCAATCCCGTGGCCGAGCAGCTGACCGGCTGGGAACAGAAGGCTGCGCTGGGACGGGAGCTGTCCGAGGTTTTCCGCATCCGGGATGAAGATACGGTCGCTAGGGTCGGGGCCATGGCAAGGAAGGTTCTTCATGGCGGCGAATCCGTCACGCTGCCCGGCACTCCTCTCCTTCTGGGGCGGGACGGCAGGGAGATTCCCGTTGAAGCAAAGGCGACGCCTTTTTCCGGCGCTCAGGGAAGTGGTATGGGTCTCGCCCTGGTATTTCACGACATCACGGAGCGCGTCGGATTTGAAGAAGCGCTGCGGCGTTCCGAGGCGATTCTCTCCATAAAGAACCAGATCGCCAATATCTTTCTGGCCATTCCCGACGAAGAGATGTACGGGGCGGTCCTGAACCTGATTCTGAAAACCATGGAAAGCTCATACGGGTTCTTCGGGTATGTGGACGAAAACCGGGTGTTTGTCGTGCCTTCCCTTACCATGAATATCTGGGACGAGTGTCAGGTTGCCGGAAAGGACATGCGATTCCTCGAAGCGGACTGGAGCGGGCTCTGGGGCCGGGCGCTCCGGGAGTGCGGGAGTTTCTCGTCGAACGGACCCTTCACCTTTCCCGATGGGCACATTGAACTGACGTCTTTTTTAGCCGTGCCCATCGTCTTCCACCAGGAGAGTATCGGACTACTCGCCGTCGCCAACAAGGAGGGCGGGTTCTCTGAAGAGGACCGGGAGTTACTTGAGTCCATTTCCTCCCGCATTGCGCCGATCCTCCAGGCCCGCCTGCAGCGGGACAGGGAGGAAAGGGAGAGGAAACGGGCCGAAGAGGACCTTAAAAAGTCGCTACAGTTTCTGCGTGCGGTTTTCGATTCCATCCCCGACCTGTTTTCTATCATCGATCGGGACTACCGCATTGTGCTTTCCAACTGGCATGGCGGCTTTGACTATGTTCCCGATGATATCCGGGATGGATTCCCCTTCTGCTATCAGGCCTATTACGGAAAGAATACGCTCTGTGAACCGTGCCACGCCGTTGAAGTCTTCAGAACCGGGAAAATTGTCCAGCAGGAGAAGTTCAACCCGCGAATCGGCTATGTGGAGGTCCGCGCGTTTCCCATCTTTGATGATGCGGGCGAGGTGGTCCTGGTTGCGGAACATGTCCATGATATCACCCAGCGGAAGGTTGCCGAGGAGGCCCTTGCCGGCGAGAAGGAACGCCTGGCGGTCACTCTCCGTTCCATTGGTGACGGTGTTATCACCACGGATACGGCAGGGCGAATTGTCATGCTCAACAAGGTCGCCGAAAGTCTGACCGGCTGGCGCCAGGACGAGGCGCTGGGCAAGCATCTGCCGGAAGTTTTTCGCATTGTCAGCGAAAAGACCCGGCTGCCCGGCCAGGACCCGGTGGTGCGGGCACTTTCGACAGGACTCATTGTTGAGCTTGCCAATCATACCATCCTGATTTCGAGAGACGGGAAAGAACGGATCATCGCCGACAGCGCCGCTCCCATCCGTGACAGGGAGAGCCGGATTGTCGGCGCCGTGCTGGTCTTCCGTGATACTACGGAGAAACGGAAGATGGAAGAGGAGCTCTTCAAGGCCCAGAAGCTTGAATCCATCGGTGTCCTCGCGGGCGGCATCGCCCATGATTTCAATAATCTCCTTACCGCCATCCTGGGAAATATCTCCCTGTCGAAGATGTTCGTAGCCGAAGGAGACAAGATCTTCCAGAAGCTGGTAGAGGCGGAAAAGGCGTCCCTGCGGGCGCGGGATCTGACCCAGCAACTCCTGACCTTTTCCCGGGGCGGCGCTCCGGTGAAAAAGACGGCAGCGGTCACCGATATCATCAGAGACTCCGTTGCCTTTACCCTGAGCGGATCCCAGGCGATCTACCGCTTCGCCATCGCCGATGATCTGTGGCCGGTGGAAGTGGATGAAGGGCAGATGAGCCAGGTGATCAACAACCTGATTCTCAACGCCGATCAGGCGATGCCTTCGGGCGGCATCATCGAGGTCGGCTGTTCGAACCTCTCCGTTGGAGTTGAGAGCCTGCTGCCGCTCCGGGACGGCCGCTATGTCGTGATATCCATCAAGGATCAGGGGATCGGCATTCCGGATGATGCCCTGCCCCGCATCTTCGATCCGTACTTCAGCACCAAGAAAGACGGCAAGGGGCTCGGGCTTGCCACGGTCTACTCCATCGTCAGGAATCATGAAGGCCATATCGCCGTGACCTCCACTCCGGGCGAAGGAACGACTTTTACCATCTACCTTCCGGCAGCCGGATCGGGGATAGTCGATCCCCACATTGAAGAGACGGAGGAACATACCGGCAAGGGAACCGTCCTCGTGATGGATGACGAGGAAAACATCAGGGACGTTGCCGGCGAGATGCTGAAGTTTATCGGGTATGACGTTACTTTCGCGGGAGACGGGGAAGAGGCCGTGCTTCTCTACCGGGATGCCCTGGGGTCCGGCGAACCGTTTGTCGCCGTGCTCATGGACCTCACCATACCGGGCGGCATGGGAGGGAAGGAGGCCGTGAGGATGCTGCGCGAAATCGATCCGGGGGTGAAGGCTATCGTCTCCAGCGGCTATTCCAATGACCCGATTATGGCCGATTACCGTTCGTACGGATTCAGCGGGATTATCACTAAACCTTACAAGCTGGGGGACTTGAGAAGAATGCTGGCAACGGTGACCGGCTGAGAAGCAGCCGTCATCCGTTGCCCTGTTTTCCCTTTCAAACCACCGGTATCCGTGCTACCTTTTCCCCATGTCATGGAAAATCAAGGAGAAATACCGGGAGCTCCTTGCCGCGGAAAAGGGTACGGTTATCAAGAACTGGGGAGGCAAGCTGAGCGTCTGCCTCGTCTATGCGAATCACTACGCAACCGCCATGAGCAACCTGGGATTCCAGGCGGTCTACTCCCTGTGCAACGCCTTTCCCGATGTGGTCTGCGAGCGGGCCTTTCTTCCTGAATCGGCCGAGATGAAGGAATATGAAAAAACGGGCACTTCCCTTCTTTCCCTGGAGTCCCAACGCCCCCTTGCCGATTTCGACGTTGTCGCCTTTTCCGTCTCCTTCGAAAACGACTATCTGAACCTGCCGATCATCTTCGAACTTTCAGCCATCCCCCCTTTTTCGTCGGAACGGGGCGCCACCTTTCCCCTTCTCATTGCCGGAGGAGCCGCCCTTTTCCTGAACCCGGAGCCGGTCGCCGACCTGCTTGATATCGTCTGCGTCGGAGAGGGGGAGGCCATTCTCCCCGCGTTTCTTGAATTGCTGCGCGTTGAACAGGGCATCAACCGTGGAGAGTTGCTAGCCCGGGCCTCCCTTCTGCCGGGGATCTACGTCCCGTCCCGGTACACGGTATTCCATGACGGCCGTCGCGTCACGGCCATTACGGCGTACGCCGGCGCGCCATTACCTGTGAAGCGGGCATGGGAGCCGGACCTGGGCAAATCGCTCGCTTCGTCCACGCTCTTTACTCCAGGCACGGAATTCTCCGACATGTACCTGATAGAGGTGTCTCGCGGCTGTCCCCGTGGATGCCGCTTCTGCGCCGCCGGATTCATCTATCATCCCTACCGGCGGCGGCCCCTGGAAGTGCTCAGGGAAGAGGCGGAGCGGGGTCTTGCCATAAAGGATCGGCTGGGCCTGGTGGGCGCCGCGGTCTCCGATCACCGGGACCTGGGCGAGTTGTGCCGTTTCATAGCCGAGCGGGGAGGCAAGGTTTCCATCTCGTCGCTACGCATCGATGCCCTGGATGACGACCTGCTCGACATCCTCCACGCCGGGGGGCACAAGACGGTCGCCCTTGCCCCGGAGGGCGGCTCTCAGCGGCTGCGCGACCTGATCCGGAAGGGAATCGACGAGGACCAGATCCTGCGGGCATGCGACATCCTCATCGGCAGGGATATCCTTAATCTGAAGCTCTATTTCATCATCGGTCTCCCCACGGAAACCATGGCAGATCTGGAGGAACTGGTCGCATTGGTAGAAAAAATCAGGGAGCGGGTGATTGCCGCTGCCAGGAAAAACCGGCGGCTCGGCTCGATCCTCCTCTCCGTCAATCCGTTCATCCCGAAGCCGTTCACGCCTTTTCAATGGTGCGGAATGGAGGCTGTCCCTTCCCTGGAGAAGAAGTATTCCTATTTGCGGCGTGCCGTGGGAAAGCTGTCCAACGTGAAAATCCAGATGGAAAGCCTTCGGGAGTCGTATCTCCAGGCCCTTCTCTCCCGGGGGGATCGGCGGCTGGCAACCCTGCTGGTGAAAGCCCGGCAACCGGGGGGGTGGAAGCGGGCCGCCAGGGAACTCGCCATCGATACCGATTTTCTGGTTTCCCGGACGATACCCCTCGATGAGGTCCTTCCCTGGGATAGTATCGATAGCGGCGACCGGGAGAGGCTTCTACGGGAGTATCATGCGGCCTTTGGTACGTTGCCGGACTGATTTCAGGGTCTCGCGCCCCGTACGAAGGGCCGTGCCGTGACCCCTGATAAAAGCTCCTGAAATATAAAGTAAAAGGTGTATTCCCACGGATGCTCTCCCGCCGAATCTTTGCCTTTACAAGAAAAGCCCCCCTTTGTTACTATTACCGCGCCCATGATTATCAGCCGCTTGGAAATACACGGTTTCAAATCGTTCGCCGACAAGGTATCCCTTGATTTTCGCAGGGGAATTACCGCGGTGGTGGGACCGAATGGTTGCGGAAAATCGAATATCGTCGACGCCATCCGCTGGGTGATGGGCGAGCAGTCCGCCAAGACCCTGCGCGGCAAGAGCATGGAAGACACCATCTTCGGCGGCAGCGAGACCCGCAAGCCGCTGGGGATGACGGAAGTCTCCCTGGCATTTTCCACGGAAGACGGCCGAATACCTGCCAAGTATCTCAATTTCAGCGAGATCCGGGTCACCCGACGTCTCTTTCGGGACGGCGAGAGTGAGTACCTGCTGAACGGAACTCCCTGTCGCCTCATGGATATCTCCGAACTTTTCATGGACACCGGCGCCGGAGCCAAGGCCTACTCGATTATCGAGCAGGGGAAGATCGGCATGATCCTCAGCTCCCGACCCGAGGAGCGTCGCCTGATCATTGAAGAGGCGGCAGGGGTGACCAAGTTCAAGGCGCGCAAGCAGGTGGC
>CAYSPF010000004.1:0-24046 GCA_964432775.1 uncultured Geobacter sp.
CTCTATGTTCGCGGGGACGGCAAACACCATGGCCTTCCCCCCTGTCGCCGGCAGCGCCCGCCTGCATCAGGCGGGGCGCCGGGCTTGCCGGTTCTAAACCAGCCTCCCCTTGAGTTCCTTCTTGAGGATCTTGCCCGCCGCGTTGCGGGGGAATTCCTCGACGAAGATCACCTTCTTGGGAAGTTTGAAATCGGCGATACTGCCCTTCATGGCCCCCAGGAGCGCCTCCTCGGTGAGCTCGGCTCCTTCCTTGAGCCGCACGAAGACGGCGACGACCTCGCCCTTCTTCCGATCCGGCATCCCGATGGCGGCCGCTTCCCGGACCTCGGGCAGGGCCTGGACAACCCTCTCAATCTCCGCAGGGTAGATGTTCTCGCCGGAACTGATGATCATCTCCACCTTCCGACCCACGATATAGACAAATCCCTCTTCGTCCCGCCTTCCCATATCTCCCGTGTGAAACCACCCGCCCCGCATCGCCTCCGCCGTCTCGGCGGCCTTGTTCCAGTATCCGGCGAAGATGTTGGGACCCTTGACAATCATCTCTCCTGCCTCGCCCGGCGCTACGTCCCGGTCCTGCTCGTCCACGATCCGCATGAGGACGTGCAGCACTTCCTTGCCGACCGACCCCGCCTTCCGGATGGAGTCCTCCAGATCCAGGGAGGTCAGGCGGAAGGTCTCCGTCATCCCGTACCCCTGGGCGAAACAGATCCCCTTCTCCGCCTGGTACTTGCGGATCACCTGCAACGGCATGGGGGCGCCGCCGGCGATAAAGAAATGAACATGAGAAAAGTCAGCCGTCTTCCATTCCTCGGTCTGGGTGAGCAGTTGGAACATGACGGGTACGGCGAACATGTAGTTGATCCGCTCCTGGCAGATCAGCCCGATCACCTCGGATGCATTGTAGAATCCCTTGAGGATCAGGGAGCCCCCGGCGTAGAGGACCGGGAGAGCCGAGGCGCCGAGGGCGCCGATATGGAAGAGCGGCGCGACGACAAGCGACTTGTAGGAGCGGTTGATCCCGCAGCCCACGACGGTGTTGATCGATCCGAAGAGGACGTTCCCGTGCGTGAGGACCGCCCCTTTGGGATCTCCCGTGGTTCCCGACGTGTACATGATGAAGAGGGGGTCGGCGAGGGAAACTTCCGTTTCAGGGAACGGCTCCGCGGCTGGGAGAGGCGCCACGGCCTCGGTCAGCAGAGGATCGTCGCCGGCGGTTGCGCCGTGGCGAAAGCAGCGCGTCGTCTCTGGCAGGGAAGGCTTCAGCTGCCCCGCCTTCGCCGCAAAGTCCGCCGAATAGACAAGAGCACGGGGGATGGAATCCCTGAGGATGTAGACCAGTTCCGGTACGGCCAGACGGAAGTTCAGGGGCACCATGACCGCTCCGGTCTTGGCGCAGGCGAAGAAGATCTCCAGGAACTCGGAGGTGTTGGTCATCAGAACCGCGACCCGCTCGCCCCTGCCGACGCCCCAGGCCGCGAGAGCATGGGCCATCCGGTTCACCCGCTCGTTGAACTCGCGGTTCGTGAAGAAGCGTTCGCTCTCCTCCTTCAGGAACGGTCCGTCAGGATAGGTCAAAGCGCGCTTGAATACCCATTCCCCGATGTTCATCTCATCACCCCTTTGGAGCTGCGGGAAAGATTGCCGCTGATTCTTCCGGAAGCATGTCACTTCCTTGCGACATGGTCGCCGATCTTGTCGTGAATGAGCTGGGATGCCGACTTGTCCCCGATCAGTCCGACCCGGATGGCCACCGTTGTGACGTTCTTGGCCTTATAGTTCACGTTGATCTGCACCTTCTGGTCGTCGATGAAGGCCGAGATCGTGCCGAGGCCGATCTCTTTGTAGGGTTCGACGTCGCTGCCCTTCATGTCAGCCACGGTCTTTTCACAGGCCGTCCAGACCTTGTCGAAGGAATGGTAGTAATCCGTTTTCAACTCGCCGTTGACGTAAACATAGGTTCCCGAGCCGGCGCCGAGCGCCGCTACTCCGACGACCAGGGGCGCGCAGCCGCACAGAGAGAAGCCGCCGGAAACGGCAAGCAGCACGCAAAAAAGTATTCTGGGGGTCCAGGTTTTCCTGATAGTCATAGATTCTTCTCCTCGCAGAGTTTTGGTTAAGCATCAATGCTCCTCAATTTATCGTATCAAACCGTGATTGTCCAGAGGACGATCGCCGGCGAATCATCTTTCCCCCGGCGGCACGCTTTCCTTCATCGATGTTCTTTTCTTGTGGTCTCATAAATGATATGCAGCAGGAAGAGAAGACACCCTCGAATCCTGCAGCGAGCGCACTCCCCGATGGCTTGCCGCGGGGTAAGCGGGCGAATGAAGAAAAGAACATATTCTTCGGCGATCGAAGATTCTCCGGAGCCTGCTTCGGAGAGCTTCGATCCCATGGAACGGATCAACATCCCGAAGGAGGAAGACCGTGGATAAGAAAACGAGCCGGCTGGCTTTGGCCGCAGCAATTGCATTCATGATATCCCTTTTCGTTTTGAACAGCGCCCAGGTATCCGCCGCTTATCCGGAAAGACCGATCACCCTGCTGGTGGGATTTGCTCCCGGCGGAAGCATGGACCTGAGCGCCAGGGTCCTTGCCGCTTCCGTGGAAAAGATCCTGAAGCAGCCGGTGGTCATTGAAAGCAAGCCCGGCGGCACCGGGACCGTGGCGCTGGCTGCCATGCTTTCTCAGGATCCCGACGGCTACACCCTCTGCGCCACACCCAGCTCAGTAATGATCCGCGTTTCCCAGATGCAGCGGGTGCCTTTCAAACCCTTCAAAAGTTTCCGGCCCATCATCGGTTTTGCCACTCCTCCCCTGGGGATCGTGGTGAAAAGCGATGCCCCCTGGAAAAGCCTGAAGGATCTGGTGGAGAAAGCCAGGGAAAATCCCGGGAAAATGAAATATGCAACCACGGGCGTAGGGAGCACCACCCACGCGGCCGTCGACGAGATCGCCTTCAAGGAGAAGCTGCAGATGATCCATGTCCCCTACAAGGGCAGCATCGAGGCCCTGACCTCCCTGATGGGCGGACATGTGGATTTTGCCTCGCTGACCTCGGAGTTCGTCGCCTCGGTAAAGTCGGGACAGACGCGCGTGCTGGCCACCATGAACGAAAAAAGGTCGCCCAGGTTCGCGAAGACGCCCACCCTGAAAGAAGAGGGGTATGATTTCGTGAACGATGCGGTCTATGCCGTCGTCGGTCCGTCGAATCTGCCGCCGGCGGTGGCGGCCCAACTGGAGGCGGCCTTTGCCGAGGCGACAAAAAATGAAGAATATCTGGCGGCCCTGGACAGGATCAACATGGAACCCGTCTATTACAACGGGAAGGACTTCAATGATTTCCTGAGGAGCCAGTGGAAAAAGATCAACAAGCACCTGACGGCCACCGGCCTCATCAAGGAAGCGGCCACGAAGCCGGAATAGAACATCGGACGGCAATCTGCGCGAAGATTGATCAGCGGGAAGGATCGCAGACGGAATCATGGACAAACGGGATATGCTCAGCGGCACAGGGTGGCTGTGCCTCGCCGCCTTCGTCTTTGCCGCATCCCTGAACCTGGGAATCGGGACTCTGCGCAGCCCCGGCCCTGGCTTTATCCCTTTTTGCGGCAGCGTTTCCCTGGTCTTTCTTTCCTTCGTTCTGGTCGTTTCCGGCATGCTGAAAAAGGGACAGCCGCCTCTGGCCTCTTTATGGAAAGATGTACCTTTGGGCCATGTCGCGGCGGTTGCGGCGGCCCTGGTCGCCTACAGTCTCCTGCTGACGAAACTCGGATACATCCTGAGCACCTTCGGATTGGCGGTCCTTCTATTGGGCCTGGGGAAGATGAAATTCCGGGTGGCGGTCCCCGTTTCCCTCCTGGCGGTCTTCCTGAACTACTGCCTGTTCCATTACGGCCTGAAGGTGCCGCTTCCCCAAGGCCTCCTGGCCTTTTGACGAGAACGGAGCGTCATTGGATACCCTGCACGGATTGTTCCACGGTTTTTCCATCGCCCTCCAGCCCGGGAATCTCTCTTTTGTGCTTACAGGATGCCTGCTCGGAACGCTGATCGGCGTCCTTCCGGGCATCGGCCCGGTGGGCGCCATATCCATCCTTCTGCCCCTGACCTTTCATATGCCGCCCACCGGGGCCATCATCATGCTGGCGGGGATCTACTACGGCGCCATGTACGGCGGCTCCATGACCTCCATTCTCGCCAATGTGCCCGGCGAAACCGCCTCGGTGATGACCTGCCTGGACGGCTATCAGATGGCCCGCCAGGGTCGCGCCGGCGCGGCGCTGGGAATTGCCGCAATCGGCTCCTTCATCGCCGGAACCGCCGGTTTGCTCGGTTTGGTGCTCATCGCCGAACCCCTCGCGGTCCTGGCCCTGAAATTCGGCCCCGCCGAATACTTCGCCATCATCTTCATGGGCTTTACATTCGTGGCCTATCTTTCCCAGGGATCCATGCTCAAGGCCGGGATCATGGCTTTTGTCGGTCTGCTCCTGAGTTGCGTCGGCCTCGATCCCGTGGGATCGGAACAGCGGATGACCTTCGGTACACTGAACCTTTTCGAAGGCATCGGGGTGGCGCCTCTCGCCATGGGTCTCTTCGGCGTTGCGGAGGTATTCAACAATCTCAAAGCCGGCGCTGCCGGAAAATTTCTGGACGTCAGGATCAGGAATCTCTTCCCCGACAGACGGGATTGGCTGCAATCCCGCTGGGCCATCCTGCGCGGAACCGTGATCGGGTTCTTCATGGGAATCCTGCCGGGCGGCGGTCCGGTCCTGGCGACCTTCATGGCCTACGGCGTTGAAAAACGGGTGGCCAGGGATCCGCGACGGCTGGGCCGGGGTGCCATCGAGGGCGTGGCGTCTCCGGAATCGGCCAACAACGCCGCCGCCTCAACCTCCTTCGTCCCGCTCCTCACCCTGGGCATACCGCCCAATGTGATCCTGGCGGTGTTGTTCGGGGCCTTTCTGATCCACGGCGTTCAGCCGGGACCTTTCATGATCAAGGATCACCCGGATCTCTTCTGGGGCGTGATCGGCAGCATGTATATCGGCAACGCGATGCTCCTGATCCTGAACCTGCCGCTGATCCCGCTGTGGGTTCAGGTGCTCCGCATCCCGGACCGGATTCTTTACCCCCTGATTCTTCTGTTCTGCCTCGTCGGAGCCTACTGCATCAACAACAACGTCTTCGATGTGTTCGTAATGATTGTTTTCGGCATCGTCGGCTATCTGCTGAAGAAATTCGATTATGAAGCGGCGCCCCTGGTCCTGGCCTTTGTCCTCGGCCCGATGCTGGAAGTGAACCTCAGGCGCGCACTGCTCATGTCGCAGGGAAGCTTTTCCATCTTCTTCACCCGGCCTCTTGCCCTGGGGGCGATCGTTATCAGCCTGATCCTGATCGCCCTGCCCGTTTATCAGACCTTCAAGAAACGGAAGAAGCCTGAGTAGCCCGTCTTGACAAATGGGACTCTTACAGTCTGTTGTGGTCCTGTTCTTCGGCAACCGAAAATCAGATCAGCCCGTCCACCTGCACTCGAGGTGTCCCTCAATATCTTGCGGTTCCACCAAATATCGAGGCCAAGCGAATCCCTTCATGCTTTTCTGCCGTTCGCTCCCGTTCATCTGATCTACTGCCATTACAGGATGATGCAGAGAATTTGATTCCCCCGTTTGTTGGCAAGCCTATTGCAGTTACTGACTTGATGATCTCGGTCATCATACTAATGAAGGGTAAGAAACAGAATTGATTTTCGACAGCCGGCAGAAGAAGGAAGAGAAAATCGTACAGCTTCCAAACGCTGCCAGGACGGGAAAGGTGAATCCTATGAAAGCATTGAGATTGGCGGTTTTGGTTTTCATGATGCTGTTTGTCGGGTCATCGGCGGCCGCGGCCGGGGACTTTGACTGGATGAGGGATTTCAACGCCCAGGCCTCACTGGATCCCTCAGGATTCCGGGCGAGACTTGCCACGCGCTTCCAGATCGGAGATGCCAGGATCAGCGCCGTTGTGGGGAACATGTCGGAGCCGGCGCATGCCTATATGGCGCTCCGGATCGGAGAGATGTCTCACCAGCCGGTTGAGAGGGTGATCGAAGAGTACAACAAGAACAAGGGGAAAGGCTGGGGCGTCATGGCCAAGAATATGGGGATCAAACCAGGTTCCGCAGAGTTCCATGCCCTGAAAGGCGGCCATGATCTCGAGGGCGGCTCCGGTAAGGGGAAGAAAGACTCGAAAGCGAAGTCGAAGGGCAAGGAAGGGAAATCAAAGGATAAAGGGGGAAAGTCCAAAAATGGAAACGGCGGAAAGGGGAAAAAGTAGTAAACCGTGCCTTACGGACACGGCTCCGCCGACCCTCATGAGGCAGAAGAGGATATGGAATCTGCCTGAATAAAAAGGAGTAGCGTGATGAAGAAGTGTTTGATTGTTTTCGCGATCATCTTTACCGCTGTTGCGGTGAACGCCGCCGATGTGGGCGTTTCCATCAGTGTGGGCCAGCCCGGTTTCTACGGCCACATCGACATCGGTGACTTCCCCCAGCCACAGACTGTTTACCGAAAGCCTGTTGTGATTCGTCCGTCGCACGCCAGAATCGTCGAAGAACCCATTTACCTGCGCGTCCCGCCCGGTCACGCAAAAAAATGGAGCAAACACTGTCATAAGTACAACGCCTGCGGCCGCCCCGTCTATTTTGTGAAGGACAAATGGTACAAGGATGTCTACGCTCCTCAGTACCGGGAACGGAAAGCAAGACACGACCGGGGGCACGACCGCGGCAGGGATGGCAGAGACGACGGTAGAGACCGCGGGCATGGCCGATAGAAGACAGGGATGCGGTGAAGCACCTTATGAGCGAGGAGCAGTACTGTCTGCAGCAGGGTGTGAAGGCTCCCGGGCAGATCGTGCCTCTTGTTCATGACGGCGGCGGGCGGATAAACGCAGACAAGGATCCAGATCTGTGTTTTGACGGCATTGGTTGATGTGCCGCATCGGCCTCTCTCGATCGGATGCCGGGCAATACGACGGGCTGATCGGCGTGGACGCCCGCCGTTTTGTCCACACTGCTTGCATTGAGGCGCCGGAACGAATATTTCGACTTCCACAGCCCTTCGAAGCATCCCTCAATATGCTGAGGGTCCACCAAATATAGAGGCCGGACGAATTCCTTCACGCCTTTCCGCTTCTCTCTCCTGTTGACCCAATCTGCTGTTATCAAAAGACTAATCCAATATTTTGACTCCCATCCGACTGTTGGCAGGCCATTTGCTCTTATGTCTCCATGATCCTCGTCATCACAACGAATGAGGGGGCTTTCTCAACGCCACGTAAATATTCAGACGGAATGGTGCGGCTCCAGAAAGATGCAACCATGTCAAAAAATGCACTTCTTATTCTGCACGGGGAAGCAGGCTCTATAGTGGAGCAGAAATGGAGGAATGGTTATGAAAAGATTTAATGCTCGGCAGACTTATCCCCTGTTCATCTTGATCCTGAGTGTTTTTTTCATTACGGGATGCGGAGGGGGAGGCGGAGCAGGAGAAACCGGACATTGGTTGCCAAGCAATCCGACAGACACCACCGCACCCTCGGTGACTGCGGTATCCCCCCTCGCTAATGCCACCGGGGTAGCGACCAACACAAAAATAATCACTGCCGCCTTCAGCAAAGCGATGGATCCCGCCACGCTCACTTCAGCCAGTTTTACGCTGGAATGCCCTGCCGGAACGCCCACAGCCGGATCGGTCACCTATCTCGACGCGGGCAATGTGGCAACGCTGAGACTTCCGGCAACACCCAATCTTCCCACCAATACCAGCTGTACTGCCACGGTTACCACCGCGGCCAAAGACCTGGCTGGCAACGCACTGGCTAGCAACTTTGTATGGCGGTTTACCACAGGTGCAACGCCGGACACCTCCAGGCCCAGGGTGACGCTCACCGTCCCTGCCACGACGACTCCCGGTCCAACTCCCGGCGTGGCAACCAACACGGCAATCACTGCAGTCTTCAATGAGGAAATGGACCCCGCAACGCTCATTTCGCCGGCAACCAGCTTTACGCTAACATGTCCACTTTGCGCATCTGCACCCGCAGGCAGTGTGGGCTACGCCGTTGGCAGCAAAATGGCGACCTTTACGCCGTCGGCAGTGCTTGAAGCCGGCAAGACCTATACCGCCACGATCAAAGGGACCGGAGCCAGTCCGGCCACGGACCTGGCGACCAATGCACTGGCAGGCAATCCAGCCTTGCCTGCCACGGCGAACGACTATGTATGGACCTTTACCACCGCAACCCCAGCCCCGGCGGCAAACGTCACGGTGTCTTCCAGCAACCCTGCCGCTGGCGCCCCGGCTGTGTGTTCCAACTCGTCCATCAACGCGACCTTCACCGTGCCCTCCGGTTTGCGGATGGACCCTGCAACGATCACCACCTTGACTTTTACCGTGACGGGACCGGGAGCGACTGCCGTTACCGCAGCTTCCGTGCTTCTTGATGGCGCCACCGGCCGCATTGCGACCTTTACGCCGGCAAGCTCTCTCACTCCCGGTGTTCTCTATACGGCTACGATTAAGAGCGGCGCCGCCGGGGTCAAGGACTTGGCAATCCCAGCGAATGCGATGGTAAGCGACTACACATGGACCTTTACCGCAGGTCCTGCGACAGCGGCTTGTCCAGAGCCGGTAGCACTTGGAAGGGCAGCACCTTTCGGGACGATGGGAGACGTCACCGGGGCCACCAACACCGGGACATCTACCGTCATTACCGGGGATTTCTCGAGCACGGCTACTGCTACTGCGAACGTGACCGGATTTCACGATTCGGCAGTACCCGTACCGGATATCTATACAGAAACGGGGGCTAATACAGGATTGGTGACCGGGACGATTTACACGTGTACCGTTTCTACCACGGGTCCGACGTCCGGCGGCGTGAATGCCGCTTCATGCACGATCGCCACCAATGCCTTGGCCGATGCGCAAACAGCTTATAATACCCTGGCTGGATTGGCAGGCGGGACGGATCCAAGCGGGGCCGGCGGCGAGCTTGGCGGACTTACACTCACCCCTGGCACCTATAAAAGTGCGACTTCGTTCATGGTAGGGTCAGGGGATCTCACTCTCGACGGCCAGGGCAATGCCAATGCTGTCTGGGTGTTCCAGATGGGAAGTACGCTTACCATAGGCGATACGGTAACTCCTCGCAGCATTATCCTCATCAACGGCGCCCAGGCCAAGAACGTCTTCTGGCAGGTGGGCAGTTCTGCGACGATCAACGGGATCGTCGGGGGTGGCACCATTGAGGGAACCATCCTCGCTGCTGTCAAAGTTACGGTCTCTACCGTCGGCGTCGCCTCGGTAACGACGATCAACGGCAGAGCGTTGGGCCTGACGGCTCAGACTGTCATAAACAACACGGTCATTAACGTGCCCGCCCCATAAGGCACAAGGCATTTGGCGTGAAAGCCGGCAGGAAGGGAAGACAGGCTATTCTTCATAATTCAAGCCTGTCTCCCTTTTGCCTCTCTGCAACGCCCCGTTCTTTCAGCCCGGAGATGTTCCACGCGGCTTTCTTCAAAGAGCCGGAAAGGCAAAGAGCAAAATACAACCCTATGAGGAGGACGTACAATGAAAGCAATGTATCGTGCAGCACTGATGGCAGTTGCCTTTGTTCTTATCCTGCCCTTGTCTGCTCGCTCCGAGATAAAGGAAGGAAGCTTCGAAGTGGGTGCGTTCGGGGGTTACAATTTCTTCGAAAGCAGCCAGAACCTGAAGGACCGGCCCTTATTTGGCGGACGGCTTGGCTACAATTTCACGAAGCATCTTGGTATTGAAGTCGCCGGAGAATATATAGAAAGTCGAGTGAATGAAAGGGGAGGCGTGTTTAAGGAAGGACGGTTCACGAGTCCCATCAATGATGTGACGCTCACTTTTTATCATGTCGATGCAGTCTATCACTTTATGCCCGAGGGTAAATTCAATCCCTTTGTCCTGGCCGGTGTCGGAGGAGCCCAGTATAGTCCCTCGATATCGACTAAGGACATGGCTGCTTTTAATGTGGGGGTAGGAGTGAAATACTGGCTGACGGACCATATCGCATTGAGACTCGATGTCCAGGACTATATGGTTACCGAGATTCTCCAGGAAACCTACCATAATCTTGGCGTTATGCTTGGAATAACCTTTGCGTTCGGCGGCACGGCAAAACCCGCACCGACCCCTGTTGCAAAGCATGAGTTAAGACAAGAACCTGCGCCTGAGCCAAGGCCAACCCCGCCGCCGCCGCAGGCAAGAGTTGAGGAGAAGGTCATTATCCTTGCCTCCGAGCCCCAGGTTGAGGAGAAGGTCGTTGCCGTTGTGTCGCAGACGAAGGATGAAGAAAAAATTGTTATCCTTGCCTTTGAGGACGTCCATTTTGACTTCGATAAGTCGACCGTTAAGCCGGAAGCGCAGACGATCCTGAAAAGAAATATCCTGCTTCTGAAAGAAAACCCTAAAGCCAAAATCCGCATTGCAGGATATACCTCTGCTTCCGGAACGAGCGCTTACAATCAGAAGTTGAGCGAAAGAAGGGCAGCGGCTGTCCAGGAATTCCTCGTTAACGAAGGGGTCATTACACGGGACAGGCTTTCCACGATCGGTTATGGCGAGACAAGCCCGGCAATGTACGAAGCAGCGCCAAAAGAGATTTACTCAAAAGCGGCAAAGTCAAACATGAGGGTTCTTTTTGAGGTCATTGTGCAGTAGGAGGATCGGGGCAAGAGGTGTTTCACATTGTTCCGGACGCTTGCGTTATGAAAGGAATAATCAAAGCGCCTGATTCTCACCTGCCTATCGGCAGACCATTTGCTGTTATATCCTGCTCCGAAAGGAAGAGAATGTATGCCGGCTAGCCGCAATCAGAACCAGGGCAGATCCACGGGGATCAGCAATGCGCTGGAAATCATCCTGCTTATCCTCATTGGGTCGATGATCTTCATCCTTGCATACCAAGCCGTCACTCTTGGAGAAAGAAGCTATACAATAAGATTCAGCCACATCAAAACGAGCGGTGAGCAGTTTAAACTGGTTTTCGGTAACCGTTGACCATAACAATACGAAGCGCGAGGAATGAAAATGGCTCAAAATCTTACAGACCAGGATTGGCAGCAACTGCAGGACCATATCGACCAAACGCTCGGCAGACATCTCCAGGACAGACCCGAGCTGATCGAGCACAAGCCCCGGCATGAAGTTTATCTACTGTCGGCGTCATCGGACGACAGGAAGGACTGACCTGCCCCTGAAGATTTTACCGCAGGCTTCTGATGTCTCCGGCCATCGGGACAGATGCCTGCATCAAGACATCAGGAAGGAACTGGCGGTTCATGTGATGAGCCACGACGATTGCGCGGAAAGCTGGACACTTGCTGATGGTTCGAAGCTGAAGCTGCGCCATATCGCGCCTTCCGATGCCGACAGAGAGCAGGCGTTCGTACGCGGACTCTCACCTCAGTCAAGCTATCTCCGTTTTCACGGTACAGTGAAAAACCTCAACAAAAAAGACTTAAAGAACTTTACGGAGCCTGATTCCCGAAACGCGGTCGCCCTGATTGTCCTGCACAGTGGAGAAGCAGCTGAAGAAGAAATCGGCGTGGCACGATACATGATCGATCCGGATGGTCTGAACGGTGAGTTTGCAATTGTCGTTGCCGACACGTGGCAAAAGCGTGGCATCGGCACAAGACTGATGAATGCATTGATAAAACACCTTCAGGCAAGCGGGGTAAAGCGAATCTCCGGCTACGTACTCAAGCGGAATTCAACGATGCGAAAATTCATTCAGCAGATGGGCTTTGCCGAAACCAATATGCCTGACGATCCATCAATCGTGTTGGTCACAAAACATCTGACGGATTAGCACTCCTCTCCATGGAGTCCATCCGGTTCAGCGTCTGTCAGCTTCGCGCCACTCGACAGCGCCGAACCGGGCGTCGCTGAGGAATGTGTAAACGAGGCTGACGGTTCCCGCCGTCTGGCGACTGTCGGCCCGGTCTGGATAGTGCGCATCCCGGATGGATGCGATGTACTGGAGCCCGAGGGCGTGACGGCCGTAAATGCGAACGGTGAATCCCATGTTCAGACGGTCGATGGTCTCGCGTCCCCCCGGGTCCCCGCCGCCCATGCCGGTCAAATAATACGAGCGTCCTGTCAGGTCGAACATGGCCCTGTCGCCCAGGATGAGGCGGAGTGCAAGGAGCCCCTGCGGGGCGATGCCGTAGTGGTAGTCCCGTTCGCCCACCTGGGTAACGTTGCCGGCCGCGGCGTAGCCGACGCCTCCGAGGGCCGAGCCCTGGAGCGCCACCTTTCGCGAGAGCCACCATTGAAAGGTGGTGCCGAGAGAGACGGAGGTGCTGGAAACGCGGAAGATGTGCGGCGATATGTAGTCATAGCCGCCGTAGATACCCCATATCCCGCGATAGGAACTGCCGGCTTCGTAGTCCTTCCCGAGGAGGAGGCCGCGGATCATGACATTATCAAAAGGGTTGTCTGCGTTGCCGAGGCTGGTGAATTCAAAATGGAAGTAGTCGAAAGGACGCGTGTAGGTATAGCCAGGCTTCCCCGGTAACCCATAGGCCATGACGAAGTCCGCGGTTGCCTCGTGCCGGGTGACGGTGCTCAATCCGCCCTGGTCGCTATTCAAATTCAGGCCCATCCGCGCGCGCCAGAAGGTGGCCGGTTTGTGGCTCGGAAACACGGGCTTGAACCGCTCTCCAAAGGCAAGCCGGTTGATCCCCATGGACGGCGAGACAATCGCTCCACCAAACTCATGCCAGAACCCGGGTTTGCCGCCATCGTCCTCGAGCAGCAGGCTGGCCATCCGGAAGAGCGCCTCGCCGAAGAAGCTCCCGCCGATACCGCTGCCAATCTGGTCATTAATGGACGGGTGCGAGGTCTCCCCGCCCGTTTCCCAGAGAAAGCTGCCTGCACTGGTGTAGAGAAGCGACTCCCAGTAGTTGAGGCCCGCCGATCGCGCGAATCCGTGGTACATGGACCCCTGATACGGATGCAGGAACTGGTTCACGTTGAAGGCGTCGCGGTCGATACCCCAGGGCCCGTGGACGACGTGGTCCCGGAAGGTTGTGAGGTTCACGTCGTAGGTTTTTTGCCCGTCCGGCTCCACGGAGTTGGGATAGGCGAGCCGGTCGTACCCGTTGAGGAGAAGAAGAAAGGCCGGGATTTCAAGGGCTGGAATAAGGTAGCTCTTGCCGGTACCCGTCTCCCACGACAGGATCTGCCTCTTCTGCGCGGGTGGTTCCTTCAACTCCGCTTTCCCGTCCATAAAGGCAGGTTCGGTCCGGTTCAGTGTTCTGTCGGAAAACTCAATCACATCGGGCAAAGTCGTATGGTCATATCCAAGGCTCGACGCCGGGGGAAAATAATTCCCGCCGCTTCCCTGGGCAAAGGCCCCGCTGCTGACAGAGATCACTGCACTCCCAAGGAGCACCGCAAGAATCGCCTGGAATATTTTCCTTGCGCGCTTCCCGGCGTCTTCTCTCTTTCCATCCATTAAGACACCCACCAAAAAGGAAGAAGACTGTATACGGAATCCAACGGAATTCCGTATACAGTCCAGTAAACGAAGTTTCGCCGCATAACTTGCGGCGAGTTGAAGAGCAGCTTCGACCATAACCGCCTATTTCACGATCAGATCATTCTTCACGGATTTTACCCCCTTGACGCTCCTTGTGATTTCAACCGCTTTATCGACGGCCTTTTGCGAATTCACAAAGCCGCTCAGTTGGACCGCGCCCTTGAAAGATTCGACGCTGATCTTGAATGACTTGAGAAAATCATCCGCTGCGAGCAGAGATTTTACCTTGGTCGTAATGACCGAATCGTCAACGTATTCACCTGCACTTTCACTTGTGCGTGTCGATGCACAGGCGGCAAGGGTGGCGATCAACATGAGCAGAACCAGGAAGTGGATAACGATATTTCTCTTTTTCATAACGCTTACTCCTCTCTGTAAGTCAGATTGTGAGATGCTTCATTTTCTAATGAAGGTGTCGTCAACTTCGGCGAAAATCTTTCCGGATCTGTTCGTCGCCCTCCTTTCCAGATACCTCGCCGTCTCCGGCAGACGTCCAAATCGCTACAATATTTTCCGTCCCTGGATGACGCTGACCATTCAACCGGCGTTTTAGTGATCTCGTTCCTTCCTAACGCCGTTGGTCATGCTTTTGCTGTCTGTCATGACGTCCATCTCTTCCACCATCTGCATCAATCCCCACCCAACATCCTCCAATGGATACAAGCACTATCACCAACACCACTGACAAGATCGTAATTCTCTTCATCATCCCCTCCTTGGACCAGAAATTTTTTCCGGTCCAGCAATCTCCCCCATTCCCTTCGAGTGGAAAATGGTAAGGATCATAGAAACAGTAAAAGCAAATGGCTTGCCAATCGTCGCAACAAGATCAGAAGCCTGAATTCATCATTTAATAATAGAGTCTTAGGTTAAGCGGAAGGAACAGCAGAAAAGGATAAAGGAATTCGTTCGGCCTCCATATTTGGCAGAACCTCAACATGTTGAGGGATACTCCGAAGGGCTGTGCAATCCCCAAAGCATCCGGCAATTCTTGATCCCATACTTTGTTTCAAACGATATTCAACAAGGATGGTCCAGACGGAGACAAGAAACCAAAGCAGACTGCCAATCTCCCCTTAAGGTATGCCTCCATATGCTGAGGTTCCGCCGGATATGGTGACCGAACGAATTCCTTATCCTTTTCCGCTCCTCTCTCACCTAATCTAACCTGCCGGTATTAAAAGAATAATAAAAACATCGGACTTTTTCGGCTGTTGGCCGGCTCCTTGCAGATTCTGATAATCGGTCACGGTACGAATGAGGGTTTTCCCCGAAATGAACGTGGCCGCTGAACTCGCAACCGGATGACCATCGAGCAGTCAGAGGCCAGGAACGAAGTAGCCGGAGCAATCCGAAAGGAGGTCAAAGTGTCGTCGGCGATTGCTGCGGGACTGTTCATCCAAGGCCTCGCCCGAAGTTGTCGGACCCTATGTGAAACGACAGGGTGAAAAAAACAGTCCATATCCATCAAGACAACCACGTATCCAAGTCCAAAAGGAGGACTTAATGAAACACCTATCGAAGATCGGAATGATGGCGTTTGCTGTCGCCGTCGCGGCCACAGCAATCACCATGGGATGCGCAAACGCCCCACTGCGCACAGAGGCCTCAACGTCGGGGATCCGCGCTGCCGAGGAGGCCGGAGCGGCCAAAGTGCCGCAAGCCTCGCTTCATTTGCAGCTGGCCAAGGAGGAACTGGCGCTCGCCAAGGGTATGGCTAAAAAGGGCGACAAGGCTGAGGCCAGATCGATGCTGTTGCGGGCCGAAGCCGATGCCGAACTGGCCGTCGTACTGTCCCGCGGCGATGCCGAGAAGTCGGAGGCCATGGCGGCGGTGGAGAGTGTGCGCCAGCTCCGGCAAGACAACCGATGATAGAACCAGTAATCAAAGAAACATGCCCCTCAAAGGAGGTTTTCATGAAAACGCTTCAATATTTTATCCTGGTGGCGTCCGCCGCGTTATTCGCCGGCTGCGCAACCACAACTCCCAAAGAACTCGTCGACGCCCGTACGGCCTTTCAGAATGCGAGTGCGAGGCCGGCTGTGCAGCTCGTGCCGGCAGAATTGCACAAAGCCAGTGAGGCGCTGGTCCTGGCGGAACAGTCATTCCTGAAGGATCCCGACTCCGCCAAAACGAAAGATCTCGCGTACGTCGCCCAGCGCAAGTCTGAGCAAGCGGAAGCGCTCGGCGCCATGGCCGCCGACAAGGCAAGCAAGGAGAAAGCGAACGCCGATTTCCAGAAGGAACAGGGCGAGATCGTAAGACAGGGCAAACAGAACCTGATCGACGCCGAAAAGCGGACGGCCGAGGCGCGTGCTGAAATCGACAAGCAAGCTGCGATCAAAGAGGGCAGGGAGAAAGCGGACGCCGAACTCGCCGCGGTCCAGGCAAGCAAGGATCAATCGGACGCTCAGCTCCAGGCGCAACAAGCAGAGATCGTAAGGCAGGGAAGGCAGGACCTGATCGACTCCGAGAAGCGGACGGCTGACGCACGGGCCGACCTTGCCATGCTCGCCGCGGTCAAGGAAGAGGAACGCGGACTGGTCGTCACCCTCTCCGGGGGCGTCCTCTTTCGATCCGCAGAGTCGACCTTGCTGCCCTCCGCACAGGGAAAGCTTAACCAGGTGACCGATGCATTGCTCGCGGGCGGTGAGCGCAACCTCATCGTGGAGGGGCACACGGATTCCCAGGGTTCCCAGTCCTACAACCAGGGTCTCTCGGAACGTCGGGCCGACGCGGTCCGCGATTACCTCGTGCAGAGAGGCTACCCGGCCGACCTCATCCAGTCGCGCGGAAGGGGCGAAGGGAGTCCGATCGCAGACAATGCTTCACCTGAGGGGCGCGCAAATAACCGCCGCGTCGAAATCGTGATCGAACGTGTTCAGGCATTCAACCGGTAGGCCGAAGAAGAAGATCGCCTGAAATAGACAGCAGACAGACGCGAAGGTCCGGGAGCATGGCGCGGTAGGGCGCGCTCCTGGACCTTCGCATATGATGCAGACCGGATGTTCGACGGGTTATCATGAATGAAAGCATCCGCAGAGAAATTCGGCGCACCGTTGGATGAAAAGCCACCTCCCCTCGAAACATCCCTCAGCATGCTGAGGTTCCGCCAAATATTGAGGCTGGACGAATCATCTCTTACTTTTCCGCTGCCCTCACCTCTTAATCTAATCCCTTGTTATTAAAGGATGAATCCAGACTTCTGATTTTGTTCCGGCTGTTGGCAGGGCCTTTGCTATTACCTGCTCATGATCTTGGTCGTTATACGAATGAATGTGGCTTCTGAGAAGCGCTTGGAGTTGTCACAAACCCTTGCCTCGCTGTCCGGCTCCATGGCGATGGAGGAGGGATGCCAGCGTTGCGAATTCTGTCAGAGCATGGAGGATGAGGGCCGGTTCCTTCTTCTTGAAAACTGGGATACCCCGGGGAACTTCAAAGACCATCTGAAGTCGAGGCCCTTCAAGATATTCCAGGGGGCGATGAACCTTCTCGAAGAGCCTTATGAAATGATGTTCTATACCGTTGTCGACTCGGCATCAATCGAGAAGAAAACCAAATCGAGGATCGTACGATCGAGCTGAACCGGAAGACAGAGCAGAGATTTCGATCCGATTTGTTTCACTTGAAAAGGGATATGAACGGGGTTTTGTAAAGATCGCAGCCCCCAATCTCAGATCATGAATTGGGGAAATATCGGCTCGCGCAGAGCCTGGAAAGGAAGCTGAATACCATGAGATCGAGCACGAAGGACCAGGTGGAAGGCAAGTTTCATAAAGCAAAGGGCAAGCTCAAGGAGATCGCGGGGGAGCTGAGCGACAATCCAGAGCTGGAAGCTGAAGGCACCGCTGAAAAGATAGCCGGCAAAGTGCAGGAAAAGATCGACCAGGTCAAGAGAGTTTGGGGGAAGTAGTGAGGGCCTGCAGATCATGAACGGCGTTTCTTTGGCGGGCCCGGTTTCGCAACCCGGGCAGTTCCACGAATCCGGAAATTGCAGTCCGCGGAAATGAAAGATGAACCTTACAACTGAAGGATGAAGGAGACCTCGTATGAGAAGAATCGGATATGGATTGATTTTTTTGCTGATGTCTTGTGCGCTGATTGCCGGCTGCGCGACATTCAAGCCCGTGGACCTCAACCCAAAGATTGCATCAGGGCAATTGGTTCAGAAGATGGAGAATTTCGTCGTCCTGTTTGACAGATCTTCTTCCATGGGCGAGTCGCACGTTAAGTCGACGGTCAATGCGAAACCTCAGGATCCGCTCGATGTAGCGACGCGCCTGATCCACGGGAAACATGCTGTAAAGAACATGATCGCGGCGTTTCCGGAAATCAGGCTGAACGCCGGGCTCAGGACCTTCTGGTCCGATGAAACGAAGCTGATTTACGGAATGAAGCCCCTTGCCAAGAAGGATTACACGAAGGCAATAGACTCCATCGAAAATGTCCACCATAGAACTCCTATGGGAAAAGCGATTACGGCGGCAGGCAGCGATCTCAAGGGGGCGAAGGGTAATTCGGCCATTATCATTGTCAGCGATTTTTCTGAAACTCCGTCCATAGACGACATCAGGGCCGGAACCGTCATCGAGGCCATAACCAAAGTGAATGCAGATTACGGCGACAAGCTCTGCGTTTACGCCATTCAGGTGGGATATACCGCCGACGGGAAAGAACTTTCAGAACAGATCGTGCAGAACGTTGAAGGCGGATATACCGTGAATGCCGATAGACTGGCAACCCCGGCAGCCATGGCCGCTTTTGTGGAAAAAGTAATCACCGGAGATTGTTCACGCTATAAGCAGCTGGCTGAAAAACCAAAGGAGCCGGTCGTGATCGCCGCATCCGAGCCGCAGGTTGAGGAGAAGGTGGTTGCCGCGGTGGAGGCGACGAAGGCAAAGCCTGAAGCAATCGTGATTGTCCTTGCCTTTGAGGACGTACATTTTGATTTCGATAAGTCGACCGTTAAGCCGGAAGCGCAGACGATCCTGAAAAGGAATATCCAGCTTCTGAAAGATAACCCCAAAGCCAAGATCCGCATTGCAGGATATACCTCCGCTTCGGGCACGGCCGCTTACAATCAGAAGTTGAGCGAAAGAAGGGCAACGGCGGTCCAGGAATACCTTGTTAGCGAAGGGATCATAACGCGGGACAGGCTTTCCACGATCGGCTACGGCGAGACAAACCCGGCAATGTATGAAGCAGCGCCGAAAGAGATTTACTCAAAAGCGGCAAAGTCAAACATGAGGGTTCTTTTTGAAATCATCGTGCAATAGGGCACGAAGGCAAGGGTTCGGACAGGTATTTTGCAGTGATTCGAACCCTTGCCGTTGAAAAAGATGACCCGGAAAAGGCTGCGGCAGTTCAAGGCTGGTCTACCGCAACAGAAGGAAAGACAGGCTGTTTTTTATCACTCAGCCTGTCTTTTTTTGCCTCTCTGCAAAATGGCAAGACTCTGACGCAACTTGTGGTACAATTTTTCGGGACAGGGTAACGATATGCCGATCAAGGTGATTATTGTCGATGATCATGCCGTCATTCGCGAAGGATTGGAGATGCTGCTGCAAAGCGATCCGGACATCACGGTTATAGCGACCTGCTCAACGGGAATCGATGCCGTATCGGAGATACGCAAGCGCAAACCGGATGTTGTTGTCATGGATATATCCATGCCGGACATGGATGGCATCGAGGCAACGCGGCATCTTGCCGAGTTGAAACTATCGGCAAAGGTAATCATCCTTTCCATGCACGGCTCAACAGAATACGTGCAGAGGGCGCTTCAAGCCGGCGCCGTAGGCTACCTTCTCAAGCAGTCCGCCGGCATGGAGGTTATCAAGGCGGTCAAAGCCGTCGGCGCAGGCAAACGTTACCTGAGTGAGAAGATTGCCGATATCATGTTTGATCATTATGTCGATAGAATGAAACCTGCCTGGCAGGAACAGCCGCTGGAGAAACTGAGCCAGCGCGAGCGCGACGTGCTGAAATTGATTGTGGAAGGACGATCCAATCAGGAAATTGCCGAAATGCTCAATATTTCAAAAAAGACCGCTGAAACCTATAAAGTCCGCATCATGCGTAAACTGGACATTCATGATCTGCCGTCACTGGTCAAGTTTGCGATTCAGCAAGGATTGACGTCCATCGAATAGAACCGTCTGCACGGAAGAAAGCGGGCCTGCTCCTACCCCCGGAGAACCCGCCGACCATTCAAGCCATCTTTCGCTGTTCCCCCATCCAATCAAAGAACATCGGCGGCACTCCCCTCAACTGCCTACTCCTGCATCATTCCAATAAGCTGCAATGCTGGTTCTTCGGATGCGACGGCTGCAAGTCAAAACATCCCTTCATGATTTGTCAAACATCCTGACACGGTTTGTCAAGATATCCCGGCAGACAGGACCATTCGGAAACAATAGATTCACGCTGCGGGAAGATCATATTTTCTTCGAGTGGGGCGGATGTGTCCAAAACCATTTTCATCGTCGATGACAACAGGGTCCTAGGCAGACTTATTCAGGATTGGCTGGAAATCGTCTTCCCGGATTGCACCGTGACAGCGGTTGCATCCGGTGTGGATGCCATGGAATTTTTCGCAAACGACCAACCGGGAATTGTGATTATGGACATCAATATGGCGGGAATGACCGGGATGGAAGCCGCCCGGCAACTGAAGAATGAACATCCCCGGACGAAGGTCATTTTTCTTTCAATGTTTGATGATGACGTTCATCGGTGCGCCGCTCTCTCCATAGGAGCAAGCGGATATGTCGCGAAGTCAAAAATTCATATCGACCTTATCCCCCTGCTGAAGAAACTGATCGGCGGTGAAGTGTGTGAAACGAAGCCTGCAATACCCTGATACGCCGCTCTTTTGGCATCTTATTCAGGTATTGATCCGCCCTCAAATCATTACAGGGGAGCAGACGGTCATGTTCAAAGGCATGCTATGCAGTTCAAAAAAAATGGCCGGGTACACTGTACTCGTCATATTGCTCGCCGTCTTATCGGCACCAAGTTCGGCAAATGCCGCTGACGATTCCTTTGAATTGAAACCTGTTTTAAAATTTGCCGGCGGTATTGTGTCGGCCTTTATGATCCACGAGGGCGCACATGCGCTTGTTGCCGGCGTGACGGGCACATCGATGGACTGGAAGGTCGGTGACGTAAATCAGCCTATCCAATTTACAGAACACTCCACGAGTATCAGCAAGGGCTTTGCCATTAATTCTGCCGGGTTATTGGCACAGGCGGGTTGCTCTGAATTTATTCTGTTCAACGATAAGATCGACAAGAACGATAGTTTTGTCCGCGGTATGATGCTCTGGAATCTCCTCAACCCCCTTGCCTATGCCGCCGACTACTGGTTCATTGGAAGAACAAACAGTATCAACGGGAAGACCTTCAAAGGGGATCTCAGCGGCGTTGAATTCCATTCCGGCAAGAGAACAGCGGATATCTTTGCCGCCACCATGGTTACCCTTGCGACCTTTGAAGCATATCGGTATGTGAAGACCCAGTCATGGGCGCCTGAATGGCTGAAGGACAAGGGAGAGCCGGAGCATTTCAGCTTGGCACCTCTGCCGTCTGGCGGAGCATTGCTTTCCTATACCGTCAGGTTTCAATAACCTTGTTTGTGCAATCTCAGGGCTCGGAGCAGGAAAACAGGAATACAGCCCCGGCGTCATCGGATCGATCCATACGGATATTTCGTGATCCACCTTCCAATAATCTGCGTCCTTTTCCCGCTCCGGAATTCTGCCGGCCTATTGTACCGGTACCTCAAGGATAACCTTCGTGCCCTTGCCCGGCACCGATCTGACAGCCAGGCTGCCTTCAATAGATTCCGCCCTTTCCTGCATGATATCCAGCCCCAGGCATGATCTGCCGCCGACATTGCTTTTCTCCCCGGTGTCAAATCCCTTGCCATAGTCGGTTATTGTGAATCGCAGCGTTTTTCCTTTGCCCACAGACAGCTCCACGCGCGATGTCCCCGCATGCTTGATGGCATTGTTCACCGCTTCCTGAATGATCCTGAAGATGATGGTTTCCGTCTGCAGGGGCAGTCTGTTCTCAAATTCCTCGCCGGAGATAATGACATCCACGCCTGTCCGCAGCTTGCACTGCTGACCATACCATTTCAGTGCGGCAAAAATGCCGAACTTGTCAAGGACCGTCGGGCGAAGATCCGATATGATCGTATGCAGCTGATCCCCCAACCTCTCCACGATGCCCAGCGCATCGGCAAGTCTCGATCCAGCCTTTCCCTTGGCCTGTCCGTTCAACTGAAGGATCGCCAGGTTCAGGCTCAGATTCAGGGCGGTCAGATTTTGGCCAAAATCGTCATGGAGTATTGCCGCGAGGTCCTTCTTCTCGGCCTCTTCCATTTCCGCCAGTCTTCTATGGAGTTCCTTTATCTTCCTGTATGATTCCCGCAGGACGCCCTCTGCCTGTTTGCGCGCGGTGATGTCACGGATGTTGCACTGGATCACCCTGCTATGGTCCACGAGGTAGACATTGCTCACGAACTCCACGGCGATGGCCTGCCCTGCGCTCGTTTCCAGAGGCAAATCTTCATAACGGATGTATTCGTTGTTCTGCAGGACGGCAAAAGCCTCCTTGGACGCCGCCATGTCTTTGAATATGCCAAGTTCCCAAATATGTTTCCCGTACAGTGCCTCGTAAGAATAACCGAGCAAATGCAGCAGGAATGGATTTACATCGACTACCTTGCCCGTATCGGCGTCAAGAATCAGGATGCCATCCTTGGCTGATTCAAAGAGCCGTCGGTAGCGCTTCTCGGAAGCTTGCAGCGCCTTCCCGGACCTCTCGTTTTCCAGCAACGCTTCCTCCAGCAGCGCGACTCGCCTGTTCAGTTCGCTGTTGACAACGCGAATTTTGTCTTCGACATTTGCGTTCGACATGGTCGTAACCTCAATTCATTTGCCTCCGGCTGTTTCAGTTGTCTGGAGTATGCCGTGCCCGCGTTGTCCGCGTCCTGGATCGGCATGGGAAAAGGGTACGACGTAGTACCCCGGCGATACCTGATAACGTTCAAGGAGGAGCTGCAGCAGGGGATGCTGCGAAAACGATGCATCGGCCATGACTTCGGCGCGTCCATCGAAACTGCCGTCCCTGATCTCTCCCTTCACGCGGGCATATATCCCCGGCCCCTCCAGAGCCAGGGAATTCACTGTGATCGTGGTCCCCAGAGTGACCAGACCCTTTACCCCGTGAAAGAAATTCAGGGGAACCGCGTTGTTTCCGGCGAAAAAGCTCTTCAGCCTGGCTTTGTCGATGGAAAAGGCCATTTCTCCCCGGGACTCCTTCCAGAGGAAATCGAATGCAAGGCTCCCCTCTCCGTAGATACCCGATTGCGCAAGAATCGGCAGGCTGCCGACATCGATATCTTCGCCGTGCACTGTTGCCGTCACCGCTCCGCGCTCCCTGCCGGCGGCCCCGCGCATCCGGCCCTGCCCTATCTGGCCACTGAAATTGAACCGGGGATTCAGCTTCACAAGAGAAAGCATGTCCGGAGTAATATCCAGATTCTGCACGACGACGAACGCCGGTCCATCCTCGCGTCCCTCACGCGGGACGGAAAGAGGCGGTTGGTTGTCGATTGACGTGCGTTTGCTTACGGAGACGCGCTCGACGTGGAGGGTGCAAAAGAACCCTTTCCTGAATCCCGTCAGTTCAACGGCAATACCCCGGCCCGCCAGGGATCTCTGCAGCCAGCCGGCCAGAAACGATGCCGGCACGGCGAAGGACCACAGTCCCCACAGACAAAAAAACAGGATGACAATTGCGATGGCGCTTTTCCTGATACGAAATCCTCCCTGGATCGTCCCCTGCCCTGCGGGAACTCTCTTGACGGCAGCGCAGGGCGGCCGTACGGCGCGAATCAAGACGCCGTCGCCGGCAAGAAGAGCGAGACCGTCATGGTGACGTCGAGAAGCTCGGGTTTCTCAAACGATTTTTTGATGACGACGGTCTTCATGGCCAGAATCATGGGCGCGTTTTCGATTTGATGAATCAGCTGAACCGTCTCGTTGATCGTGAGCTTCTCGACCTGGATCTCCGCGGTCTCTTCACTCATCTGGGTTTGGGTCTTCCGTGTTCCCGTTCCTTTTATCGATTTCACTTTTCCCGCCATGCCAAGCGCCCGCGAAATATCCCCTATGGCCTGGGCAACGCTCGCGGTCTTTGTGAGCATCTTCTTCCGTTCGATTGCAGAAATGCTCTCCTTCAAGGATCGATATTCGCCGGCCAGTGCGGAAAATTCGTTATACTTTTTTCGGAGCGTCGACAGATCGCGTTCCGTTGACTGCTCCCACAGGAGGTTGGGAAGAAGCAGGATATAGAGTCCCGCCAGCGCAAGCACAATCAGAGCATTGCGTCGGACGACAGGGTCCCG
>CAYSPF010000004.1:24056-39323 GCA_964432775.1 uncultured Geobacter sp.
CCGCCGATACCTGCGCAGGAGAGTTGGGAATAGGTCGAATTTCATCATATTGGATCCTTGGCAATCACGGTAAACAAGACTTTCCCCCGTCCCGCCGGTTTGATGTCGGAAATGGCTACGCCCGTGAGAAAGCCGGAGATCCCTTTCTGTACCTTCGCCAGATCATCCATGGAACGCGCCTCGGCCTTCATTTTAATCAGGCCCTTCTCCAGGGAAATATCCGTGTAGACGACGCTTGCTTCCATCCTGCGGGATAATCCCAGCAGCAGGCGGAGCGGCGCTACGCCGGACAGGAGATTCACCGTTTCTCTGCCTTCCTTGATGTGCGATTTCAGCTGGTATAACTCATCGATCGTCTTCTTCTCACCCGGGAAGAGACTGACGTAGGAAAGGCGCATCTGCCTGGCGATGGCCGCCGATTCTTTTTTTGTCATCAGCGCCTGAAACAGGATACTCGCATGAACGATCAATACCAGCAGGAACGCAAGGACGACCGTTATCCGCAGCGCCTTCCCCGTCTTTGCGGCGTCCTTCGTGTAGATTAATGGTCCCTTCCGGAGATTGAGCGTGGGCTCTGCAATCTCCCGCCCGGCGGCGCTGATGCGGCGGGCCTGATCCCACGGTGCGGGACTGGTCAGACGCGCGCCCAGGGAATGAAAAAACTGCTCCCGCCCGGATTCATTTCCGTCTCCGGCGGGCGGCGTCAGGTCAAGGGAGGTAACGACGCGCGGGTCGATGTTTTTCTGCTCAAGATCCCCGAGAATACGATGCAGGACCTCCGTGCCGATATAAATCACGAGAACGTCCACCGACGTATCGCTGCCGCCGAGCATGATACTGTCAAAGACAATGTCCCCGGGTCCGCCGAGCATGAGATTGGATAATTCCAGCGGGATGATTTCCGCTATCTTTTCCTTATCGGCGAAAGGGAAGCTCAAAACCCTGAAGTCCAGAAGGGCCGCAGGAACACTGACATAAAACTCGCTTACACCCTGCCGCTCTTCCGGAGATGCATGATCGTCCAGGTTTTTTTCATAGACATATCCTTCGCCCGCCTCATGAAAAAGATAGATCGCGGATTGATCGCCCCCGGGCGGTTCTGAAGCTTGCGCTTTGCCCAGGGGGCTCTGCGGATGGATGTCGATAAATCCTATCCTTTTCATTACGTCTCCTGCCAGTGCCTGACCACGATGCCGCTTCCACTCGCTTCGACGACGCAGTCGATGATCCGCTTGATACGGTTTTCGGAAGCCGTGGAGATAATCCGGAAGTTCGAAGCCTTTACCGAAATCCTGCCCATGAGGAACTGCCCCAGAGCTCCTTCGAAACCCGCCACCCTGACGATGTCGCTGGTCTTTTTGAACGGTTCCAGGGAGCGAAAGCCGTCGATCCGTTCGGCCAGCTCCTGTGTCAGATCATCATGGAGCGCCATCAATACCGTCGTGGAGGCGGTATTGATGTTGATCGTGCCCGCAGATACATGGCCCATGCCGTAGACCGTCACAAGGGGCAGCAGTTTCCTGCAGGATTCCGGATCGGCGATCAAATGCAGTTCATCCAGGCTGTCCAGATAGGCGCTCTTCGCGCCCTCTTCCGAACCGCTCAGCCGCGGCTCGCGGTCGGGGTCCATCCAGTCGGCAACCCTGTCGGCGATTTGTTCATCGAGATCCAGATTCTTGAGCAGTCTCCTGAGTGACGCGTAAGCCTGTTCGTCCAGGGTGCCATTGGGCAGAATCAGCGAGTTGAGGTTGAATTTCGCATTTTCGTCTTCAATCCTGACGACCACCTGCCCTTCGAAATTCTTCAGGATGTTGACCACGGGACTTTCCACAACGCCCGGATAGGTGTATGAGTACGCCCCGTAATTATCCGCGAGCGCCTTTGCCAGGAGGGTCACTCCCGACCGGGCGGCCAGGGAGAGGCGCTGGCCATACCCCCAGTTGGACAGGGCGGCGCCGGCCGTATAGGTCGCGCCGGCAAACTCCACCACCATCGCCGTCATGAGCGCCACAACCATCATCACCAGCACGACCGCCATGCCCCTTTCCGAACGGTTCATAAGATTCTCCCGACCATGACCTTGGCCGTTTCGAACACGGGAAACGTTGCGGCGGACGGCGCGTCTTCCCGGTTGCCTTTCATCCGCATGGTCAACGTTATTTTCACCTCGGAGGGCGCCTTCTTCGACAACGAGCTGTCCCATGTCTTCACCCAGGTATCCTGGTATTTCGCCTGCAGGGTGAAGGATTCTATGTCTTCGACGAGATCCACCCTGGTTTCTTCGGCTTCCCGGGAAAACGCCGATACCATACTCTTCGTGATGACCAGTCGCCCGTCCCGTTCCTCAATCGCATAGTTGATTTTCGCCAGTCCCTTCATGAGCGGGGTTGTCGTCGTCATAGTCAAAGACGTTGTCTGCCGTCCATAGAAGTCCCGGTCGTCCATTTTAAAAACACAAAAGGAGTTGTCCTCGGAATAGCGGACTGCCTCGAGCTCCCTTTTGAGCGTGTCGACAAACGCGCGGGACTCCTGAAGCCTGAGCGACGATCCATCCACCTGAATCAACGCGCGGTCCGCCAGAAGAAACGCGCTGTACAGCGCCGCCAGCACCACGGACATGATCGCGATGGCGATCAGCAGTTCAATCAGTGTAAAACCCCGTTCGCTTCTCTCCACGGCACTATCCACCTGGCTCCCTCCGCGCGGGGGAGGAAGGCGCCTTCCTCCGAATCAGTTCGGACAGCATGACACGGGTCTTTCCATCCCCGACCGTAACGGCAATCTCCGCGATTTCCGGAAAAGCGGAATCGAAGACCTTCGTTTCATAGTTCAGGTTCTCGTACGGCGCGGGGAAATTCCCCTCGGCTTCCCGTGGCTCCGTCTCCATTTCCTCAATTTTTTCCTTCGCGAGATTCGTCATGTTCGTAACGGCAAACAGCTTCTCCGTAATCCCGAGGTTGTAGTTCAGGGTATAAAGGACGGTCATCAGAAGCCCCCCGACAATCGCGAGGCTGACCATCACCTCAAGAAGCGTAAACCCCCGCTGTCCCCGCCATACGTTCATGTGCCGACACCTTCACCCTGCCGCTCAGGGCATTGAAAACAATCTCGATGGACGATTCAACGCCCGTTAAATGAATCGTGAAGCTCTCTCCCGTCCCCGCGGGACCGAAAAACACCGTCACCTCGCCGTCGGAGACCTTCCCCCGGGATTGCAGCGTAATTCCGGAAAGATTGTCTATCCTCTCCGTTCTCTCACCGTCCGGTCCCCTGTGGCGCACGACCCGATCCCTGAAATTGATATTCAGGGCATAGGTCTCTTTCGTGAATACGGCGCTGTCATTAAGATATCTCAGGATGGATGCAACGTGACCTGCGTCGGACTTCAGGTTCCCGTCTTGCCGGAGGGTAAAGGCCGGGAAAGAGACCGCCACCACCAGAGAGATGATAAAAATGACAACGATCAGCTCCACAAGAGTAAACCCGTTATGACAGATCCCAGTTGTTGATGTCCGCATCCCTGTCTTCTCCGCCCTCTTTTCCATCGGCACCGTAGCTGATGATGTCAAAATCCCCCCGGAGTCCGGGACACACAAAGATATAGGGGTTGCCCCACGGGTCCGGGGGGATCTTCTTCTTCTCCAGATACCCGCCCGGCGGGTACTTGGAAGGGATGCGCCCTGCGGTCGGTTTTTCCACGAGGGCCTCAAGGCCCTGCTGCGTATCGGGATAAAAACCATTGTCCAGTTTGTACAATTTCAGAGCTGTTTCGAAGTTCTTTGTCTGGAGCCGGGCGTCTGCGATGCGGGCATCATCCGTCCGTCCGATAATCCTCGGCGCCACCAGCGCCACCAGGATACTCAGGATGAAAACGACCACGATAATTTCCAGCAGGGTGAAACCCCGCCGGCGTGTATATGCCCTGCCGTCGATGTCTTTCTTTCGTTTTACGCGTTCCACCCCTTGATCTCCTCTCTATTTCACAAGCTGATTCATCTGGAAGATGGGCAGCAATACCGCCAGGACAATGAAGCAGACAACGAGGCTCATCGCGATGATCATCGCCGGTTCAAAGATCGAGACGGCGCCGTCCACCTTTCGGCTGAATTTTTCTTCATAGGATAATGCGGCCCTCATCATGGTCTCCGCCAGTCTGCCTGTCTTTTCTCCGGTCGCCACGAGCTGCACAAAAACGGGCGGGAACCCGTGCAGGGATGAAGCCAACGTCTGCCCTTCGGCGACTTTTTCTCCGGCACGGAGAACATCGGACTCCAGCGCCCGGTTCCCGATGGATTGCGCGGCGAGCTTCAGCACCGTCAGCGTCGGCAGTCCCGCGCTGAGAAGCACCTCCATGGCCCGCGCGAATCGCGCATAGTAGAGGCTCTGGAGGATGTCTCCCGGCAGCTTGAGGAGAAACCGGTCCACCGTTTCCCGGTTCCGTTGCAGGTACCTTTTCGCGTTCCAGGACGCGACCGCCGCGACGCCGAGGATAGCCCACCAGAACTTCATGAAGACATTGCTGATCACGATGAGCAGAACGGTGATGAAGGGAAGCGCCCCCTTCGCGTCGGCAAATATCCTGACGATCTTCGGAATGACGAACGCAAAGAGAAACGAGAGCACGACAACGCTCACGCCCATCATCAGGATGGGGTAAATCATGGCGGAGCGTATCTTCCCTTTCACCCTGCCCTGATATTCCAGAAAATCGGCAAGCTTGATGAGGACCGTATCCAAAGTTCCGCTGGCCTCGCCGGCCTGCACCATGTGCACATAGTAATCGGAAAACACCGCCCCGTAATCCTGCAATACCCGGTAGAAACCTGTGCCGCCGGAGAGCCGCTCTTTGATCGCCATCAGCATCTCGCGGTAATATCCCTGATACTCATCGGCAACGCTGTGCAGGGCTTCCATGAGCGGCACGCCGGAGGAAATGAGAATGGAAAGTTGCCGCGTCATGTTGGGCAGAAACGTTTCGTCCCGCTCCGAAAACAGCGCCTTCTTCTTTCGCCCGGCTGCTTCCGCAAGATCCGCGGGCAGGATTTTTTGCGCCTTGACCTGCGCAAAAGCATCATGCAACCCGGTCGCTTCCACCGAGCCATGGACCTCTGCGCCATTCAGGGCGTATCCTCTATACTGAAATATCGGCATAATCCCTCTGCGTGACCCGGAGCACTTCCTGCAGTGTGGTGCTGCCCTGCATGACCTTATTGAGCCCGTCCATGAAAAGGGTCTTCATCCCTTTTTCCACGGCATGGTTTTTTATATCCTGGACGCTCACCCGTTCCGAAATCATCTGCCGGATATTCCCGTCGACCGTCAGGAGTTCGAAGATCCCTATTCTTCCAAGGTACCCGCTTTCCCGGCAGAACTTGCATCCCGCGCCCCGGTATAAAAGGGAGATGTCGCCGGGCAGATAGGCCCGCTCCGCGGCGGTGGGCGTATAGGTCTCCCGGCAGTGGGGACAGAGCGTCCGGACAAGCCGCTGGGCAAGGACGGCGGACAGCGATGATGCAACGAGAAAAGGCTCCACGTCCATATCCGCCAGGCGGATCACCGCGGAAGACGCGTCCGTCGTGTGCAGCGTACTCAGGACCAGGTGACCCGTCAGAGAGGCCTGAATGGCGATCTCCGCCGTCTCGTGATCCCGGATCTCGCCAACCATGATGATATCCGGATCCTGCCGCAGAATCGACCGCAGCCCGGACGCGAAGGTAAGCTCAATCTTTGGATTGACGTGAATCTGCCCGATGCCCTTGAGTTGATACTCCACGGGATCTTCAATGGTGATGATGTTTCGTTCCTCCGAATAGATCCGCTTCAGGGCTGCGTAGAGGGTCGTCGTCTTTCCGCTTCCCGTGGGACCCGTGACGAGAATGATACCGCTGGTTCTCGACAAATGTTCTTCCAGGGACGCGCGGTCATTTTCCTCCAGTCCCATTTCCGCAAGGGTGATCAGGCCTTGCCGCCTGTTCAGCAATCTCAGCACCGCACGTTCGCCGAAAATCGTGGGAATAATCGATACCCGGAGGTCGAAATCCTGTCCCCCGATGAGGAGCCGTATGCGGCCGTCCTGTGGAAGCCTCTTCTCGGAAATGTCGAGTTTGGCCATGATCTTCACCCTGCTGATCAGCGCATCCTGAATGATCTTCGGCGGGCTGAGCACCTTATGCAGGATCCCGTCAACCCGCATGCGCACCTCGAGTTCCTTCTCATACGGCTCGATGTGGATATCGCTTGCCCGTTCCTTGACGGCCTGCTGAAACAGGGCGTTCAGAAGGCGGATGATGGGCGCGTCTTCGATGAGTTCCAGGAGATCGCGGGGTTTTTCAAATTCCGTGGCCACGGACGAGAGGTCATCGCCGGAAATATTCTCCATGACTTCCGCGGCGGTGCCCACCTGGCCGTAGGCGCGGCTGATGGCATCGATCAGGATCCCCTTTTCCACTTTCAGGGCACGCTGCTTCAGGCCATATCTCTTGGCGAGTTCGGCAACGGCATAAATCCCCCGCTCCTCCGCGACGGCCGCAAGGAGGAAATCGTCCACCTTCCTGATCGGGAGGACGAGGTTATTCATCGAAAAGGAAAAAGGAGTCTCTCGAATCAGCGCAAGATCGATATCATCGTCCTGGATGCGTTCCGCCTGTTCCATCTTCCCGCCCTTCTCTTCCGTCACCCTGTCCGCTCCGTCCATGCCGCGCGGCGGAGGCATCTCAATATCCGGGGATGGCAATGCGATTGACCGGTTCGGCCTTCAACACTTCCGGAAGCAGCGCAAATTCGAAGGCCGCCTTCTCCACGTCGGTCCCCTTCTCCAGCTTGATGTGATACGTCTTTCCCGCTCCCGCTTTTACGAGTACGGCCTTCTGCCGGGCAATGACGCCTCTCGCCGTCTCGTCCGTCACCCTGTCCTTGAAGGTTACCGTCAGTTCGTCCTCCACGAACTGTTTCCCTCTTTGGCTGAAATCGGCCGCTTTTTCCCGGGAGAGCCGGCCCAGGTGATCCGCTTCCGTAACGACGTGCGGCGTCAGAAACACCAGCAGATTCGTCTTTTCCCTGGAGGTGCTCTTGTACTTGAAAAGCCAGCCGAGCAGGGGGATATCGCCGAAAAAAGGCACCTTCGTTACGATTTCTTCGTCCCTTTCCTGCATCAAACCGCCGATAACGACCGTCTGTTTGTCCCTCACGAGCACCGATGTCCGCGTCGAGCGCTTGGTCAGCGTCGGGCCGAGATTGGTCAGGATATTCTCCGACTCCCCGCCCAGAAGGGCCGAGATCTCCTGGTAGATGTCAAGTTTCACGTGATCGCCCGCCGTAATCTGCGGGGTGAGCTTCAGGGTAATGCCCACGTCCTTCCTCTCGATGGAGGCCAGCACGGTATTCGTCGTCGTGATATCCCGCTCCCGTTTGGCGGGGAACGGTACATTCGCGCCGACGACGATCTCCGCCTCTTTGTTGTCCGACGTCAGGATCTGGGGAGTGGAAAGGACGTTGACCGCGTCCTTGAAGTCGCTCAGGCTGAAAAGTGCCGCGATTCCGGGGACCCGTACATCCGATGTCGCCCCCGATATGAAGCTCTGCGGTATGGTAAAGTAATTGGCGAGCCCTCCTATGGTGAGTCCCGCAAGGCCCGTGACGATATTGCTGATCGTCCCGGTATCCACCTTCCCCACCCCGGTAACGAATACCGGCTCACCGCCGTTCGTTGCCACCGCCCGCCACTTTGTGCCGAGTTCGAGAACTTTTTTGACGGAAACCTCCGCGATCATCGTCTCGACAAACACCTGCTTGCGGCGTTTATCGAGCAGCTTGATCGTCCCCAGGAGATTCTGGTAATCGGCGGGCGCGGCGACGACAATCAGGGCATTGGAGGCCTTATCGGCGGTCACCGTAATCCCGCTGACCGCTTCGAACACCGATGCGGACGCCTGTGAGGAGACCTGGCGCTGCGGCTGGCCCTGCGTCGTCCGGATCACGGCGTCCAACACCTTGGCCAGTTCGGTGGCATCGGCGTTTTCCAGGAAACAGATGTTGATCATCCCCCGCGTTTCCGACTGCTTGTCGATAATCTCGATAATCGACAGGATGTTCGTGATATTGCCGGCCGAGTCCACAACCAGCAGAAGATTCCCCGGGCCGAAGGCGGATACGTACCCGTCTTTCGAAACGATGGGCTGAACCAGCTTCAGGGCCTCCGCCGCGGAAGTATATTTCAGCGGGATCACCCGGGCGGCGTAGCCCGCATTGACCGCCTGCCCTTCCTGCTCGAATTTCAATCCCTTCTGCCGGGCTTCCGCAACGGGAATGATCGAATAGGCGTTCACGCCGGAAGGGATGACCGTGAATCCCTTCATTTCGAGCACCGCCTTAAAGAGATCGAAGGTGTCGTCTATCGAAAGCTTCACCGGCGCAATGATCGTTATCTTGCCTTTCACGCGCTCATCGAGAATAAAATTCTTCTGGGTTATCTCGCTCACAAACTTCGTGATGACCGGCAAATCAACGTCAACGAAATTAAACGTGACCTTCCGGTCACCCTTCGTTTCCGCAGGAATGCCCGATGGCCCCGACAAAGCGATCAGGGCAAGGATCAGTGTTAAAGCGGCGACTTTTCGTACTGTCTTCTCCATGGAATACCCGCTCTCCCTATCTGATTTGATAATTCATAACCATCCTGTTTTTGTCCCGGATGATGTCGAGTTTTATTTTGTCCGTCCCCCGCAAAGCCATAAGGGCCTGGAGTCCGTTTTCGGGATTGGAAATACTGAGACTGTTGATCCGTAAAAGGACATCGCCGTTTTTCATGCCCAGGTTGTCATAGATGCCGCTTCTCCGGACCTCGCGCAGAACAAATCCCTCCTGCTTATCCTCCCTCATGTTCGGGATAAGCTTCGCATCCATCATGATCTGCCTAGGGTTATCCAGGGCATACTGTATCGCTTTCTGGTCGATGACGTATTCCCCGTTCCCCAGCGACCGCACCGGACCCGAAGCCTCGCCGCCTTTCAGAGAAGTCATCGCCGCCGGAGCAACCATGTCAACCAGGGGAATCTTGATCAGCTTGCCGTTCCTTCTGATGGATACCTGGTATTTCTCGACCGCCGTCAATTCCCCCGCTCCGAATACCGATTCGCCCGTCTTGAACAGGGACTGTTTCCCGTCCTTGCCGACAAACACGGCATAGCCCCGCCTCGTATGGCCGGCAATCGTCCCGATAAGTTTGATGTCGGAAAGCACCGCTTCACCGGCCTCGGCAGGGGAGCCCTTCGCCGACACGGCCGAGAGACCGAAGGGATTCTTCCGAAGCAGGGTCTCGTATTCCCTGAAACCCTCGCTTGCAGGTTTTGTCGCTCTCTGCGCAAAAGACGAAGCCGGTGTCACATTTTTCTGATGAACAGCCGTGACGATGCTTCTGGAAAAAAGAACGAGATTAGCCAGGATCAACGCACCCAGGACGATATTCACGCCGGTTACTATTTTCAAATAAGGAGTTTTCCCGCTCAAGAGTTCCATAGCGAAAGTCCCGTCCGTCCAAAACAAGTGAGCTGATGATTCCTGCGCCTTTTTTTTCAAAAAACCGGAACGTGCGAAGGACAGCATTGTTCGCACACGATCCCCTATCGGCTGACTGCGGCCGGAGACACCGCCCGGGGAGAGGGAGCGCTGGAAGGCGACACGATCCGTCGGCGGGTTTCCCGGAACAAACACGGAACCATTCTATGGGAAGAAGATCCTGCTCTCCCGCGCAGGATGAAAATCTATGTACGGCCTCTTTATACTGCTGCGTCTTGCCGTTGCCTTCCCGGCGCTTTGAAAAAAGCCGGGTGCGATGTCTCCGTGCCAAAAGAACGATCCGTTGTAGAGAGGCAAGGGGGGAGACAGGCTGAACTATGAAAAATAGCCTCTCTCCCCTTCTTGCCTGCTTTCACGCCCGATACCTTGTGCCTTATGGGGCAGGCTCGGTGACTGTGTTGCCAATTAATGTGACATTGGTCTGCGCCAACGCCCTGCCGTTCACCAGCGTCGCTCCATTTTTAAAGACGATCGCTTTTGTGGCCAAGATGACCCCCTTGAATGTCGACGTCGTGTCGAAAAGAACTCCAGTACCACCGCCGACCTGCCAAAAGACGTTCTTGGCCAATGCTCCGCCTAAGAGTGTCACACCGGCGCCTGGGTTCACGGTGATGTCTCCCGCGACTTGGAATATCCAGACGTCATTGGCGCCGCCATTGAGGGTAACCGTGCCCGCAGCATCAATGGAAATACCGGTGCTCCATTTGTAGAGGCCGGGAGTGAATGTCTGCCCGGTCAGATTTCCGGCGTATAGTTCAGTGCCATCAGGCGTTGTCCGTCCGGCGGCATCGGTGTACGCCGTTTCCATGTCGCTGACGGCCGTGGTCATTTTCGCTGGCGTAGGCGGCGTATAGTCAGACGCGTAGACTTTCCCGATAACAATACCCGGGGATGTCGAAAACGTATTCGACGCATCCATGATTAACCCAAATCCCTGTATGCCCGTCGCAGCGATGGGACTGGCGCCGATATCGCCGGTAATGGCGGTGACTCCCGTAGTGGTGATTCCTGTTTTTGTCAAAATCACAAAATCTCCGGCCGTTCCAAGATCTACAGCCGCCGGACCCAGCGGTGCAACTGTAACCGTCGTAAAGCTCCACACTTTATCGCTCGCCAGCGCGTTACCTGCGAGGTCCTTGACTCCGGTGGTGACCGTGGCCGTGTAGGTGGTGTTGGATGCGAGGTTGCTGTCCGGAGCGAAGGTCGCAACCAGTCCGGTGTAGGTCACCGCGCCGGAAACAGCCGTTGCCCCCTGCTTTAGGGTAAAGGTCAGGTTGGTGATCGTCAACGGGTCCATCGCCTCGCTGAAGCTTGCCGTGACTCTCTTGCTGAGAATCACCGCTGTGGCGAGATCGGCGGGGCTCGTGGAAGCAATGGTGGGTGCGGTGGTGTCTGCGGTCGCACCTGTGTTGAAGGTCCATACTTTGTTGGCTGCCAGTGCATTATCCGCCAGGTCCTTGGCCCCGGTGGTAATCGTGGCGGTGAAGGTGTTGCTGGCGGCAAGATTGTTTGTTGGTGTGAAGGTCGCAACCTTGCTCACATAGGTCACATCGCCTGCTACGGCAGTCCCGCCAAGGGTTGTGTTTACCACGGTAAAAGTAGTCCCGGTGATCGTGGCGGGGTCCATCGCCTCACTGAAGGTTGCACTGATTTTTGTGTTGATCGCTACACCTGCGGCTGCATTCGCAGGGACGGTGAGCGTTGAGGTGGGTGCGGTGGTGTCTGTGGCCGTACCGGTGGTAAATGTCCATACCTTGTTGGCTGCCAGTGCGTTGCCGGCGACGTCCTTGGCCCCGGTTGTAATCGTGGCGGTATAGATGGTGCTGGCTGCAAAATTCGCTGCTGGTCTGAAGACCGCCGTTACGCCGGAGTAGGTCACCGTGCCTGCAACATCTACTGCCCCTTGCTTCAGGGTAAATGTTGCCGTGGTAATCGTTAAGGGGTCCATCGCCTCACTGAAGGTGGCGGTGATTTTCGTATTGATCGCTACTGCACCCGCATTGTTCAGGGGAACTGTGGCAGTCACCGTCGGCGCAGTAGTGTCTGTGCCTGGGGTGCCCGGGGTATCCCCTCCGCCTCCGCCTCCGCCTCCGCATCCTGCAATAAAGAAGACACCAAGGATCAGGACAAACAAGGAAAACACTTGTCGAGCATTCCATTTTTTCATAACCGCTTCTCCTTTTCTGCTGTGCATCAATGATGAGCACTCTCTATGTATCGGTTCACTCCGTCTTGAGACCTTCTTCGCGAATTGTGCCTTTCTCCAGGTACCTGCTCTACCAGAAAGATACTTTCCTCATTTTCACCTCCTTCATGTTCGCTCTCCTCCTGTTTATGCGATGAGGCATGGTTGCTGTTGTCTTGAACTCTCTTACGCCGGAAACCGCATGTCCTGAGCTTATCTTCACCCCGTGACACCTTTCTTCCGCATGGTCCTCACGGTGCATGATGGCAAGGAGCCTAACCATGTAAGAGCAAATGGCCTGCCAATAATCGAATGAAAATCATAAGTTTTTGTTAATCATTTAATAACAGGTGTTTGGATGGACGGAAGGGCACAAGAGAACAGCATGAAAGAATTCGTTTGGCCTCAATATTTGGTGGGACCTCAGGATATGGAGGGATTGAGGAGAAGCAAGGCGGCAGGCATTCAGGAATGCAGGCGGAGCGGCCGCTCCATGGTGCCGGCCGCGCATCGAAAACTCGCGGCGCAGAGCAACTTTTCGTATCGATTCAGGACGCACAGCTTTCCGTTGGATCCCCAGCCGCTTGGCGACGTTCATGTTTTCATCGCGAATGACGGCAGGCACATACCCCGGCGGGACGCCTTCAAAGTCGCAACTCGCTTCCACATTCCACACTTTTATTTCGATGATATTCATTGCCGGGCGCAGAACCTCGAATAGGGCGACCGATCGGCGACTGCGTCAACGGATTGAACGCTTGAAACTAGAAGCCGAGATAGACCGAGATATGCCCGCGGAGGTCGCCGATTTTCTTGCTCCCGCCCTCGTCCATTACCCGCGCCAAGTCGAAGCGCATGTTGAAGTTTCTCTGGATATTCCAGCGGAACCCGCCGCCAATGCTGGCGATCGAGATCTGTCGTCTGTCTTCCCCGGCCAACGGATTGTTGGCAGCCCAGGCGATGTCATAGAACAGCAGGCCGCGCAGATTACCCTCGCCAGGGACCAGCTTGCCCACCAGATTGGGCGAATAGAGTTCGAAGTTGGCGAAACAACCGGTGTCGCGGACAATTTCTCGTTCCAGGAAGCCGCGGACCGCGGTCGAGCCGGCAATGCCGAATTGTTCGCCGGATACCAGGGCATCCGGGGTGTACTGTGCGTTAAGAGCGGCGCGGATTTGCCAGTTGCTTTCAAAAGCCTTCACCGTGCTGGCGCCGAAGCGAAGGATCGTGTAACGGGACGAAGCCCCATCCCCGCCATTCGGACTCGGACGTGCCGCATTGAAATCGCTCTCCTGCCCGCTGGCAGCTCCAGGAATATTGTGCGACAAGGCCGTATAAAAGTCGGAGATCCGCCCGGGCTTAGCCCAATTGCCGCTATAGGCCAAACTGATGGGACGCACGGTGACATCCACAGCAGCCGGGCCGCAGGCCTCCGCGCCGAAATTACCGAGCGTGCAGTCGTTCTCGTAGGCACGATAATCCAGGCCGTAAACGATCCGATGCGAATACTCGCCTCGGCGCTCCAGCAACTGGTTATAGCGCAAGCCGTAAACAGTGCCATTGCCGGAAAAAGTAAGCGGCCCCGCGACGGTCTGCACGGTACCGGCGCTGACATCCGAGTAGGCGGCGATGAAATCCATGGAATCGCCCCATGCATACAGCGGCAGTCGATAACTCCCGCTGTAGAGTCTGACCTCGTTCCACTTCCCCGGCGAGGTGACATAGTTCAACGTGCCGACGTGGTCCCTGTTGAACAGGTTGGCATGCTGCACGCCGACGCCGAGCCGGAAGTCACCCGTCTGCGGGTTGCCGGTATCGTCAAAGGTCAGGAAGGCCTTGAGCGGCCGTACATCGACGACGTCTACGGCCGCATCCACCACACCCCGTTTCTCGCTGGGGCGCAAGCCCACGTCGACCTGCTTGGCCGGATTCTCGTTGGCAAGCTGGACGTTTGCCGAGATATCCCCTGCTCTCGGCGAAGCGCCCTCCCTGAGCGCCGGAAGACTGGAGCGGATATTCGAATCATCAAAATACCGGTTGCCTTCGATGGTGACCCTGCCGATCGCCGCTTCGATGACCCGCAACGTGACGATTCCCCGGTCGAGGTCCTGCTCGGGTGCGACGACCCAAACCACGCTGAACCCGCTGGTACGATAGAGCCGCCTGAGAGCTTCAATCGCACGCTGCACGTTGCCATAATCGCGCTGTTTCCCCGTGAAGGGCCTGAGCACCGCTTCGATCTCATCGGTCTTCAGCAGCGTATTTCCCTCAATATGAAAACGATCAACATCGAAACGCTCGGTCTGCGTCTGCGCAAAGGAAGGCGCCGACATCAGCAGCAGCACCACCGCACACCTCATGCAGCGACTCAGTAACCGCATCAGTAACCGCATGTCGACCCCTCCCCTGAAGCCGCACAGATCACGCACAACGATTCATTTCGCATCGAATTTCTCGAATTCCTGCGGGAATGACCAGGTTTCACAGAACCCTCCTCCGGAAACGGAATCGCAAGGATTCATGCTTCGGCTCAGGCGTGAATTCAAATCGTTCGTCCCCCTCATCACGTCGAATCCCGGGTCAGCTTTGTTTGGATTCAGGGAGATATGCCAGAAGTTGCCCGGACGATAGTAGGTTTCGCTATTCGTGACGCCCGCAAAAATAACCTGCCCGGCGTTGAAACCCAGGATGGGCTCTGCGGCAGCACCCGTGATGACGAGATTGTTGCCGGTAAAGCTGCTTAGCGTGTAATTGCCGTTGGCCGCGAGCGTGCCTTGCGTGATGGCGTAGGGCCCCCCCGACACGGTTTCGCCGCCGGCGCGTTTGAGCACACCCGAGAGCACGGAATCCGCCATGTCGGTGACACCGAGTGCCGGATTGTTCACCAGCCCCGTGACGCCAAACGTCAACGTCGGATCGCTTGCGCCATAGACCTTGCTCTGCGCGTCAGCGGCAACCGCCAGCGTTACCGGGGCTATACCCAGAGTGCCCCCGACATAGCTGATCGCATAGTTCGCCGAGCTTTGGCCGCTCGCGGTAATGGCGTAGTTACCGACGCTGGAGGACGGGCTCGCCGAAGTGCTGAACGCAAGAGTACCGTTCAGTGCGGCTGCGCTGTCCCCCTGCTGGAAGCCCGTGTAGGTGACACTGAATACCGGGTTCGCATCGCCGTACAGACGGGTCGCGCTGTTTACCGCGACCCCCAGCCCCGCGGGTGTAATGTCCGCCGCGGTCATCGCCGTGGCGTTGACCGTGTAGTTTCCTGCATCGGCGCCCGTCAGGCTCAGCCCGTTCCCTCTCACCGTCTTGCCGTCAGCCGCGTTCCTGTCGGAGAAGGTGGCCGCGCCGCCGGTGTAACTCACGGCGTCCGCACCCAGAACGCCGGAGAGCGTGCGCCCGGTGATCGTCGCGGACGCCGTCGCGTCATACGCCTTGTCTGCCGCCGTGATGCCGCCGGTCGTGTCCCGTTTCGTGATCGTCAGCGTGTTGCCGTCGGCGAGGAGGTTGTA
>CAYSPF010000004.1:39423-51854 GCA_964432775.1 uncultured Geobacter sp.
GTCGACAGGTCATAGACCCGCGTGCCGCTCACGGTCGTGTCCCGTTTCGTGATCGTCAGCGTGTTGCCGTCGGCGAGGAGGTTGTAGTTTCCCGCATCGGCGCCGGCCAGCGCCAGGGTCAGGTTGGTGACCGCCTTGTTCGTGCCCACGGTCTTGTCCGCCACCGAACCGACGCCCGTGAGGCTGACCTCGTCGGACCCGAGACGCGAAGAGACGGTCGTCAGATCGCTGCCCGCCGCGTCGGTCGACAGGTCATAGACCCGCGTGCCGCTCACGGTCGTGTCCCGTTTCGTGATCGCGGCTCTGGCGGTGCCGGTCCCGGGAACATCGCTGTAAAACAGAGCGAACTTGTCCGCGTCTCCGCCGCCGATGGTGAAGCCGCTGTAGTTGATCGTTTTGTCCGTGCCTGCGTTCTTCGTGTCAAAGCTGGCCGTACCCGGGTTCAAGGTAACGTTGCCGCCGGCAGTGGGATTACCGATGAAAGAAAGCGAGGCAGTCGTCAGACCGTCGTAGACTTTGTCATTTCCTTGCGCGAACACCCACATGTAGGGAGTCAGCGTGCTGTTCGTTAAGGTGAAGCTATGCGAATAATCCGTCGGCGTTGCGTACGAGTCCGGATTGTAGTAGATCCTGGCCGCACCGTCAGTCATGGTAACGCTGCCACCGGCAAGAAAGGTCACGGTGCCGCCGGCGACCCCCGGTCCGGTACCATCACTGTCGGCACGCAGTACAACGTCGCCGCCGGTCGTCGTAATGACCGCCTTCACGTTTACGTCGCGTCCGGCGTCCGCTACAAAGCTGCCATTGGTGGCCGTAATTGCAGAATTCACGTTTACGTCCCGCAGAGCGCTCAACGTCAGAATCGATGGGGGTGGCAAGGACGCAGATCGGTCCCAAGTGATCACTGCGTCTACGCTGATATCGCCATTCCCGCTTCCGCTTGTGCCGCTGTTTGTCGTGGTGATCGTAACATCGGTGCCAAGGTTCAGAGCGGTCGTGATGGTGGTGAGATTCACATTGGCCGTGCCCTCGCCGGAATCCGGCGAGAAGACATCGGGATCGCCGCCGCTGAACGATCCGCCGCTGTCCACCGCGCCCGTGATCGTCACGTCGGCCGGGTCAAGCAGCCATGTGCCGCCCTTGCCGTTCGGCGCGCCGGCACTGATGTTGATGCCCGACACGTCCAGCCAGTGGCCGGAGGTTTCGATCAAGCCGCCGTCTCCGCCCTGCCTGCCGCCGCGCGCCACAATGCTGCCGTAAGCGCGCGTCGAGTCGTTTGCCCACAACACGACCTTGCCGCCGCTGCCCTTCGTGATGGCGTCAGCGTTGATCGCGGAATCCGCGCTCATGTAAATCGCGGAAGCATTCTGGACGGCAGAGTTCGCGCCGTGCAGGTCGCCGCCGACCAGCACCGTGCCGCCGCCGGCGTCGCCGGACACATTGATATCGGCATGGTCGAAAAGGCCGACCTTCCCGCCAAGCAAATGGACCGTGCCGCCGGTCTGTCCCGCGCCGGTGCCGGACGCTTCGATCGTGCCGGACACCATCGTGGTGCCGGTTTCGGACTGAACCGTTATCTCGCTCGCCTGCCCGCCGTTGGCGCTGAGGCGGCTGCCGGCTTCGAGGGTCACGTCCTGCTTCGCGCGCAGGACGATTTTGCCGTTTGCGTCCCGTACGACCTGGTCGGCATTGATGATGCCGGTGTTCCGAAGCGCCGCTCCGTAAATGCCGACTTCCCCGCTCTGCGCAAGGACCTTGCCGAGGTTGACGGCGGCGTTATTGCTCGCCGTGATTTCGACCCTTACCCCCGGCGTGCCGGAGTCGAAAATCTTCACCGACTGGCCGGCGGCCAGGATCACGTCGCCCTGCGGGCTGGTGATGATGCCACTGTTGGTGACGCCTGCTCCGACCAGGTAGACGCTGCCACCCGAAGGCGTGGTGATACTGCCCTGATTTTCCACCTTGCCGGCAAGCGGATTGGGCACGAAATTGAGCCGTCCCGCGAGAAAGTCCTGGTTGCTCAGGTTGAGCGTTGAGGCCACCAGCCCGGCCACGTCGATACGCGCGCCCTGCCCGACCAGGATGCCGCTCGGATTGATCAGGAAGACCCGGCCGTTCGAAGTCAGCGTCCCGAGGATGACTGAGGGATCGGGACCGACGACGCGATTGAGGACGCTCGAGGCGTTGTTTTGCTGGATGAAGCGAGTGGTTTCGTTCGTGCCGATCGAGAATCCCAGCCAGTTGATAATTGCCCCCGGGCTGTTGGTGATGCTTAACGTATTCCCCTGAGCGGAAAAGCTGGCCTGACCCTTAACCACGGTTGGATCATTGCCATTTGCCTGTGCTTGACCTGCGGCAAGGACGCAAGCAATTGCAGTGGCCGCGGCTATCCGCCTCCATAGGGTCGAAACATGGATGCCCCCTGCTGTCATGATCGATCTCGCCCGTTCCAGACGCTCAAACCGTCGGATGCAGAAGGCGACAGGAAAACCTGTCAGCTGGATGAAAAAGCTGAGACAAAGGCCGGTAACTGACTTCCGGGTTTTATGATGTTCCCCTTCAGATAGGCGGAAGCGGCTAATGTCTGGCAATTACATCCCTCTTTTCCGGTACTCCAAGAAAATGGCTGCTCGATGTTTCGCTTATCGTTCTATTTGTTGTAGAGCAAATGGCCGGCCAATAAACGAAGAGATATCAAAAGTCTTGATTCGTCCTTTAATAACGGAGCATTGGGTCAGCAGAAGAGAATAGCAGGGCGGTTCGGAATGATTCGTTTGACCTCGATATTTGGTGGAACCTCAGGATATGGAGGGATTGAGGAGAAGCAAGACGGCAGGCATTCAGGAATGCAGGCGGAGCGGCCGCTCCATGGTGCCGGCCGCGCATCGAAAGTTCGCGGCGGAGAGCAACGCTCTCGATCTCTGCACCCCGAGGCCGCGTTGTCAGGCCGTTGAGCGTTTCCGATCTTCTTCCAGGAAATAGGCAAACTCCCCGCCCATGATGAGAATCATCGCAGAATAGTACACCCACAGAACGAAAACGACCACGGTGCTCAATGAACCATAGACAATGGAGTATTCGACGAGATGGACGACATACCAGCCGAAAAGATGTTTGGCCAGTTCCCAGAGCAGACCGGTAAAGAGGGCCGCCTGAAGGGCAGATGCGAAGCGGATCTCCTTATTCGGGATGATTTTGAAAATCAAGAAAAACATGCAGACGGTAAGGACAAGGGGAAGCGGATATTTCAGGATCCACTGAATCGCCGGCCCCATCGCCACGGGAATCCGTCCCTGGTAACCTTGCAGGAAGATGACGGCATAACTGAGAATCATGCTCAAAAGGAGGAGGATTCCCGCCAGGTAAATCATCAGGAGATCAATGCCGATTCCGCTCAACATTCCCCTGCTTTTTTTCACCTGGAACACGATGTTGAGAGCGATCCGCATGGAGCCGAAGACGCATGTCGAGAACCAGAGCAGACCTGAGAATCCCAGGACTCCCACGATCTGACGGTTCTGGACGACGTCCCTAAGGTATTTGACAATCTTTGGATCCAATGCGGGAGCCACATCCCTGAAATAGGCGCGGCTATAATCGAGCACTGCCTGATCGTTGAAGAGATAAGCTCCGATCAATGCCAGTATCAGCATGACAAAGGGAATCAGGTTGATGAGGATATTAAAGGCAATCCCCGAAGATAAGAAGAAACCATTATCATCGTTGAATTTTCTCAGAGCCTGCCAGAGGAGACGGAAGTTCCCGAGAATTTTCTTGAGCCGTTTGAATCTCATGGAAACAGCATGATGTTCCATTCCATAACCCTGCCTGGCCCATCAAAGCCCACCCAAATAAGAGGAGAAAATCATCGCGGGCGTTTGAACCTTCGCACTTCACTGAAAAATGCCATTCGTATCGCATCTTCCGTCAGGCACTTTTGAAGATCCGGTATCGGTCCCGTCCCGCCTGCTTGGCCTGATACATGGCGATATCGGCATTTTTCAGGAGGCTAGCCTCATCTGTCCCATCATGGGGATAGACGGCGACACCGATACTCGTTGTCACGGTGAGTTTATGGAGATCAATAAGAAAGGGGTTGCGGAAACCGTCAACGATCTTCTGTGCAACCCGGATCGCATCTTCGATTCCCTTCAGGTCGGGAAGGATCAGCACGAACTCATCGCCGCCGAAGCGCGCAACGGTATCGCCCTTCCTCAGTGCTGCACTTAGCCGCTCTGCCGCCGCTTTGAGAAGGAGATCTCCCACATCATGGCCCAGGGTATCGTTCACGCCCTTGAAATTGTCGAGGTCGAGCATGACGACGGCAACACCCTTTTGATTCCTCGGCGCCTGGGCCAGGGCAATGGCCAGGCGATCGGAGAAAAGCTTCCGGTTGGGAAGACCCGTCAGAAAATCATGGTGGGCCATCTGCCGGATCATTTCCTCGGTCTGTTTGCGGTCGGTGATGTCGCGGAGAATCCCCACGGCATGCCAGGCGCCCTTCATATGTATCGCTGAAAGCGAGAGCTGCACGGAGATTTCCCTCCCATCTTTTCGGCGGGCCTCCAGGTCGGTTGTCCTGCCTACTGCGGTGCCCTGTCCTCTCTGCCGAAATGCGGGGAAGGCGGCGTGGTACGCTCCATGATAATGCAGGGGCGCTATGAACTCGTGCAATTTTTGGCCAATGGCTTCGGCACTCGTGTGGCCGAGCATACGCTCGGCGGCAGGGTTCCAATAAGATATCCGGCCTTCCGGATCCATCATGAGAATGGCGTCCTGAGCGGAGTCGGTAATGGCGCGCAGGAGCGATTCGCTCTCCCGCAACGCTTCCTCCGCCCGTTTGCGCTTGGTGATGTCCATCGAGTTTCCGAGGATGGCCGGCCGGCCCTCATGCATGATGAAAGTGACCGTTTCCAGAATCCAGCGGGCTTCCCCCTGTTTCGTGATGATCCTGAATTCATAGGGGGTACTCGTTTCACCAAACAGCATGGCCCTCGCATGCTGCCTTACCTTTTCGCCGTCTTCCGGGAAAATCAATAGCCCCGCTTCCCGCCCCAACAGCTCTTCCTTTGCATAGCCTGTATGGGATGCCAGATAGGAATTCATGAAACGGAACTTGCCGTCCTGCACCACATAAACGCCGGCGATGGATTTTTCGGTAAGCGACCTGTAGAGTTCTTCACTTTGCCGAATGACCTCCCGGGATCGTTCGGTAATATGGATAACGCCTGAAAAGATCAAGATCAACAAGCCGGCGGAAATCGTCGCCAGGATGCCGATCCATCGGTAAGTCATGATACGGCCTGTCGGAGTCAAAAGCACAATCGACCATCCGCCGCTGTCAATCAGCGTCCTGGAGACGAAATAATTCTCTCCTTCTAAAGTGACTTCCATGCCATCGGCAATTTTCTCTTCATGAAAAGAGACTTCAGAGATTTTATCGCCGAACTGCCGGGAAGCAATCAATTTTCCCCGCGCGGCTTCGTCCAGCGGCCAGAGACTCTTCAGAACCATTGAAGGCATGCTTGACAGGAAGATAATGCCCTCCGGGCTGACGAGAAAGCAAAATGTGTATTCGCTGAAAAAGGTCTCCATGTCGTCAAGATCCTTTTTCACCGCGACCACGCCCACCACTTTACCTGAACGATCCTCAACCGGATAGCCTGCATAGAAACCCCTCTTCCCGGAAGTAAAGCCCCACGCAAAATAGCGAGCGGACTGTCCCTTGGCCGCTTCCTGAAAATAAGGGCGGAAATGATAGGATTTCCCCAAAAAGCTGTCCGGATCGCGCCGGTTGGAGGATGCCACGGTCATACCGTTGATATCCATCACGTAGGACACGGAGGCGTTCAAGGCGGAATTGTACCTGTCCAATGTGTTGTTGGCATATTCGATCTCCCGAGCTCCCCTGGCCAGCAGTGCGGGCAGGATCAAGGGAGAGCCGGACAGGGCCTTGACGGCCCGTTCGATGCCCGTGAGTTCGGAGGATACATGGATGGAGACGACCGATGCCGCCGCCCTGTTTTCTTTGATGACTTGCTGCCGGGCGTTATCGCCGAGACGGTCCACTGCGAACCAGCCGGCAACGGCCACAATCAGCAGGAGAATACCCGATAATGCGTATAAATAACGTCTCGTCTTCATGCGCGAGATCTCTCCGGCAGGCGAAGATGCATCAGGGTTTCTCAAGAGCGGCCCCTTCCGGTTGAAGAACCGATATTCTCTGCGGGATTGGCATCAGCATGGCAGTTGATAGCCTCTCTCCCGAAACAATCTCAGGCAGGCATCCGCCACACCTGTGTCATAAAGCGTTCCCCTGTTATGCCCAATCTCCTCAAGGGCTGCATCCATTCCCAGGGCGGGACGGTAGGGACGGTGGGAAGCCATTGCCTCCACCACGTCGGCCACAGCCAGAATGCGGGCCGCCATAAGGATGTCATCCCCCTTCAGATTTCTTGGATAGCCCGAACCATTCATCCGTTCATGGTGCTGGTAGACGATCTCGGCCAGCGGCCATGGGGATTCCACATCCCGCAGCAACTCGTACCCTTTCAGGGGGTGCTCCTTGATGAGGGAAAACTCAATGTTTGTCAGCTTGGCGGGTTTGGACAATATCTCAGCCGGGATCGATAATTTTCCGATATCGTGGATGGAAGCCGCCATCCGGATCCCTTCGACCTGATCGTGAGGCAATCCCATCTCCGCGGCAATGGCAACGGCAAGGCCCGCCGACCGGAGTTGGTGACCGGCCGTATAGGGATCTCTCGCCTCCACGGCGGATACCATGACCTGAATGGTGGCCCCAAATGCTTTCCTGAGACTTTCGAGGGTATCCTTGAGTTTTTCCTCGGCGTTTCTGCGCTCAGTGATGTCGCGGCTCAATGAAATGATGCCGGTGAGCTTCTTTTCATTGTCCCGTACCATTGACACATGGTTCTCCAGCCACACGGTGGAACCGTCTTTCCTGAATTCCTCCAACACCAGGATGCGGGTTCTGTCGGGGTTTGCTTGCCCGCTGGCTTCCAATTTCAGCTCTTCTTCAAGGGCCCTGGCAACGATCGAAAGGGATTCAGGCGTCATGATCTGTTCCATGGTTTGAGACATGGCCTCTTCAGCCGTGTATCCCCGCAGTCGGATGACGGACGGGCTGACGTAGGTAAAACGCAAATTCAAGTCCATGACCGTTATCACGTCCGCCATGTTGTCAACCACCATCCGGTATATCTCTTCGGTTCTTCCGAGAACCGCCTCCGCCCTTTTGCGCTCGGTGATGTCCCTGATGCAGACAAGATTCGCAGAAACGTTGCGGAAATTGATCTTTCCCCCGATGCTCTCCACCCAGATGTCTCTGCCCGTCACCGAACGCAGCCGGTATTCGGAAGGAAATCCCATTTTATCCGCCTTGACCGCTTCGAGATCCGCCGCCGCCTTCTGAAAGGAATCGGGGTGGAGATATTCAACCATGTTGTGACCGGCGAATTCTTCAGGCCGCTCGAATTCAATGATCTTTGCCGCCGTGCGGTTGGCGAAAAGGATGGCCCCGTCCCAGTTGAGAATGAGCATTGCGTCGTGCATATAATCAATCAGGGAACGGAACAGGGCTTCACTTTCCCGCAACGCTCCCTCCGCCCGTTTGCGCTCGGTGATGTCGCGAATGTTGCATTGCACCAACCTCGCCCGGTCGACGAGATAGATATCCGTATCGATATGCTGCCCGGACTTGGTTTTTGCCGGAACATCATCGTACTTGATCATGCCGCTCCTGTTCAAATCCTGCATGGCCGTCTGGAAATCTCCCAGATCGAGCAACACGCCGATGTCCTGAAGCTTATTCCCGATGCTCTCCTTTTGGGTGTAGCCCAGCATCTTCTCGGTGGCCGGATTGGCATGGGTTATCTTCCCTTCGCGTTTTTCGAGGAGCACGATCCCGTCGCTGGCGGTCTCAAAAAGGCGCCTGAATCGCTCTTCAGATTCCATCAGTAAGTCTTCCAGCCGCTTGCGTTCCGTGATGTCCTCGATGGCGAGAAGAATCATCCTGGCGTCGATATCTTTCCGATATACCTGGCGGGCATTGAGCAACATGACCTTATGGCCGATGTCCTGGAAATCATGGGTGACCTCAAAGTCGTCGAACGTTTCTTTTTCAGGAAGGATTTCTTCAAGCAGTTCCCGAAGTATGGGAATATCCCACTGTTTGTTTCCAAGGTCATAGATGAAACAGCCGATTGTCTCACCGGGAGTTGCTTTAAAGGTTCTGTAAAAGTTACGGTTCGCCGAAATGATCTTCAGGCCCGCATCCAGAACCAGAAGGGGCTCTCGAATCGTCTCCACAATGCTTTCGGCATAGTGGCTGATCTCCGTAGCCGCAAGCGCCGTCAATAAATTCCCGGTTATTGATTCCTTCAGTTCGGCATTTTGCGAATGCAATTCTGACAGTTCGCGAACAAGCTGTTCTCTCGTCTTCTCATGATCTTTCATAGAATTACCCGGAGTCAGGCTTTTTTGGCGGAATTTACCTAACCTCCCAAACACGCGGCTCTCAGAAATCCAGGATTCGGTTGGGGATGCCAATGCGGGCATCGCCCCTACCGCTGCAATGCCTGGCCGGTGTCGTCCAGGGCGTCACCAGGCCAGGCATTGGTCACCGCCGTCAACAGCGGTTGTCACATTCCATCGGAAGAATACCGGTCGCCTATTTCACGATCAGATCATTCTTCACGGATTTTACCCCTTTGACGCTCCTTGCGATTTCAACCGCTTTATCGACGGCCTTTTGCGAATTCACAAAGCCGCTCAGCTGGACCGCGCCCTTGAAAGACTCGACGCCGATCTTGAATGACTTGAGAAAATCATCCGCTGCGAGCAGAGATTTTACCTTGGTTGTAATAACCGAATCGTCAACGTATTCACCTGCACTTTCACTTGTGCGTGTCGATGCGCAGGCGGCAAGGGTGGCGATCAACATCAGCAGAACCAGGAAGTGGATAACGATATTTCTCTTTTTCATAACGCTTACTCCTCTCTGTAAGTCAGATTGTGAGATGCATCATTACGAGACCTTTTCTAATGAAGGTGTCGTCAACTTCGGAAAAAATCTTTCCGGACCTGTTCGCCGCCCTCCTTTCCAGATACCTCGCCGTCTCCGGCAAACGTCCCATTCGCTACAATACTTTCCGTCCCTGAATGACTCTGACCAGCACAACGACAACGGCAATTACCAGCAGGATATGAATAAAATTACCCATCGTATTGCCGGTCACCAGCCCCAGAAGCCATAAAACGATCAGAACCACAGCAATCGTCCACAACATGTGATCCTCCTTTCTCAGGGTGGAATCCGGCCACCCGGTTCAATCCACGTTCCCGGCCCGTCCGCGCCCCTTTTTTTCTATTGTGAACTTCATGTCCGCGGTCCTGTTCAGAAACCGGAGGGCAACCGGATCCATAACGTCTTCTGCCTAGGGCCTTATTTGCTCCTCCCTCTTGGAGAGGGACACCGCCGGACGCGCTCTCATCAACTGCCGATTCTCCAAAATAACCGGGTCCACAATCTCCCCGCAGATCAGACATTTCCATCCCCAAAATTGTTCGTGGTGACCATAAAACTTGTCATAGATCAAGGCACCCCTGCAACGAAGACATTTCCTGGGAAGCGATTTTTCCATCAAGTACCCTCCATGCGCGCCGCGGCGCCGACGGTGTGGAATACGATTTCATAGGGCCCTTCGAGAAGGTACACCGCGCCCCGGAACACCCCGAACAGCTTCGACTTCAGGTGGGTTATGAGGCTCTTCCGGGAATCCCATTCTTCAAGAACAAAGAGCCGATTTTCGTCCTCGGTACTCTGGCAGAAGTCGCAGCGCTGGCAGCCCTTCTGCATCTCTATGGACGCGGACAGCGCGGCAAGCGTCTGCGTCAATTCCAGACGCTTCTCAGAAAGGACATTCATTCGTATGACAACCAGGATCATGCAGATGTAATAGCAAATGGGCTGCCAGTCCCCGACTGGAAACAATAAGTTCTCACATTTACTTTCAAAACAGCGACTTAGACGGACAGGAGCGGACGGCGGAAGAGAAGGAGCGAATCCATTTGGCCTCAATATTTGGTGGAACCTCAGTATGTTGAGGGGCATGGAAAGTGAAACCCGGCTCTTTTCTCCTTCAAGGCAAGGGCAGCTGCACGAACTCCCCTGCTTCTTTCAACAACAAAGCCGATGCCTCAACCGGAAGCACCGGCCTTGTTGATCGTTTGCAGCCCTGATTCAGGCTGTCATCATCTGCTCCGCCAGGTGGAACGCCTTCAACTTTAATTGCTCGCCGCGGCCGAACCAGATTGAATCCAATCGTGTGGCCGCATCCTCGCCAAGCATCATGTGGTCCGTGTATTCGGTCACGCTGTTGAAAGCCCCCCACACCGTCCCGCGCGAGAGATGTGCGCCCCGTCCGGAATCATGCAACTGAAGCACGCTGTTCCGGATCTTCTCGGTTCTTTCCGTGTTCTCCGCCTCTTCATTATCCGGGACCAGTGCCTGCACGTACTGCCGCAGTTGCTCCTCCGTGATTTTTTTGTACGCCATCCCGTTGAAGAGGATATCGAGTTCATCGTATAGGGAATTGGACCATCGGAGGATGGCGGCCGCCTGTTCTGAATTCTTTGCCGCGTTTGTTGTATGGCTGATTTGAATTTCTCCCGCGCCCTGCAAGGCCGACGTCAGAGTGTTGCTGCAGATGACACGGATGGGAGTAAGCTTCACTCGAACATGTGAGCTGCCGTCATGGGTATTTGTGAGCAGCAGATACCTGTTGATGATGTCGTTGCCATGAACCTTAACGTAGCCCGGCAGTTTCGCCAGGATCCAAATACGTTCACCCTTGCCGAAGACTCCGGCTGTCTCGTATGTCGCCTCACCCGCAGAAACAAGTGCATCGAAGAATTTGAAGGCATCGATATTCTGAATTGGCTCGTATCTCTCGTTGACGAAGCCCAGAACGTCCTCGGTATCCGTTCGCACGATTGCATACGCATCCTGCTCCTTCAACTCTCTCTGCTTTTTCACGACAGTGAAATTCAACCCGGACATGACGATTGCATGTCTTGCAGTCCTGGCATGACTCAACTCGATTCCGAGATTCTGCCACGGAGATGGGCCCGTCTCGGGATACGGCGAAAGAGTCTGCGGAACCCGCAGTCCCAGTCTTCGTAATGTCGTGTCAGTCACTGTGGAATGATTAAAGGGATGATTTGCGACGGTGATATTGAAGACCGGAAAAATCTCCCCGGACAGAGTGTTCTGCCACCCAAGAAATTGCGCGTCTGAATCCGAACCAGGTAGTTTGCTGTGTTCCAGCATGTCAGACTCCGTCCGCATTGAATTCGGCAACGAGCGCATCCCCCTTGGCTTGGCGCGGGGTGAACGAGTGGATACTGGATAATATTTCCCAAGAAGCGAAGATCCTCCCCGGCATGCGGCAAAGAGCTTCAATGATCCAACTGACTTGGCAAGGAAGTAATAGCAAATGGCCTGCCAATAGCCGGGCGAGAGCCGGAATCTTTGATTATTCTTTTAATAACATAGGCTTAGATTAATGGGAGAGAACGGCGGAAAGGCATGAGAGACTTCGTCCGCCCTCAATATTTGGTGGGACCTCAACATTTTGAGGGATACTTCGGGGAAAGATGGAAAATCTAGGCCGGTTCTTTTGTCTCCGGCCTGACGATCGCGAGCTTATGCATCCTCGCTCTCAAGGTGCTCGGGTGGAGGCCCAGGATTATTGCGGCCCCGTCCTTTCCCTCGACGCGCCATTGGGTCTCGGAAAGGATCTTAAGAATCTGGTTTCGCTCCGTCCCTTCCAGTGTCCTGATCGCGGATGAAATCGGAGCGGCTGAAGTCTCCAGTTTGTCTGCCAGCTGCAAGACCGGCCCGGTACACAGGATCACGGCTCGTTCAATGATGCTTTCCAGTTCCCGGACGTTCCCGGGCCACGGATAATCCTGAAGCGCATTCATCGCCTCCTTATCGATCGACGTGATCTGTTTCCCCAATTTTCTGGAATATCGCTCTATGAAGGCCTGGACCATCTGCGGGATGTCTTCTTTGCGCTGCCGCAGGGGCGGAACCGTGATGGGAAAGACGTTCAGCCGATAGTAAAGATCCTGCCGAAACCGGCCATTGCGGACCGCTTCCTCCAGGTTTCGATTGGTCGTTGCGACGATCCGTACATCGACTTTTGTGGTATGGGACGAGCCCAGGCGCTCAAACTCGTTATGCTGAATCACCCGGAGAAACTTTCCCTGAACCTCCAGCGGCAGCTCCCCGATCTCGTCCAGGCAAAGGGTGGAACCATCGGCAACCTCGAAGCGGCCTACCCGCCGGGTATCGGCCCCGGTAAATGCCCCCTTCTCCCGGCCGAACAATTCGCTCTCAATCA
>CAYSPF010000005.1:0-9063 GCA_964432775.1 uncultured Geobacter sp.
CCCCTCCAGCAGCCCGGTATCGCAGACGGTCAGACTCTCGAAACCGAACATCTCCATCGTCCTGACAGTAATGAGAATCCCGGAGACGACCAGATCCTCCCTCCCCTTCTCGATCCCCGGAACAGTCAAACGCTGTTCCGGTGTCAGGGGGAGAAGGGTATCGCGGATAGTGCGAATGGCATCCAGCGAAAGAGAATGGCCGTGAACCCTCCGGTAGTCGAAATCGGGAAGCTTCATGTGGACAGCGGCCAGAGTAGCCGGTGTTCCGGCAGTCCCCACCAACGTCGCACCCGCCAGAGCCCCCCCGTGCCCTGCCGACAGAATCTCCTCGCGAAGCGCTTTCAGTTCGCGGGAAATCTTTTCTTCCATTGCCGCAACATCGCCCTTACCTTCCGTCAGTCTGACAACACCAAGGGGAAGGCTCCGGGTGAATCGGGGCACGTCACCCCGCGCCAGGGTATATTCGGTACTGCCGCCGCCGATGTCGAACACAAGAGATTCGCCTTCTACCCCAATGCCCGCTACGACACCGCGTAGATTCAGGATCGCCTCCTCCAGGCCATCGATGACCCGGAGACGGATGCCTGTCTCCCGTAGCACCTCATCGACGAACGCGACACCGTTGACGGCATCCCGTACCGCACTGGTGGCCACGGCGCGAATCTTCGTCACGTGGTTCCTCTTCAGTTCCACGGCGAAATCACGCAATACCGCGAGAGTCCTGCCGCGCGCCTCCGGCGAAAGTCCGGTCTCCCGTGAGAAACCTCCCCCCAACCGGGTTATCTCCTTCTTGACGAGCAGAGTACGGATCGAACGACCGCTATCAATGCGCCCAATCAGCAGACGGGCGCTGTTGGTTCCCAGATCAATCGAGGCCAGAGGCTCTTCCATCAGCAAAAGTACTCCTTGTTTCGATAATCATAAATGCGGTTTCCCCGATGCGCGCGAATGCGGAAATTATGTCCATGAAAAGCAGTCCGGCGATTACCGTGCAGGTGCCCGTGCTGAGCCGCTCCAGATGGTTTCCCTTGAGATCGCCGGCGGAACGGAGGAGATCGTTTATTATCTCACGATTCACCTCCATGTCGGGACTGGCGAGGCTTTCGAGGGATTCGACGGCTGTAGACACCAGGGATTCAGCCTTATTCGCCAGGGACACTATCTCAGCCATAGCAATAGCGGAGAAGTAAACATTTTCTTCTTTCTTTCGGCGGAGGCATTCGAGAATCACCTCACAGTTATCACCTATGGCCTCCAGATCGTTAACATTATTCAGCAGTACCGGAACCTCTTCAGCCACCTCCGGTGATGGTGACCGGCGGGCAAGGGCTACCAGAAAAGCGGATAGGTCCTTCTGCAGTACATCCAACAGGTTTTCTTTCTGCCTGATTTGGGTTTCCGTTTTCGCGTCAAATCCCGAAAATTGCCGCACCGAGTCGGCTACCATGGAATGTGCCGCTTTTGCCATCCGTTTCAACTCGCTGCCGGCTTGCACGAAAGCCAGCGAGGGTGTGTTTAAGACTCGAAAATCAAGGTATCGCGAGTGGGGATCCATGTCGATATCGCCGTTTCCGGTAGGCAGGATCCTGGCTGCGGACCGGGCGAAATATCCGATACAGGGGAGAAAGACAAGTGCCGTTAGAATACTGAAGACCGTATGGCTGTTGGCAACGGCTCGTGCAATGACGGAACGTGACACCGGCGTGGCTCGTACGGAAGAGGGCACTTTCCCGTGATCCAGGATGAACGAGGTATCACCGGGGGTGACAAAGGAGACCAGTCTGAGAAACAGGGGGAAAAAGAGCAGAACGACAGCTGTGGAGACCAATGCTATTGCACCGTAGAACAGAACGGTGCGTCGCGCGGTGAGGGTGCCGCCGATGGCGCCGATTCCCGCAAGTCCCGCCGTGCCGATTATTTCTCCCAGCACCATTGCTGTTGCCTGCTCGAAGCCGACTGTCCCGCTTGCCGCCAAGGCTATGATAATCCCGACTGCCGCACCGCCGGACTGCACCAGGAAAGCCAGCAGAGCACCGGAGAGTACGCAGGCGATGCGCAGGTTGAGAAGCAGGGAGTAGTATCCCTGGACAGAAAAATTCTCTCCCAATGCTGCGAATCGGGCTTCCATGATGTCAAGGCCGAAAAAAAGCAGACCGAATCCCAGCAACACTTCGCCGAAAAAAGCCCACCGTCGTTTCCTTGTGAAGAAACGGAGAAAAACACCGAGAAATATGGAGGGCAGCGCGAGGAAAGATATCTTGAAAGCGAAAAACTGGACCGCGACAGTAGTGCCGAGGCCCGTTCCGATGAGCATTCCGAGAGCCTGGTAGAGAGAGAGAAGACCCGCGTTGACAAAACCGATGACAAGGATCGATGCTGCGCCGCTGGACTGGAGAAGTGTTGAAAGACAGCCTCCCGTAAGGGCAGCGGAGAGTCGGTTTCCCGCTATCTTTTCGATTGCACGTCGAATTCCTCCCCCGGACAGCCTCTGGAGTCCGTCCGCCATGGTCTTCATGCCGAGAACAAACAGACCGAGCCCGCCAAGCGCCTCGATCAGATGATAAAAAAGCATACCGTCAGACTCCGGAGTACCCGTATCGGGAAGGATGTGACATTCGAGTGTGGAAAGGATGGTCGCAGAGGCCCCCGTGCATCGCCTTCCGCTGCGGAACGAAAGCCATGCACGTGGAGCGTCGCCGCGGCGCCGGTGGTCCCGAGCGGCCCACTACACGGAGCGGGACGGAAGAAAGCCGCGGGGATGGATCAGGGAAAGAGGTTTATTTATCGACCTTTTCCTTGAGCTCTTTTCCGACCTTGAAAAAGGGGAGTCTCTTCGGCTTGACGGTGATGGCTTCACCCGTCTTGGGGTTACGTCCGACGTAGGGTTTGTAGTGCTTAATCACAAAACTGCCGAATCCGCGAATCTCGATCCTCTCACCCGCGTGGAGGGCATTGGACATGGATTCGAAAATGGTATTAATGATCTCTTCGGATTTCTTGAAGGAAATGTCCTTCTTCTCCGCGAGGGCTTCAATAAGCTCTGATTTGTTCATCTCATCTCCTCCGGTTTACTTTCGTCACTACATGTGCTGACATTGCATGGTAGATGTGTTGGGTACCCCGTAATAATGCAGAACTAAACCTGCTGTACGGCTATACCCGTCGGCACGGCACTGTGTCATCAAAATTGATCAGCTTCCGGAATAAATTGATACACTTGCCCGGCAATGAATATCCCGGCAAGTGGCCGGTTTGCCCGGCACATTCACCACACATGCCCAAACAGGGTTTTACAGAATACCGGCTTACGTGACCGGGCTATTCCTGATTTCCCATCCAAGGATCGAATCGGCAGGGTTTGGCTTGCAAATATCTCTCCCAAACCCTTCAGAATTTCTGGAGGAGGGTTACGCTCTCGATGTGATATGTCTGCGGAAACATGTCAATGGCACGACTTGCGGCAACTTCATATCCTTTCTTTCGAAGTTCTGCCAGATCCCGCGCCAGGGTCGACGGATCACAGGAGACGTACAGGATTCTCACCGGTGACATTTCGGCAATGAGCCGCACTACCTCCAGGGCTCCGGTTCGGGGTGGATCGAGCACCACGACATCGAAGTGTTCGCCGGACTCCATCAGCTTGCGCAGTCCATTCTCCGCCGCCATGCATCGGAAACGGGCGTTTGAGATGCCGTTGCGCCGGGCGTTCGTGACGGCGTCTTCAATGGATTGCGCGAAATCCTCGATACCCACCAGGTCGGCGCAGAACCGTGCAAGTGGGAGGGAAAAGTTGCCGTTCCCGCAGTAGAGATCCAGGACCCGTTCCGTTCCCCGAAGGTCTGCCCAGGCAAGGACAGTCTCTATCAGGGCAAGGTTCTGCCGATAATTCACCTGGGAAAAGCCGCCGCAACGAAAAGAGAGTATCATCTCGGGAAGATTCGGAAACAGGTCCGGCGGGATGGTGTACGAGACCCGCGCTTCCCCCCATACCTTCCGCATCGTGGCTTTGCGTCCGACTTGAAGAAACACGCCCGTCACCGGCGCCCGGCCGGGGATCGACTTTTCCAGCCAGGCGGCTATCTCATCGGGGCTTTCACCGATAGAGTGAAAAAGGAGCAGCGCCTCATCGTCATCACCGGTCGCCACATCAATCTGGGGAAGCCGGTGCGGTTCGGGAAAGCCGGCTAGAAGCGGGAGAAGAGCCTCGTATATCAGATTCACCCGGTCATTGGCAATACGGCATCCGCCGGGCACATCGATTACATAGTGGGTGCCCTGACGGTAGAAACCCAGGTGGAGAGCACCAGCGATGCTGCGAATCTTGAACTGCACCCGCGAACGGTAGCCGTACGGGGACGAGGCCGGAATTATGGGCAGGATGACGTCCGGCGCTACCCGGCCGGTGCGGCCGAGGATCTCTGTAAATATCCCCTGCTTTGCCCGTAGCTGTTCACCATAGGGCAGATGCTGCCAGCAGCAGCCGCCGCAGTTGCCGAAAACCTCGCACGGGGGCTCTATCCTAAGGGCGGAGGGGGTTGTGCATTCCAGGATCTCTCCCTCCATGTACGACTTCTTGTCCTTGGTTATGCGAACCCGGGCCGTATCCCCGACCGCGGTGAACGGAACGAAGCAGACCTTGCCCTCCGCATGGCCGAGTCCTGCACCGCCAAAGGTCAGCTTCTCTATGGTTACTTCCACTTCCTCCATGGACACGTCTCCTGTCATACCCGAACCCGGCCGGCCTTTTCCCTGGCCTTTTGCAGCTCCGACCGGACCAGTTTCACGGGAAAGCTTTCCACCGTGAAATACGGCAGCGCGTTCTTCATGAAATCAGCAATGAGTGTTTCCCGTGCCGCCCCAATCCCGTCAAAGGGTACCCCCATCTTCTCGCAGGTGCGACGGTAGACGGCTGCTTCTCCGATGAGTTTTTTCGCATCGTCGAATTCTTCGGGTGTATTGAAGTATTCCATGCGCAGCGGAACCGGGCAGGCGAACTCCAGCCTGACCAGATGGTAATCTTCGTAATAGCGGCGGGTGGTATCGTACACGGAGATACTCAGACCATTGGGCAGATCTATTTGTTGAATATATGTTTCCATACAGCGAAATCGTCCTTACCGGGGAATTGTGAAAGGTATGATTAATGGCCTTTTTCGGAAAGAAATTGCAACACAATTTTTTTCAAGGGCTCCCCCTCTTCCTCGCGGATATCATAGAAGGCGCGGACCACGGGCTTTGACAGGGTCAAGAGGAGTCGCAGGTCAATGGGGGTTGCCGAGATAACGACATCGCAGGAAGTACCCTCTATGGTGTGCCGCAGGTCTTGCAACTGTCGGTCACTGTATCCCATTGCGGGAAGCACGCGGCTGATGTGGGGGTAGTTCCGGAAGGTTTCCTCGATAGTGCCGACCGCAGCGGGTCGCGGATCACAGATCTCCCTGGCGCCGAACTGTAACGCGGCGGCATAACCGGCCCCGGACGAGAGTCCGCCGTGGGTGACGGAGGGGCCATCTTCAATGACCAGAACGCGCCGTCCCGTTACCCCGTCCGGGTCGGAGAGACGGATCTCGGATGCGGTCCTGATGACAACGGCATGCGGATTCACCGTTCGAATCGTCTCTTCCATACGGTCGCAGACCGCCCGAACCACGGTGTTGCTCTTGTTGATGACGACGATGGTTGCCCGCCGCAGATTGACCTCGCCGGGGAAGAACCCGGTTTCATGGCCGGGACGGAGAGGATCCACCAGGGCAATTTCCAGATCCGGGACAAAAAAGGGGAAGTCGTTGTTGCCGCCGTCCCAGAGTAAAATGTCGCCTTCCCTCTCCGCTCGATGCAGAATCTTGCCGTAATCGACCCCCGCATACACGATGGCGCCGTGCAGCAGCAACGGTTCGTATTCCTCCCGCTCCTCGATGGTGCACCGGTAGAGGGACAGATCCTCGAAGTGGGCGAAACGCTCAACCTCCTGGCTCGCCAGGTTACCGTACGGCATGGGATGACGCACAACGACCGGAACAAGATTCACACTCCTCAGCAGGTCACACAGATAGCGGGTTATCTGGCTCTTGCCGCACCCGGTGCGGACCGCGCAGATGGAAATAACCGGTTTCCGGCTCTTCAGCATGGTGGACTCGGGGCCGAGAAGGGAGAAGTCGGCCCCGTGCGCAAGGACCAGGGAAGCGCGGTGCATCAGTTCCGCGTAGGAAATATCACTGTAGCAGAATACCACCCGGTCCACCCGCAGCCGTTCTATCAGTTCGGGAAGGCGCGTTTCGTCATAAATGGGGATACCCCGCGAGTAGAGCTTCCCTGCCAGCGACGGCGGGTAGCGCCGGTCCGTGATGAAGGGTATCTGTGTCGCGGTGAAGGCGACGACGCGCACGCGGGGCTCGTCGCGGAAACAGACGTTGAAGTTGTGGAAGTCACGACCTGCGGCGCCCATTATCAGAATCCGCTCCCGTCTCATGAAAGGCCCCGTATCGCGTCTTCCAGGATGTGCAACGCGTTTTCCAGCTCCTCGCCGTTTACCGTGAGCGGCGGGATGAAGCGGATCACATGCCGTTCCGCACCGCACCCTATGAGAATCAACCCCTTTTCCAGGCATGCGTCGAGTACCATCTGACAGGCTGCTCCGTTGGGCGCGCCGTCGACGGTAACGAACTCGATGCCAATCATGTACCCGTATCCCCGGGCCTGGCCAACCAGGGGATGGGTTGCGACAAGACGGCCCATCCTTTCGAGGATTGCCGCACCGCGCGCCGAAGCCTTCTCCAGCAGCCCTTCCTCTCTGATTACGTCGATGGTTGCCATGGAAGCGGCGCACGACACGGGATTGCCGCCGAAGGTTGTGCCGTGGGCACCCGAGGGCCATTGCTCCATGATTCCCCTCCCCGCAACCACGGCAGAAAGGGGAAAGCCCGATGCGATACCCTTGGCAACGGTCATGATGTCGGGAAACACCCCGGCGTGTTCACCGGCGAACCAGCGACCCGTTCTCCCCACCCCTGACTGTACCTCGTCGAAGATCAGCAGTATCCCGTACCGATCGCACAACTCGCGCAGCGCCGCCAGGAAGGGCGCCGGCGCCGGGAAATATCCACCCTCGCCGAGAACGGGCTCTATGATCACGGCCGCGATCTCATCGGGCGGGATCCGATGCTTCAGGGTTGTTTCCAGATCGGAAAGACAGCAGAGCCCGCAGCTGTCAGGTGTCTGTCGAAAGGGGCAGCGAAAGCAGTAGGGGTACGGCGCATGATATATGGAAGGGAGGAGCGGATGGTATCTCTTCCGGTATGCGGCCGAACTGGTTGTCACGGACAAGGCGCCGAAGGTCCTGCCGTGGAAGGCCCCGATGAAGGAGATGATTCCCTGACGCCCGGTGACATACCGGGCAAGCTTCAGCGCCCCCTCCACAGCCTCTGCGCCGGAGTTGCTGAAAAACACCCTGTCCAACCCCTCGGGTGTGATGGATACGAGTTTTTCCGCGGCGGCGACGGTTGTTTCGTTCAGATAGACGCCGCCGGTATGGATCACCCTTTCCAGTTGATCGCGAGCCGCTTCCACTACCCGCGGGTGGTTGTGGCCGATGTTGAGTACCGCGAGGCCGGAAGAGAAATCCATGAAACGCTTTCCGTCGTCCGTAAAGACATGGACGCCGGTTCCCCGGACAATGGAAAGCGGGTAGTAGATATGGAGTGCGGGAGTAAAGACCCGGGTCGCTCTCCGGATAGTATCATCGGCACATTTCATGGGAATCCCACCTCAATCTATCTGCGCCTTCTGGAGTCTGCCGCTGAAATCGCGGTAAATCACCTTCATCCGGCTGTAGAAATCCAGGGCGCCGCCTCGCCCTCCCGCCTCGGGATGGCCGGAGCCAGAGTGCTTCCAGCCGCCGAAGGGAAGCTGGATCTCCGCGCCGATGGTTGAAGCGTTGACATACACAAGCCCGCTCCGCAGGTCCCGTTCTGCACGCGCGGTCGTGTTCACATCCCGGCAATAGATGGCCGAGGACAGGCCGAACGGGACACCATTTGCCATTGAAACTGCTTCGTCGATGCCGGAACAGCGGAGAACAGCCACCACCGGGCCGAAGATCTCCTCCCGTGCGATACGCATTGCCGGTTCCACTTCCGCGAAGATCGTCGGCCGGATAAAATGGCCGTGGGCGCAGGAACCATCCATGGATCGCCCGCCTCCGGCGATCAGTTTCGCTCCCTCCTCCTGCCCGATCCTGATATAGTCCAGCACTCTGTTCATCTGCTGATCGTTGACCACAGGCCCCACATCCGTGTCGGGACTGAGTCCCGGCCCGAGACGAAGGCGGTTCGCGGCATTCACGAGCCTCTCCAGAAAACGGTCATGAATCGTATCATGTACGATGACCCGGCCGGCTGCGGTGCAGCGCTGGCCGCTGGTGCCGAAGGCGCCCCACAGGACCCCTTCCAGCGCAAGATCCAGGTCGGCATCGTTCATGATGATTATGGCATTTTTCCCGCCCATTTCCGCCGCAAACGGCCGATGCAAACCTGCCAGCAGGGATTGCAGTCGTTCACCCGCTGCGCAGGAACCGGTGAACGACACGGCATCGACGTCCGGATGCGTCACGAGGTACTCCCCAACCTCCCCGCCCGGTCCGTGTACCAGGTTCACGACCCCCGGAGGAACCCCTGCCTCCTCAAGAACCTCAACAAGGGCCGCAGCGCAGGCGGGTGTAGTTGACGACGGTTTCAACACCACCGTGTTGCCGCAGATGAGGGCCGGAAACAGCTTCCAGGCCGGGATCGCCGTGGGAAAGTTCCACGGGGTAATGAGCGCCACGACCCCGTAAGGTTCCCTGACGCTTTTACAGTCCTTGTCAGGCAATTCCGACGGCACTGTCTCCCCCGAAAGCCTTCTCCCCTCTCCCGCCATGTAGAAGGCCATATCAATAGCCTCCTGAACGTCTCCGAGCCCCTCGGAGAGGACTTTCCCCATTTCCCGTGTCACCAGTCGTCCCAGCTCCTCCTTGCGCCTCAGCAGCAGCCCGGCAGCCCGGAACAGGATCTCGCCGCGCTTCGGGGC
>CAYSPF010000005.1:9163-14365 GCA_964432775.1 uncultured Geobacter sp.
ACGGTGGTCGAACCGCTTCCCAACGCCATGTTCCGTGTAAAACTTGAAAACGACCACATCGTCCTTGCGCATATTTCCGGCAAGATGAGAAAATTTTTCATTAAAATACTACCCGGGGACAAGGTAACAGTTGAACTCTCCCCGTACGACCTGTCACGAGGACGTATTACCTATCGATCGAAATAATTCCGTCCAACACGCCTGTTTTTCTTCGTCACCCATTTCCCTTCCAGGTCTCCAGGTTTGAGGGTCATTCGTAGATACCCCGTCCGAGCGCAGGCATTTTATTAAACCGGCAGTCATGATGAGAAGCCGTTTTGTTTCCCGTTGCGGCTATTCATCGTGCCCTGTTTTTGCAGGAACTGCTCGTTCGCCTGATCTTTTTCCCGATTGAAGGCACTTTTGAACGATTGCATCGGCCGCGTTGTACGTTCCATGATGTTACCGGAACCCGCTGAACTCGTGTATTTTCTTCTTAACAAATTGGTGATGACGGGGTATAGTCATCAGTTTCAAAAACCGACGGGACGCTCACCTGCCAGGTGATGCACTTCCCGTCGGAATCCATCGAAAAGGAACATTTTCCATGTACACTGCTGCTGATTTGCGAAAGGGTCTCAAAATTACCATTGACGGCGATCCATACATCGTCACGGCTTTCGAATTCTCCAAACCGGGCAAGGGCCAGGCTCTCTACCGCACCAAGATGCGGAACATGATTAATGGAACCAGCCTTGACCGGACGTACCGCTCCGGCGAAACCTTCGAACCCGCGCACCTTGAAGAACGGACGATGCAATTCCTCTACAAGGAAGATACTCATTACTGTTTCATGGACAACCAGAACTACGAGCAGATAAGTATCAGCGAGGACGGCATCGGTGAGGCAAAGAATTATCTGATAGACAATCTGGAGGTGGAAGTCCTGATGTTTCAGGACAAGCCCATCGGAGTCAGCACTCCCAACTTTGTAAACCTGCGCGTACTGCAGACCGACCCCTGGATCAAGGGCGACACGACCGGCAGCGATTCGAAACCCGCTACCCTGGAAACCGGATATGTCCTGCGCGTTCCTCCCTTCATCGAGGAGGGTGAACTCATCACCATCGATACCCGCACCGGGGAGTATTCCACAAGGGTAAAAGGATAGCGCCGTGACAGGCGGCTGCAACCTCTCGAACAGACGGCATTCCCTTCTGGCGCGGGCAAAGATAATCAGCGCAATCCGCTTGTTTTTCGAGAAAAAGGGTTTCCTGGAGGTTGACACTCCCCATCGGATCCCCGTTCCCATCCCGGAATCCCATATCGATGTCATGCCGTCCGGATCCTGGGTCCTGCACCCTTCCCCTGAAATCTGCATGAAACGGATGCTGGCCGCCGGTTTCGACAGGATCTACCAGATCTGTCACTGCTGGCGGGACGGCGAGAGGGGTTCTTTTCATCTGCCCGAATTCTCCATGCTGGAATGGTACCGTGCCAATGCCGACTATACGGTTCTGATGGAGGATTGCGAGGCGCTGGTTCGCTCCGCGTCGGCGGCGGTCGGGCAGGGAAACGAAGTGGCGAGGAACGGCAGGATAATTGATCTGGAAAATCCGTGGGAGAGACTGACGGTGCGGGAGGCATTCTCCCGCTTCGGCGGCATGACCGCTGAGGAAGCCCTGGACAAGGATCTGTTCGACGAAATCATGGTCTTCTCCATCGAGCCGATGCTCGGCTGGGATACACCGACAATCCTGTTGGAGTATCCCGCGCAGCGAGGCTCTCTGGCCAGACTCAAGGCGAACGAACCCGCCATCGCGGAACGCTTCGAGCTCTATATCGGCGGGATGGAACTGGCCAACGCCTTCTCAGAACTTGTTGATCCGGAAGAACAGCGCAGCAGGTTCAACCGTGAACAGGATTTCCGCAGGGATTCCTCGAAACCGGTATACCCCCTTCCTGAAAAGTTTCTCCGGGAACTGTCCGGGATGCCTCCCTCCGCCGGCATTGCCTTCGGCATCGACCGGCTCGTGATGCTTCTGCTCGGGTCCTCTGCAATCGACGAGGTTGTGGCCTTTACTCCGGAAGAGCTGTGAACGCCGATTCAGCCGATACCGGATACTCTATCTCCTCGCCCCGATAGTTTCGCAAAATCAAATGATCCCCTTCGAACCGGCCCGCATGCGGTAGAACAGGAACCTTCCCCTTCCCTCCGGGCGCGTCTATCACGTAGTAGGGAATAGCCATGCCGGATGTGTGTCCGCGCAGACCATCCATAACCGCCATCCCGGTTTTCACGTCGGTGCGAAAGTGCCCCCCCCCTCGAACAAGGTCCATCTGATGCAAGTAATAGGGTCGGACCCTTATCATCAGGAGTTTCTGCATCAGGCGCTTCATGGTTTCCGGTTCGTCGTTCACCCCTTTCAACAATACGGTCTGATTTCCCAGCGGAATACCGGCGTCCGCAAGCAGAGAGCATGCATCCGCAGACTCAGCGGTTATTTCGAGCGGGTGGTTGAAGTGGGTGTTGACATAAAGGGGATGGAATTGTTTCAGCAGGCGGCATAAGCGTGGGGTAATCCTCTCCGGAAGGGTCACGGGAACCCGCGTGCCAATCCGGATGATCTCCACATGGGGGATCCTCCGCACACGGAAGAGTATCTCTTCCAACTCATCATCGACAAGAAGCAGCGGATCCCCACCCGACAGAATGACATCACGGATAGCAGGGGTTTCCTCGATATAGCGGAAAGCTTCTTCAAGTCCGACTGAACCGGCTTCCAGCGCGGTGCACCCCATCGTCCTCTTCCGCATACAAAACCGGCAGTATACGGCGCATACGGAACCCGCAAGAAGAACGACCCGATCGGGATAGCGATGGATGAGGCGCGGCGCCGGACTCAGCAGATCTTCATGAAGTGGATCGGGATCCAGACCGTCATCATACAGTTCGCGCGGGTCAGGTACACACTGTCGCCAGACGGGATCGCCCGCACCATGTATCAGGCCGAGATAATGGGGAGAAATACGCATGGGGTATTTTTCCACCACGACACGGAGTGGAGCCGGGTCAAAGGGAAAATACCCCGCCAGTTCTTCAGGGTCGGTAATGCACGCGGCGAGACTTTTTTTCCACTGATCCATAGTTTTCTACCTTAGGAAGGAATTTGCGTCGACAAAACCCAGTGAGGAGGCATGAAGCGATGCCGCATCCTGCATATAATCGAGAAGGGTTATCGGCCATACTCTGCCACGGAAACCGGTTTCACAGGAACGAACCCGAAAGATCCCCGTAGACACATCGTTCATGGCCGTCTTCCAGAAGGAATGGACGTAACGCTAAATGTCCGGATGCAAAACCAGGCAAACGTCACCGAACTATCGCGCATCATCCCGCGGCAGACCCAGTCCGTCCCAGAGAAAGCCGAAATCAACCGGCTTTCCCCCATGTGTGAGAATGCGGCGGGCTTCACGGATTTCGTAGGTTTTGAGAAGTTCCGTCACGGCGCGACGCCCCGCCGGTGTCTTGGCGGCCTTCCGGGGTGACCTGTCACCCAGTGCGGGAAGCGCCTCTTCCGCCCACTTCCCGAAATCCTCGGAAACGGGCGCCTGGGGTATATCGGTGTTGGTGAGCCCTGTCTCGGCACGCAGATGATCGGAGATAACATGTCTAAGCCATTCTTCCCTGATAACTGAGCAGCACAGCGCACGAAAGGAGTCGGTGCCGTTGTCCTCACCCTTGCCCTTGCGCTGAATCCTGGCCCGGCAGGTATTCGCAGCCTCCCGGGGCAACGGGTAAACGGAACCGGACAGCATCCACTCATTCTCCGTCTTCACCAGTCGGGCTCCCAAGGTATCCCATCGCACCAGACTTTTCGATGCCTTTCGTTCACGAACCCGGACGTTCGGTTCGTCAGGTCTCAGCAGGTCCGAGAGCAGCATCCCCTCTCCCGGTTCAACACTCCGAACTTCGTATATGCTCAGTGGACGTTCTCCAAGATTCGTGAGCCAGCGGATTCCCTCCGCCGATAAGGAGATCTGATCCGGAGCAAGCAGGATTTCGCGGACAGGTCTCTCTTCACCCGCAGCGCCAATCTTCGCGTCGGTAAGGAGCCACTCTCCGACATTGATATTCAACAATTCCTGTGCCTCGGGAGAGAGTAAACCTATCGTCTCCCGGTCCCGCTTTTTCAGCGCACCCATAAAGCCGCCGAAAACGGCCTCCCGGATTTCATCGGGATAGCGCTCACCCAACCAGTCAAGGGCCTGTTTGGCTACAGCCGCATCATCCCGGATGCGCGATGTGTTCTCCCGCCCTTTCTCAAGGCAGCATTTCTTGAACTTTTTTCCACTACCGCACGGGCATGCATCGTTTCTTCCGATCTTCTCCACTGATATCTCCTCGGCTTTTCCTAGTCTGAAAACTTCTCAGAAACATTCTGTTTATCAGGATCTCGTCATTTTTTCTATCATAATATGACTTTTCCGCCAAAATATTCCCGGCGGTACCGGGTGCGGTCCGGATAGGCATGCGCTTTTTCCATCAAGTGGTAAACTTGGGAAATAATTCTCGCCGAGGAGGTCCAGAAATGCCCGAGAATATTACCATTACCATATCAAGGCAGATCGGGAGCGGTGGAACGTATATCGGTCAGGAGGTGGCAAAACGTCTCGGATGCAGGTACATGGACCGTGAGATTGTTCGTGAGGTAGCTGACCATTTAAAGGAAGACGAGGATCTCCTTGCCGACCGTCAGGAGCGGGTCTCAAGCTTTTGGGAAAAACTGGTGCGCTCCTGTTCAGTCTGTACCCCGGAGACCGGCTATGCCCCTCCCCCTATCCGCCCTCTCATGGACGGAGAACTGTTTGCCGCCGAGGCCCTTATCATCCGGAAGATAGCGGAACGATGCAATGCAGTGATAGTGGGCCGCGGGGCCTTCCATATCCTTTCGGATATTCCGGGACTGGTGAAGGTTTTCCTCCATGCCCAACCGGAATTCAGAATCCGTCGAGTGATGGATGTCTTCCATATCGCGGACGCCGAACAGGCTGAAACCCTGGTGGGTGATTCGGACAAACACCGCCGAAGATTCATCCGAACCATAGCAGGCGTTGAATGGACCGATGCAGTGAACTATCATCTTTCCATTGATACCGGGGTCGTCGGATTCGCGGATGCCTGCGAGATGATTCTTTGCCGAGCCAGGACGCTGCTTGCCA